>JAFDDH010000465.1 GCA_019310975.1 Deltaproteobacteria bacterium | reverse complement strand
CCGGGTCATCGAGATCCCGACCCCACGCTGGACGGCCTACGACGCTGTCCGCCTCGGAACCGAGCTCCCGCCCGAGACGAAGCTCGTCGTCCAGGATCGCGCCTACACTTCTCCGATCTGGTACAGCCCCTGACCGCCCTGCCCTCAGGAGCGATAGCGTTCGGCGTGGCGGTCCATGGCAGCCAGGATTCCATCGAAGCGCAGCTTCATGTACTCGCGATGCTCGTCGTGGGTGATGATGTAGAACTCGTCTTCACGGACCGCATCCACCACTCTTCGGCCGACCTCGTCGGGGTCCATGCCGGCTTCCTCGTCTTCCTCCGCGGCAGCAGGCGCCCTTCCCGTCCTGAGCGCTTCGGGACGCACCTGCTCCGACTCCATGATATGGGTGTCCACCAGACCCGGACAGAGCAGAGAGACCCCGACTCCGGTGCCGGCGAGCTCCAGCAGCAGAGCCTCGCTCAACCCGACGACGGCGAACTTCGTGGTGCAGTAGAGGCCGCGCGGCGGCGAAGCCAGAAAGCCGCCCAGGGATGCGGTGTTGACGATGTGCCCCTCTCCTCGAGAGAGCAGCCGGGGAAGAAAAACCTCGATGCCATGGATCACGCCATAGAGATTCACGTTGATCAGCCACCGCCAGTCCTTGATGTCGGCTTCCTGCATCAACGCACCCAGCCACACGCCGGCGTTGTTGCATACCAGGTGGACGGCTCCGAAGCTCTCTTCCACCCGGTCTGCCAGCGCCACTACGGAATCGAGCTCGGCCACATCGGTCGCGACCGCGATCGCGTCCGCACCCGCGGCGACCAGCTCGTCTCGCACACGCTCTGCCTCGGGCAGGCGGAGATCCGCGATGACCACCTTCATGCCGGCGGCGGCACATGCTCGGGCCGTGCCCGCCCCGATGCCGCTTCCCGCACCCGTTACCACCGCCACCTTTCCTGCGAGCTTCTGCATGCTGACGCCCTCCCCTTGCACGACGAGCGGAATCCCTGATGCGAAACAGGATCCTCGAGTATACTCCCGAGATCGGTCATGCATAGGAAAAGCGATCCCTACTGGGTGGTGTTGCAATCGGCCTTGATACTGCTGGTGGCGGCACCCCTTTCATCGATCGGCGCTGCACCGACTCCAGCGCTGGCCCCGGTGCAGACGGAGGACCCTGCTTTCCTCGACTACGCGTTGCGTACCGAACGCTGGCTGCGGCGGCAGGCGACCGTCACCAAGACGGGGAAGATCTGGCGCTCGAAGAGCGAGAAGGACGACCATCCCGTTACCAACGGGAACCTCTACTACGGCTCTGCGGGAGTCATCCTCTTCTATCTCGAGCTGTACCAGCAGACGGGCGACCCGGCCTTCCTGCAGGAGGCGAGGGACGGAGCCGGCTATCTGATTGCGACCCTGCCCACCGAGCTGTACATCAAGAGAGACCTGAGCTTCCTGGAGATCTTCCCCTCGCTCAACCTGCCTGAGGGTGGGGAAATGCCGGCCTTTACGGCCGCGAACGGCCTCGGACATCCCAATCAGGCCAGCCTCTACTGGGGAGTATCGGGCATCGGCTTCGCCCTGGGTGAGATGTACCGCGTTACCGGTGACGAGTCGTATCGCGCTGCCGCGCTGAGAGTCGTGGATCTGCTGCTGCGCGATCACCACACCGATCAGCACATCGACGAGTCCGGGGCGACCTGGGGCAGTGCACCCGAAGTGATGCTGGGTGACGCAGGCGTGGGCTTGTTCTTGCTCTACGCCAGCAGGGAGTTGAAACATCCCGGCGCGGAGAAGCTGGCTCGAGCCATCGGGAATCATGCGCTCGCGAGCGCGAAGAAATCCGATGGGGGTCTGATGTGGCCTACGGGACGTATCTACTTCGGCACCGATCATCCCAACTTCTCCCACGGCACCTCGGGCGTGGGCTACTTCCTGGCTGCGCTCTATCAGCACACCGGGGATGAGCGCTACCTGGTGGGCGCCAGCAGTGTGGGGACCTACCTGGTCAACATTGCCCACGAGAATGGGCTGATCGCCCACCACCTGCCCGACGACGGCCTCGTCTACTACGGC
>JAFDDH010000221.1 GCA_019310975.1 Deltaproteobacteria bacterium | reverse complement strand
CCAGAGTGGCTGCGGAAGATCGGGCGCGGCGGCCGCCATCAGTCGCTGCAGTCGATCGGCGCCGCGATTGACGCGCCGCGTGTGCAGATCGAGCAACGGGAAGGCGGGGTGCCCGATCAGCTGGGCGTTGATGCGCAGAAACTCGACGCCGCCGTCGGTGTCGTCGAGTTTGTCCGCCACCGGGCCCACCAGCGCTTCGGCGAGATCACGCAGCCGGGGCGGGCCGGCTGCCTCGATGTCATCGAGCAGCAGGTGGCGGCGCTGCTCGATACCGGGGGTGTGCTTGTCGAGAATGGCGTGGACGACGCCCTCCTTGTTGCCGAAGTGGTATTGCACCGCGGAGCGGTTGCGCTGACCGGCGGCCTTGTTGATCTCGGCCAGCGACGTCGCGTCGATGCCGCGCTCGGCGAAGAGTCGCTCGGCCACGGAGACGATGCGTGCCCGCGTCGCCACAGCATCGGCGCGCAGGGCCGGTGAAGGACGTTCGGATTGAGTGGGCTGGCCGGCCGACATGCGGGCTCCCTCGAGCTGCGGTGATGGCACTTGGGCCGCTGATCTCGACTTGACGCAACTAATACCTGAGTCTTATCTTGCTCGCCACTTCAGCGGAGGTCCGCCCATGCCCGCCCCCCAGTCCACGCCTCTCTACCGCGACCGTCCCGGCGGCTTCGACATCCAGCCGGCTCACCAGAGCGAGGCGCGCAAGATTCTCGACGGCATCTATCTGTCCGAGGGGCTCTCCAACAGCTTCCTGATCGTGACGCCCGAGGGCCGCGTGGTGATCAATACCGGCATGGGGTTCGAGGCGCCGGTCCACAAGCGCCTCTACGACGCCGTCGACCGCTCGCCGCTGCGCTACATCCTGCTCACACAGGGGCATGTGGACCACGTCGGCGGAGTCGATCAGCTGCGCGAGCCCGGCACCGAGATCGTCGCCCACGCAAACCAGGCTTCGCAACAGGACGACGACGAGCGCATCAAGGGATTCCGCGCCGCGCGCAGCGCGTTCGCGTTTCGTGACGCCATCGCAAAGATCCTGCGTCACGCGCGGGCTCACGCCGACGAGCCGGTCCCCGCGCAGTCGCGGCCCGAGGCCACCCTTACGTTCGACGATCGGCATGCGTTTGAGCTGGGTGGACAGCGCTTCGAGCTGCTCTCCGTGCCCGGCGGCGAGACGGCCGACTCGATGGCGATCTGGCTGCCCGATCGCAAGATCTGCTTCTCGGGCAATCTCTTCAGCGCCCTCTTCGGGCACTTCCCCAACCTGGTCACGATTCGCGGCGATCGTTATCGCGAGGCGCCGCGCTTCATCGAGTCACTCGAGCGGGTGCGCGCCCTGGAGCCCGAGTGGCTGATGGTGGGGCACGGGCTGCCGATCCGGGGCCGCGATCTGATCCAGAGTGAGCTGATTCGTCTGCGCGACGCGGTCGAGTACGTGCACGCTGCGACGGTCGAGGGCATGAACGCGCACAAGGACGTGCACACGCTGATGCGCGAGATTCAGCTCCCCCCCGAGCTCGAGGTCGGCGAGGGCTACGGCAAGGTGTCGTGGAGCGTGCGCGCCATCTGGGAGACCTACGCGGGCTGGTTCCACCATCGCTCCACGACCGAGCTCTACGCGATCCCGGCCGAGGCCATTCACGGCGATCTGGTCGAGCTGGCCGGCGGGCCGGATGCAATCACGGCGCGCGCGCGCCAGCGATTGGAGTCCGGCGAGCCCGTGGAGGCGATTCACCTGGCCGAGGTGGTGCTGAGCGCGGCTCCCTTCGATCGTGGCGCGCTGCAGGTCAGTATCGAAGCGCACGCGCGGCTCGACGCCGAAAGCGTGAACTTCTGGCTCTCGTCGTGGCTGCGCGAGCAGGGCCGGTCGCTCGGCGAGCGGCTCGAGCTGGCGGAGAAGAAGCGATCGGAGGAGGGAGCATGAGCGGCGCCGAGGAGATCCGGATCCACGACCTGCTGGAGCCGGAGCTGACGCCCATCCAGCAGGCGGCGCGCGAGGCCGCCGAGCAGATGCCCGTGGAGATCAGCGAGCAGGCCGTGCTCTCCGAGGCGCGTGAGCGCACGGGCCTCTCGGACTTCGGGGCCGACGACTTTCGCGAGCGGCTCCGGCTCTGGTGTCAGGCGGTGAACGAGGACGCAGGACTCGGTGCTGTGGGCCGTATCGGGGTGCACCGCGACATCGTCCGCTACGCGGCGAACCGGCTGCGCTTCGAGGATCTGCTGCACCGGCATCCCGAGATCCTCGACGTCAGGATCCAGCGACCCATCATCATCTGCGGCCTGCCACGCTCGGGAACCACCCATCTGCTGAATCTGGTCGCCGCCGACACTCGCCTGCGCTCGCTGCAGTATTGGGAGAGCCTCGAGCCGATCCCGGTGCCGGGCGAAGAGCCGGGCGAAGACGGCGTGGATCCGCGTCTGGTGCGCTCTCGAGAGAGCTACGCGCAGCAGGACATGATGATGCCGCTGCTGAAGAACATGCACGATATGGCGCCGGAGCACGTTCACGAGGAGATCGAGCTGATGTGCCTCGACTTCTCGTCGTACGAACTCGAGTGGATCGCCACGGTGCCGCGCTGGCGCGACTACTACCTTGCGCAGGACCAGACGGATTCCTATGCATATATGAAGAAGGTCCTGCAGGCGCTTCAGTGGCTGCGCGGCCCCGACCGCTGGATCCTGAAGTCTCCCCAGCATATGGAGCAGCTCGGCCCGCTCTTGACGACGTTTCCGGATGCGACCATCGTGCTTACGCATCGCGACCCGGTCTCGGTGATTGCCTCGGCGATCACCATGCTCAGCTACGGCGATCGCATCCGTCGCAAGCAAGTGGATCCGCCGGCGGTGGCCACCTATTGGATCGATCGCGTCGAAAAGCTCTTGCGTGCCTGCGTGCGCGACAGGGATCTCCTGCCCGCCCGGCAGAGCATCGACGTCCTCTTCCACGAGTTCATGGCGGACGACATCGCCATCGTCGAGCGGATCTACGCCCTCGCCGGCCTGGAGATGACGAAGGCTGCACGCGGGCAGCTCGATGCTTATATGAAGGCCAATCCCCGCGGCAAGCACGGCCGCATCGCATACGACCTGAAGGCGGATTTCGGGGTCGAGCCGGGTGCGCTGCGCGGGCGCTTCGACTTCTACTTCGATCGCTTCCCGATTCGAGCAGAGGGCTGAGGGACGTTGCCGACAAGGTCTCCGGTATTGGTGGGCGCCAGCCAGCTTCTGCAGCGAGTCGAAGATCCGACGACCGGCGCCGAACCGCTGGCGCTGATGGAGCAGGCGGCACGCGGCGCCGCGGAGGACTGCGGAGCGCCGGGGATTCTCGAGCAGCTCGACGGGATCTACGTGCCTCGCGGTCTGTGGGGCTATACGAATCCCGCCGCGATCCTGCGCGAGCGGCTCGGCGCGCCGCGTGCCCGCACGGGCATGGCACCGATATCCGGCACGATGGTTCAGCGTATGCTGGCCCACGCCGCCTGCGCGATCGCCGCCGGTCGCCAGCAGGCCGTGCTGATAGTGGGCGGCGAGGCCGAGCGCAGCAAGCGTCGCGCGTGGCGTGCAGGCGTGGACCTCGCCTGGACCGACCAGCCGGAGTCGACCCCGGACCTGGACTTCGGCGGTGAGTCGCCGTTCACGAATCGGGTCGAGCTCACGAAGGGATTGACTCGCCCGGCCGCCGTCTTCTCGCTCTTCGAGAATGCCATGCGGCATGCCCGCGGCGAGAGCCTGCACGACCACGTTCGGCGCATTTCCGAGCTCTGGGCCGGCTTCTCGAAGGTCTCCGTCGACAACCCCCACGCATGGTCCCGTGCGCCTCTCTCCGCCGACGAGATCGCCACGCCGAGCCCCGACAATGCCCTCGTCGCCTGGCCATACACCAAGCGCATGTGCGCGAATATGGTGGTCGATCAGGCCGCGGCCCTGCTGATCTGCTCCTCTCGGTTGGCCGATCGGCTGGGCATCGCCCCGGAGCGCCGCGTGTACTTGCACGCCTCGACCGAGGCGGCCGAGCTGCCGCTGCTCTCGAACCGAAAGGACTTCGCGACCGCACCGGAGCTCGCGCAGGCGGGCGCTCGCGCGCTCGAGCTGGCGGGCGTTTCCGCAGCCGACGTCGAGCACCTGGACCTCTACAGCTGCTTTCCGGCAGCCGTTGCGCTCGCGCAAGCCGAGCTGGGGCTCGATCCCGGACGCCGCTCTACGGTCACGGGTGGGCTCGCATTCGCGGGCGGCCCCTTCAACAGCTATGTGCTCCACTCCACGGCCAGCATGATCGAGCGTCTGCGCGCCGAGCCGGGCGCTCGCGGTCTGGTGACGGGTGTCGGCGGCTTCTTCACCAAGCTCGCCTTCTCGGTCCTCTCCTCGGCTCCGCCGCCGGACGGCTATCGGCACGAGGATGTGCCACGCGACGAGTGCGTGCCGAGGCGTGTGTATCACGAGTCGTATGTGGGACCTGCCCGGGTCGAGACCTACGCGCTGCACTACTCGGACGGCACACCCGAGGCACTGACGATCGCCTGTCTGACACCGGATGGCGGGCGAACGTGGGCGGTCAGCGACGAAGCGGGCCTGCTCGAAGCCGCGACCCAAGAAGAGTTGTGCGGGCGGTCCGCGCAGGTGCGCGAAGCGGGTGGGATCGAGGTCGAATGAGGAAATAGGGCCGATCGTCGCCGGCATTTCGACATTTCTTCCGATCTGGTCAGCGATTCGGGCGTCAGAGCCCACATCGTGACTCGTCTAAGTTGGCGGCGTGAGCCACCATCGATCCCGCTCGGGGGGAAGCGCGAGGCCGCCGCCGCTCGACACACGCTCGATCGTGATCCGAGTCACCCCCCAGGCTTCGAGAGGCCCGAATGCTCGCGTATCTATTGGATCTCCCCGACCACCCGCTGATCATCTTCCTCACCCTCTCGGTGGGGGGCGTGGCACTCTTCTTCCTGCTCGCGGGTCTGAGCTATCTCTACTTCTTTGTGCTCAGGAAGGGTCGCTTCCACCCCGGCTACGAGGCCGATCCCGCCGAGAACCGCTCGGCCATCAAGTGGTCGATCATCGGCATCGTGGGCAACGCAGTTCTGATCGCACCGATCCACTACTACGTCGCGACGGGTCACTCGCAGATCTATTACTCGGTGGCCGACATGGGCTGGGGGTATCTGATCCTCAGTGTAATCATGATGTTCGTGCTCACGGAGACGTGCATCTACTGGATCCACCGCGCGCTCCACCATCGGCTGCTCTACAACCCCCTGCACCGCATCCATCACCAGTATCAGAAGCCGACCTCCTTCGTCGGGCTGGCCTTCAATCCCTTCGACTCCTTCCTTCAGGGGCTGCCCCACCACATCAGCGCCTTCCTCTTCCCGCTGAATATCTGGGTCTATCTGGTCTCGCTCTCTGTCGTCTATGTCTGGGCGGTGATGATCCACGACCGCGTGTCCTTCGTTCGTTGGGGCCTGGTCAACAACACGGGTCGGCATACGCTCCACCATTGGTATTACGACTACAACTACGGTCAGTACACGACGATCTGGGACCGGCTCTGCGGCACCCATAAGTCGCCCTTCGAGGGCTGCGAGGAGGTGCCGGAGGGTGTGCTCCGCACGGCGTGGCTAGCCGAGGAGAGCAGCGCAGCGGGAACGCCGGTCGAAGCGGGTACCTGATCCTCCGGTGGCGCCAGCAAGTTGTTTGGGCAGTGCCCCTCGCAGATTCGGTCCAGGCGGGGCAGAATTGGGTACATACATCGCCGACGGAGCTAGAGCCGATGAAATCCGTGCGTACCGTGCTGGTGACGGCGTCCATCCTGGCTCTGGTCGGGGGTGTGGGCTGTGCGGGCCAGCGCTACAGGACTGACGCGAAATTCGATACTCGCTACGACTTCGCGTCCGTGGACAGCTTCGCCTTCGCGCCCAAGCGCGAGAAGGTGGCGGCGTCGGAGGGCGGTCGGATCCTCGAGCAGGCGATTCGCGACCAGCTCGTGGCGCGTGGCTACGAGGAGGCGTCCGCCGAGAGCGCCGACGTGCTCGTCAGCTATGACATCGGTGTGTACGCCCGCGCCAAGCTCTCAGGCTCGAATTCGTTTCCGAAGAGCGAGGGCGGCCTCAACGTGCAGGTCCTCGATCGCCAGACCGGGCAGTCGGTGTGGTACGGCTGGTCCGAGACCATCGTTCGCGACAGCGACGATCGTGTAGAGGTGATTGGCGCGGCCACAGCAGCGCTCTTCGACGATCACATTCCCACGGCCGACTGACTCGCCCGCGGCCCGGCCGCTCCGAAGTCAGCCGCCGGTGCGGATGGCACGTGTGCGGATCGTGTAGACGGTATCGCCGCTGAGAATTCCGCCGCGGCCAAAGAGCCGCCCCCACTGCCAATTCGAGAGCCCGAGCTCGGGCCGGTTCAGCGCCAGCTGGCCGTCCACCCAGCGCGTATGGCCGTCGCCCACGAAGGGAGCATTCACACTCGCGTAGAAGCGTCGGTGATCGG
>JAFDDH010000220.1 GCA_019310975.1 Deltaproteobacteria bacterium | reverse complement strand
GGGAGAGCGCGTGACCTGGCCGCGCGCTCGTCCCGATCGGCGATCAGGCGACCACGAAGCGGTGGCCGTCGACGGCGCGCAGGGTGCCTCGTCCGAGCAGACGCTCGATGTGCATCGACATCGAGCGGCGCTCCACGGCGTCCGCGAATGCGACCGGATCCTTGGGTCGGTAGACGAAGCGGTGCGCGACGACCTCGTGCAGGTCGTGTGGCTCATAGAGGAACTCGAGCAGCGCCCGCTCGCGCCGTGCGATCGCGCCCTCGAATATGTCGAGGCGCGTGATGAAAGCCTCCCGCTCCTCCAGCACACCGATGTGGTGGAAGGTCGCGTACCAGTCGGCCTCGATCTCGCGCACGAGCGAGAGGCTCCGCTCGAAGTCCTCGAGGTCCGACCAGGCGTCTCCATAGTAGGGACCGAAGCGGGTGAGATCGATGTCACCGAGATAGACGAGCCGGCGCGGCGCACCGCTTTCGCGCCACTCGATCTGCAGGCAACAGTGCCCGCGTGTGTGGCCCGGGGTGTGGATCGCGCGCAGTGTCACGCCGCCGAGGTCGAATACAGAACCGTCCCGAAAGGTCTGGGCATCGGGTCTGGCCACGTAGTGGAAGCGTTCGACGAGCACCGTGCGAAACGCCTCTTCGATCGCGCCCCCATATGAGTAGATCTCGAGCATCGCGTCGAGCGAGCTGAGACCGTGGCGGTCCGCTTCGTGGACGTGCAGCGGTACGTCGGGGTAGAGGTGGCAGCCCGCTATGTGGTCCTCGTGGCAGTGAGAGAGCACGACACGGTCGACCTGCGGCCGACCCGCGCCGCGCGCGATGAGCCCGAGTGAGGGATCGATCAATAGGGACTCGCGATCGCCGGCGACCCAAAGGGTGTTGCCGTCCGGATAGCGGCCGCCGGCCTCGCCGAAGAGCACCTGGACGGGGCCGTATGTCTGATCGGCGGGCCGCTCTTCCGGGACGGGTCGACTCATGTCATTCTCTCCGCTCGCTCGAGCTGTACTCCGCTCAACGCCACCTAGCACCGGAGGAGGATATGGCGCGCAGCTACTGGCTCATGAAGTCCGAGCCCAACAAGTATTCGTGGGACGACCTCGTGAAGGACGGCTCCACGTATTGGGATGGCGTCCGCAACTATGAGGCGCGCAACAACCTCCAGGCCATGAAGGTGGGCGATCTCGCGCTCTACTACCACTCCAACGAGGGCAAGGAGGTGGTGGGCATCGCGCAGATCGCACGCGAGTCGTATCCGGATCCGACCACCGACGATGACCGCTGGGTGGTGGTCGATGTCGAGCCCGTCGTGCCGCTGGCGGCGCCCGTCACGCTGGCGGACATCAAGGCCGAGCCCGCCTTGGCGGACATCAATCTGGTCCGGCGCGGGCGGCTCTCGGTGGTGCCGATCGCACGGCTCGAATTTCAACGGATCCTGCGCATGGGCAAGACGAAGCTGCCGACCCCCGCTGGGGCTGCGAAGAAACGTGCGCGCAAGCAGGCGTCGGCGAGCAGGCGATGAGCGCAAGCGAGATCGACATCGAGCGGATTGGCGAGGACGTGCCGCTGCTCGAGGCGATCCGTACCGCGCGCGCGATCCGGCGCCTGCGGCCGGATCCCGTCCCCAAGGCATTGATTCGCAAGGTCTGCGAGGCCGGCACCTATGCGCCGAGCGGCGGCAACCGGCAGCCGTGGATCTTCGTAGCGGTGACTGAGCCCGGGCGTCGCGCGTGGATCGCAGAGCGCTACCGGAAGGCGTTCCGTGCCTACATCGGTCCGGCCTTCGAGCGCGCCGAGGCCGACCCGGAATTCCCGCCGGCGAGCCTGCGCAATATGCGCGGTGCGCTGCACCTGGCCGAGCATCTCCACGAGGCGCCCGTGCACCTCTTCGTGGCGGGCTGGAAGCGGCGCGCCGAGCCGCAGCTGCAGGCGCTCTTCCCGGCGATCCAGAACATCTTGCTGGCGTGTCGGGCAGTTGGGCTCGGCGCCTCGCTCACCACCGCGCACCGCAGCTTCGGGGCCGAGATCGATGCCTACCTCGGTCTGCCGGAGAAGACGCCGAGCTGCGCGCTGCTGCCGATCGGCTGGCCGCAGGGCCGGTACGGAAGACCGCCGCGCGCGTCCGTGGACGAGAAGCTCTTCTTCGAGCGCTATGCGGAAGCGGGGGACGCCGACTGAGCAGAGCTCAGCGCGCCCACGAGCTGGCGAGTGCGTCTGCGTACTCGTTCCAGCGCGAGCCGTCGTGGGCCTTGATCCATTTGAGCTCGATGTCGGGCTTCGCCTGCGCGAGCGTCCATAGGCGCTTCACCAGATCGAGGTTCTTGATCGGACCCGTCTTGCGCTTCCAACCCCGCCTCTGCCAGCCCGCCGCCCACTCGTTGACGGTCTTCACACAGAGCTGGCTGTCGGAGTAGAGGCTGAACACGCCCTCCGCGGGCAGGCTCTCGTAGGCCTGGATCAGCGCCGTCAGCTCCATGCGATTGTTTGTGGTGTCCGGCTCGTGGCCACACTTCTGCTGGACGATTTCGTCGTCCTGGACCCATACGAATCCCCAGCCGCCGGGACCGGGGTTGGGCTCACACGAGCCATCGGTGAAGATGCCCGTGCGTGGTCCGGCCGTGTAGCGCGCCAGGACCTCCTCGGGCGTGAGATGCTCGTCGTGGTTTCGTGCCAAGAGTCCCCCAACCTCGTCCGATCCCTACTGATACTGCTGCGACCAACGCGTCGTTATACGCCTGATCATTCGCCTGGCGATACGCCCGACTAGACGGCCACCTATACGCCCACACGAAAGTGCATCACGTCACCGTCGCACACCGGGTAGTCCTTGCCCTCGACCCGCATGCTGCCCTGGGCCTTCGCGCCCGCCTCGCCGCCCACCAGGATATAGGTGTCGAAGGCGATTACTTCGGCGCGAATGAAGTGTTGCTCGAAATCGCTGTGGATCACTCCGGCCGCCTCGGGGGCGAGTGCGCCGCGCCGCACCGTCCAGGCGCGCACCTCCTTCTCGCTCGCAGTAAAGAAGGTGATCAGGTCGAGCAGCCGGTAGGCGGCGCGGATCAGGCGGTTCAGGCCGGGCTCGTCGACACCGAGCTCCTCGAGGAATTCGGCCTTCTCGTCGTCGGGCAGCTCGGAGAGCTCGGCCTCGACCTGCCCGCAGATGCGCACGACCACGGAGCCGGTCGCCTTCGCGTGCTCGTCGAGGGCGCCGCTGTAGGCATTGCCCTCGGCGAGCGATGCGTCGTCGACGTTGGCGATGTAGAGGACCGGCTTGGCAGAGAGCAGGTGGCAGTCCCGGTAGGCGCTGCGCAACGTGTCGGGCACCTCGAAGCCGCGCGCCGAATTCCCATCCGAGACGTGGGCGAGCAGCCTCTCGAAGAACGCTGCCTCGGCCTTCGCGGTCTTGTCGCCACTCTTGGCGCCCCGCTGGGCACGGTCGAGGCGCTTCTCGAGCGTCTCGATGTCGGCGAGCCCGAGCTCGAGCTCGACGGTTTCGATATCGCGGCGCGGATCCGGGGCGCCATCCACGTGCACCACGTTGTCGTCGTCGAAGCAGCGCACGACGTGGATGATGGCATGGGTCTCGCGGATGTTGCCGAGGAAGCGGTTGCCGAGACCTTCGCCCTGGCTGGCGCCCTGCACGAGACCGGCGATATCGACGAACTCGACAGTCGTGGGCACGATCTGCGCCGAATGCACGATGTCGTCCAGGGCTTGCAGGCGCGCATCGGGCAATGCGACGACGCCGGTGTTCGGCTCGATGGTGCAGAAGGGGTAGTTCTCGGCCTGGATACCGGCGGCGGTCAACGCGTTGAAGATGGTGCTCTTGCCTACGTTGGGGAGGCCTACGATTCCGCATTGGAGCGCCATAGGGGCGGTAGGTTCCCCATTCTGACGCGTGGCGCCAGCCCTTCCCCGCGGGACAGAGAGTGGTGGGTTGGGGGGACAGGGCCGCGGGCAGTGGGTGGGTCGATCGGGTGGGCCTTTTGTGAGGGTTCGGGTCAGGGTTGCGCTTTGTTGGCTCATCGTCGGGATGGCATGGGGGCCGAGGCTCGCGATGCGGACTCCGATCGGTATTTGGCCATGAAGTCGCCTGCGAAGGCCTCGTAGTGGTGGTCGAGGATGGCCTGGCGGGCTCGGCGCATCAGGGATTGATAGAAGTGGACGTTGTGGATCGAGCAGAGGATGGCGGAGAGGACTTCGTTGGCGGCGAAGAGGTGGTGGAGGTAGGCACGGGTGAAGCGGCCGTCCTGGCACGCATAGCAGTCGCACGAGATGTCGATCGGGTAGGCGTCGCGGCGGTAGCGCCGATTGCTGAGGCGGATGCGGCCGCGCGCGGTGAAGACAGTGGCGCTGCGCGCGTAGCGGGTGGGGATCACGCAATCGAACATATCGACCCCGAAGCCCACGCAGGCAATCAGATCCTCGGGTAGACCGACGCCCATCAGGTAGCGCGGCTTGCCCGGCGGGAGGAGTGGTGTGGTGTGCTCGGCGACCTGGCAGAGCAGTTCGTGGCCCTCGCCCACCGATACGCCGCCGATCGCGTAGCCGGGGAGGTCCATGGCCACCAGCTCGCGGGCGCATTGCTCGCGCAGCTCGCGAAAGGTGCTGCCCTGCACGATGCCGAAGAGGGCTTGATCGGCGCGCGTGTGGGCGTTGATGCAGCGCTCCATCCATTTGAGTGTGCGGCGCACGCCCGTGGCGGCGAGCTTCTTGGTGGCCGGGTAGGGGGTGCACTCGTCGAAGGCCATGATGATGTCGGCGCCGAGGCGGTTCTGGATTTCGATCGAGCGCTCGGGGGTGAGGTCCATGACGTCGCCCGTGACTTCGTTCTTGAAGCGCACGCCGTCGTTGCGGATCTCGGCGCTCGGCAGCGAGAAGACCTGGAAGCCGCCGCTGTCCGTGAGGATGGGCCCGGGCCACTGCATGAAGGCATGTAGGCCACCGAGCTTCTCGACCAGCGCCTCACCGGGCCGGAGTGCCAGGTGATAGGTGTTGGCCAGCACGACCTCGGAGCCGGTCGCCTGCACCTGCTCGGGCGTCATCGCCCTGACGGCGCCGTGCGTACCCACCGGCATGAAGGTGGGGGTGTGGACGGCGCCGTGCGGGGTCGAGAACAGGCCGGCGCGGGCTTGCGACGAGGTTGCCTGCAGGTCGAAGTCGAAGCTCACCGCGCGAGGCTAACAAACGTGGTCCTGCGGTCGGGCAGCGCCCGATTCCCGGCCGGTCGGGGCTGATCGGCGCCGGGCGATCTGCGATCTTGTCCGCCAGGGAGGCCACCTTGCACTTCGCCGACACGCTGATCGCCAGGCTGCGCGAGCTCTCGCATCCGCTCTGCGCCGGCATCGATCCCCACCTCGGACTCGTGCCACCGCTTTTCCGGCGTGGGACGATGGAGGCGACGGACCCCGAGACACCGGCCGCTGTCGAGGAGCTGGTCGGCGCGTTCCTCGATCGGTTGCCCGGCCGGGTCGCCATCGTGAAGCCGCAGATCGCGTTCTTCGAGCAGCTGGGTGCCGCCGGCGTGGCGATGCTCGAGCGGGTGGTGGTGGCGGCACGCGAGCGCGAGCTGCTGGTGCTGCTCGACGCCAAGCGAGGCGACATCGCATCGACGGCCGAGGGCTACGCACGTGCCTACCTCGAGCCGGGTGCCGGCGCCGAGTGCGACGCCATTACGCTGAACCCCTACCTGGGGCGCGACACGCTCGAGCCCTTTGTTCTGCGCGCGGAGAGCTTTGGGCGCGGGCTCTTCGTGCTGGTGAAGACGAGCAACCCGGGGTCGGGAGACCTGCAGGATCTCGAGCTGAAGGATGGGCCCGTCTACGAGGTGGTGGCCGGCGGTCTGGCACAGCTGGCCGAGCGGCTGGTGGGGCCCGCGACCGGGTGGTCGTCGCTGGGGCTCGTGGTGGGTGGCATATATCCCGAGCAGCAGGAACGCGTGCGGGAGCGGGCGCCGAAGTCGCTCTTCCTCGTTCCCGGCTACGGGGCGCAGGGTGGTGGGGCGGCGGATGCCCTGCGTGGGTTCGTGGCGGGGCCGAGTGGGCTCGAAGGAGGGATCGTGAACTCGTCGCGTGGGTTGATGTTTCCGGAGGCGGCGGCACGGGCCGAGGATGCCGCGAGTTGGGAGCGGGCGGTCGATGGGGCGATCGATCGGGCGGCCGGTGAGCTTGGGGAGGCTGTGGCGCGGTAGCGATCGGGTGGGGGGTGGGGCCGGGGGCTTGCGATCAGGGCTAGCGGTATGTGGAGCGGGCGCCCCTGGTGACTCGGCGGCGGGTGCGGCGGTGCTTGGCCTCTTGCTTCCGAGTTCGACTACTGCCTGGGGCCGCCAGGTGGGACCGGCCCGGGGGCCGGGAGCCTGAAGAGCGCGGAGATTACGCGAGCGGGGGCGGGATGTCCATCCCCCTCGGGAGGGTGTCCGGCAGCCGCATGCGTGGCGGCTATTCTGGGTTGCCGCGGGCCCACCGCGCCCCGCCCACCACTGGAGAGCCCATGAGCAGCCCCCTCGAACGGATGGCGGACTTCGATCTGACGGATCAGCAGCGCGAGGTGCGCCGCACCGTGCGCGAGTTTGCCGAGAAGGAGATCCTGCCCCACGTCGAGCGCTTCGAGCAGGAGGAGCGCTACCCGCTCGAGCTGGTGCAGAAGTTGCCGGAGATGGGGCTGCTGGGGCCGATGATTCCGGAGCAGTACGGGGGCTCGTTCAGTGACGTCGTCACCTATGGGGTGATCTGCGAGGAGATTGCGCGGGTCGATTGGGTGGTGGCGTCGGTGATCAGTGTCAGCAACTCGCTGTGCGCTGGATCGATCCTCAAATTCGGCAGTGACGCGCAGAAGGAGCGCTTCCTGCCCGGGATCACGAAGGGCGAAATCATCTGCTCGGCGTGTCTCACCGAGCCGGGTGGCGGCACCGATCTCGCCAATATGCAGACGACGGCCACGAAGGTCGACGGCGGCTGGCGGATTCGCGGCACCAAGGTCTTCATCTCGCACGCCGCGCACGCCGGGCTCTTCTTTCTGGTGGCGAGCGTCGACCGCAGCCAGAAGCACAAGGGTGTCACCGCCTTCGTCTTCGACCCGCGCGAGGTGGAAGCGGGGCTCACGATCGGCGACTTCCCGATGCGCACCCTCAAGCGCGACAACCTGGCCGAGGTGCACTTCGAAGACGCGTTGATTCCGGATGCGGCGCTGCTGGGCGAGCCGGGGGGTGGCTTCCCGATCCTGGGCAGTGCCCTCGATACCGGGCGCTTCAGCGTGGCGGCGCGCTGCGTCGGGCAAGCGCAGCGCTGCCTCGATCTGGCACTCCCCTACGCGATGGAGCGCGAGGCGTTCGGGAGCAAGATCGGTGGGTTTCAGATGATCCAGCAGAAGATTGCCGACATGGTGTGCCGCACCGAGCAGGCGCGCCTGCTCGTCTACCGGCTCGGGCGAATGAAGGACGCGGGTGTGGCGCGCTGCAGTATGGAGAGCAGCATGGCGAAGCTATGCGCCAGTCAGGCGGCCGTACAGAATGCGCTGGACGGCATGCAGATCTTCGGTGGCTATTCATGCACGCAGGAGTACGAGATCGGCCGGCTGCTCCTGGAGGCCAAGTCGCTCGAGTTCGGCGAGGGGACGAGCGAGCTACACAATCGATTGATTGCCGAGTTCGCCCTGGGGATCCGGAACCAGTAGGTTGGCCAAGCATCCCGCAATGAAACAGGAGACGAGATTGACCGCAGAGAAAGATCCGCGTCGCCGCCAGCTCAGGGACATCATTCTCGACGTGAGCGTCGAGCGCCGCGAGGTGACGCTCGCGAGCGGCCAGAAGAGCGACCTCTACCTCGACCTGCGCCAGACCCTGATGCGACCAAGGGGGATGAAGCTGGCCGGCCAGCTCGCGCTCGAGTGCCTGCAAAAGGGCACGCCCGTCGAGGCTGTGGGCGGGATGGCGGTGGGCGCCGTACCCTTCGTGGCCGCCGTGCTGGCGGCCGCGGCGGACGATGAGCGATCGCGCGACCTGCTGGGCTTCTTCGTCCGCAAGCAGCAGAAGCAGCACGGCCTCGGCCGCCAGATCGAGGGCGGCTTCCGCGAGGGCCAGACGGTCGCGCTCGTCGAGGACACCACGACGACCGGCGGCTCGACCCTCGAGGCGCTGGACATCGTCGAGGCCGCGGGCGGCAAGGTGGCGCGGGTGCTCTGCATCGTGGATCGCGGCGAGGGAGCGGTCGAGGCGTTTGCGCAGCGCGGGGTGGCGCTGGAGCCGCTCTTCACTCGGGCCGAGCTCGGGGTCTAAACCACGGGCGCGGCCGCGTGAGTGAGAGCGCGGCGTGAACACGCGAACACCTTGCCCCGCAACGATGCGTCGAATACGCTGGTGGCCGCGGTCCCGAGGGTTCTTCGTCGCGTCGCGATCGTGGCCGATGGGTGGTGGGCCATGCGATCGATTCATCGAACTTGCTTGGTGGGCGTCGCGGCAGCAAATCTCTCGCGCAGTTCGCACCCCACGAGCCACCCGCCGCCTTGCACGAGGACAGCATGAGGGTCGTAGCTCTCATCATCTGTCTCCTCCTTTCCGTAGTGGGGGCACTGGGCGTCGCCTCGCCCGCGCGGCTCGTCAGCTTGGTGAGAAGTTTCCAGACGCCCGTAGGCCTGCTCTTCGCGGCAGCTCTACGGGTGGTGCTGGGCGTGGCGCTCTTCTTCTCGGCCCCCGGCTCTCGCGCTCCTGAACTCATAGGCGTCGTCGGCATCGCAACCATCGTGATGGGTGTCATCACCCCATTCTTTGGAGTCGAACGATTTCGCAGGCTCCTCGATTCATGGTCGGCACAGGGATCCGTTTTCCTGCGTGGCTGGGCGATCCTGGCCATGCTGCTTGGTCTCTCGTTGATGTACGCCATCGCCCCCGCTCTCTGACACGAGCTTGCAATCGGACTCGGCGAGAACGCGATTCGGATTCCCGCTCCATCATTCTGGCAACCGCTACGTCAGCCTCAGTGCGCCAGTCAGTCTGCCGCCCGCCGGCTTCTGCTGGATCCGTTGGGCGGCTAGGTCGATGTTGAAAGCGCTCGAAGAAGCGGATCGTCGGCCCATGCCTCGCGGCAGAGGTCGAGACCCGCAGCGATATCTATATCCAGGCCAACGAGCGAGCCAGGATCTCCGTTGCCTTCTCCCGTGCGCAGGCTCCGTGTGCGATCACGAGGCGACCAGCCCGTCGAGGCGCATCACCATCCCCTTCAGGCCTTTCATCAACGCCGGGTCATGGCGTTGCACTAGATCACAGAGGATCGCTGTGCGCGATGGACGATGGAAGAAGGCCACCTCGGTCATCGCGATCGAGCCGCGGAAGATCGTCTGATCGATGTCGACGGCCCAAGCCGGATCAGCCTCTTCGCCGAGCTCCGCATCAAAGCGCAAGTCAGGCCGTCGCCGAGCCAGCCCTGGTGGTGCATGCAGCCGGGCTTCTGGCCATCTCTCCACCCAATCCTTCAGGAAGAGGTGATGGATCTTGTTGGGCGAGACGATGTGGCGAAGGGGCCCGATTGAGTCGACCGCGGACTCGAGCTCGGGGGTGAGCGCGATCGGCGACCATACCCACACTCCCCCGTCGCTCAGTCGCACGAGCGCCATCCGAGTCGGATAGGGGAAGCCCAGAAAGGGCACCGTGGGCCCGTCGGCCAGATAGAGTGAGGGACCGAACTCCTCGACCATGGCGAAAGTCTACATCCACCTTCGCCACGGAACGAGCGGTCGTTGAATAGCCGCGTTCAACCTCCCACCCGTCCGCATCGAGAGAGGCGTGCAGCGGACGGCAAGGAGCCAGGCGTAGCTGGGTCTGGTAGCCTTCTTGATCAACCCCCTGTGCTTCCAGCGGTTTCGCTCAGCACTCATCGTGGCAGCTGAAGCCCGATCCGTTGGGTAGCAGCTGGGAGTTCGATGGAACTCCGGACTCGCAACGTATTTCTCGTCCTGGTCCTCACTCAGGCAGCCCACTCGATCGAGGAGTACAGGTTCGCGCTCTACGAAGTCTTTGCACCAGCGCGATTCGCCAGCAGTCTCGTCAGCAGCAACCTCGCCTTGGGATTTGCGATCCTCAACTCGGCCATCGTTGTGTTTGGAGCTTGGTGCTACTTCGCGCGAGTCCGCCCGGGCCGTAGCTCTGCAGCCTTCTGGATGTGGCCATGGATCCTTGTCGAGCTTGGCAACGGAATCGTCCATTCCGCGATGGCCATCCTTCGCGGGGGCTACTTCCCCGTCCTCATCACTGCTCCGGTGCTCTTCGTTCTTGCAGCCCTCCTAGCGAGTCAGCTGCTCCGCTACCGGCGCTCGTCTACGTGGGCAGCCACATAGCGATCAACCGTGATGGAGATTCGACGTATCCAGTGGCGAAACGACCCGCGGCATCGATGAGCTCGTCAACGAAATTGCGTATGTATCGAATGCGTTGTTCACCACCCAATCTGGCTTCGTCTCTCATCTGCCTCTTTCTCGCGGTAGCCTGCAGCAATGACACTACCCGCATCAGGGAAGCAGGCTGGCGTGCCGAGTGGAATGCTCGGGCCGATACGGCTTCGACCTTATGGGAGAACCCGTGCGGAGATCCCGAGTTTGATGCGTGGGCCGACACCTTCCTCTCGGCTTGCCAATCGGATGAACGCCTAGGCCAAGACGAGTGTACCCATCGCCGCAGCTGGGTCGCGGCGCGCTCCAAACAATGTGCGGAGTGGCAGGACTACCTGCTTCGCAATCACGGTAAGCACCGACGGCGGGACGACGCTCGGGAACCTCCCACGCGAGTCGAGTAGGCGGATTGCATCGTCTTCAAACATTGACTCTCTTATTTGGAGTCGTGGGTCTGGTAGTCTTCTGGCATTCAGCTTGGTGGCTCTAGTGGCCGATCCGTACCGGCTGGCGGAGTTGAAGTCCGAAGCCTTGGGTGGCCCGCGTCAGTGCTGATGAAACCAATCGTTCGAAATATCCGGCCAGAAGATGTAGCAGCGTGCGCGGAGCTTCTCCGGTCATTGCCCGAGTGGTTCGGACTCGCCGATTCGAATCGTGAATACATCGAGGGCCTTTCGCATCTGCCAGCTGCTGTCTCCGAGGCCGGTGAGAGGATCAATGGTTTCGTCTCGGTGCGCGCGCATAACGCCCGGTCGGCGGAGATCATGGTCATGGCCGTACGCCGCGACTGCCATCGTC
>JAFDDH010000062.1 GCA_019310975.1 Deltaproteobacteria bacterium | reverse complement strand
AGAAGGCCCCGCCAAAGATGATCGTGCTCGCGAGCCGATTGGTGGTCTCGCGTGCATCTCGCATCAATACGGACATGCCGAAGATCGCGGATGAAACGCAGGAAACAAGGAGCAGAGCGTGGAACGGATGCATGGCCCAGGACTTGCCTCCCCACGTTGTCGATCGGCAGCACGGCCATTGCGCTTGAGAGACGCCCCTCCCGCTGTGATCGGAACCGGCTCTGGCCGCCCGGATGTCGCTCGGTCGAGGACGCGATAGGATCCGTAGGACTCACTCCCCCAAACGAGGACCTCTCATGCGAATTGGAATCGTCAGCTCGACCATTGCCAATCCCCAGGCCAGCATCGATCAGTTCGTCGGTGAGATGAAGAAGGCGGAGGAGAGCGGCTTGGCGTTCGTGACCATTCCGAACGTCTTTTCGATGGACGCCATTACGGCCATCGCAGTAGCCGGGCGTGAGACCAGTCGCATCGAGATGGTGACGGGTGTCGTGCCGACGCCGCCCCGCCATCCAACCGCGCTCGCCCAGCAGGCACTCACCGCGCAGGCGGTGTGCAAGGGGCGCTTCGTGCTCGGCATCGGGCTCTCCCACAAGGTCGTGATCGAGGACATGTTCGGTCTCTCGTACGCGCAGCCCGCAAAGCAGATGCGCGAGTACCTCGAAGTCCTGATGCCTCTGCTCGAGGGTCGGACGGCCGACTACCAGGGCGACCTCTATCGCGTCAATGCGGGCATCCAGTTGGCGGCTGGAACGCCGGTCAAGGTACTCGTGGCCGCGCTCGGCCCGCTGATGCTGAAGGTGGCGGGCGAGCTCGCGCACGGAACGAGCACCTGGATGACCGGGCTGAAGACACTCGGCGAGTACACGGTGCCGACGATATGTGCTGCCGCAGAAGCCGCCGGCCGTTCTGCGCCGCGCATCCTCGCCGCCATTCCGATCGCACTCACGAGCGACGCCGCGAAGGCACGCGAGATGTGCAACAAGGTCTTTGCCATCTACCGCACCCTGCCCTCCTATCGAGCAATGCTCGATCGCGAGGGCATCGACTCGCCGGGCGACATTGCGCTCGTGGGTGACGAGACGACGCTTCGCGCGGGATTGGAGCGCTTCCGTGATGCAGGTGTCACGGACTTTGCAGCCAGCATCTTCCCTGCCGACGAGAGCGCGTTGACTCGGACCGAGGAGTTCCTGCAGTCGGAGCTCTGAGTGCGGGGCGGGGCGTGTCTCCGTGAGCCGGAATGGCGGAAGATTCAGCTGGATTGCAAGGGGTGGACGTGTCGTCCTGCTGGCGCGAGCCCTGCGATCCTTCGCGCAGGGCATGCTCTCCGTCCTGCTCGCACTCTTTCTCATCGATCGCGGCGTGACGCTCTCGGGCGTCGGGCTCTTTCTGAGCGCCGGCGTCATCGGGGGCGCTGTCTACGCGTTGGCGCTGTACGGCATGGCGGCACGAATCGGTCGGCGGCGCAGCCTGATCGTGCTGACAGGGCTCTCGTCGGGAGCCAGCATCGCACTGCTGGCCAGTGGAGATCTGGCGTGGCTGATGCTCTGCGCCTTCGTGGGCAGTCTCGCTGGTGTCGGGGGCGCGGGCGGTGCCGGTCCCGCGCAACCCCTCGAGCAGGTGATTCTCGCCGATTCGGTCGCGCCTGAACACCGCGGCGATGTCTTCGCCCTCTACCGCTTCGGCTCTTCGATCGCGATGGCGTGCGGAGGACTGGCCGCGGGACTACCGAGCTGGCTGGAGACCGCAGGTCGCATGCCGATCAGAATCGGCATGGCGTGGATGATCGCCCTCTTCTCCTTCTGCCTGCTCTGTGTCGCGCTCCTCTACCTCTTGCTGCCCGACGAGCCCGACTCCACCGCGGGCGATGGGTGGGCGAATCCGTTCAAGACGCCATCGCGACGTCTCATCGTCGGATTGAACGCCCTCTTCAGCGTCGACCAGCTCGGCTCGTCGCTCACGACCGCGAGCTTGATGGCCTATTGGTTCCACACCCGGTTCGGTCTCGAGCTCGACGCACTCGCAGCCCTGAGCTTCACCACCCAGCTGCTGAGTGCCCTATCGATGTGGCTCTCCATCCGCCTCGCTCGGCGCGTCGGCTACGTGCGCACCATGGTCTTCACCCACATCCCGGCCAGCCTGATGCTCGTCGGACTGGCGTTCGCACCGAATGCCGCATGCGGAATCGCAGTCTGGCTGGCGCGCGGTCTCCTGAGCCAGATGGACATCCCGGCTCGGGACGCGCTCATCATGTCGGTGGTCGCACCCGAGGAGCGCATCGCAATGGGCAGCCTTCACCTGCTCGGCCGCAACGGGATGGGGACGCTCGGTCCAACGCTCTCGACCACGCTCTGGCAGACTCTCTCGCCGGCCGCACCGATCCTGCTCGGGGGTCTATTGAAGGTCGGCTACGACCTGAGTCTCTTTGCGCTCTACCGCGATCTGGAGAGTGGATCTACGAGCTGAGCGAATTCGACCAGCGGCTGGCGCGCCGCGACCCCATGGATGACCATCCGACCGAGTGCGGCCGCGGATGCAGGGAGAAGCCGGACAGGAGAGGCGCGAAGTGGAGACCGAGCAGATCAAGCAGGACGTACTCGACGCCGCGAAGCAGCTGCTTCGCACGGGGCTCGTGGAGGGCACATCAGGCAACCTCTCGGCTCGCCTTTCGGACGGCCACGTCGTCATGACGCCTTCCTCGCTCGACTATGAGGCCATGACCCTCGACGATCTGGTCGTGGTCGACCTCGAAGGCAAGGTCCTTCAGGGCGACCGCCCCCCCACCAGCGAGAAGGCCCTCCACCTCGCGTGCCTGCGCGCCCACGACGACATCGGTAGCGTCATCCACAGTCACGCCATGTACGCCAGCATGTTCGCCATCACCCATCAGCCGATCCCCTGCGTGATCGAGGAATTCGACATCTATGTCGGCGGCGAAGTCAAGGTCGCGAACTATGAGCTCACGGGCTCGGACGAGCTCGGTGAGGAGGTAGCGCGCCACGTCGCGGATCGCGGCGCGGTCCTGATGGCGAACCACGGACTGCTCACGGTGGGCCGAAATATTGGCGACGCGATGAAGGTCGCCCAGCTCGTGGAGCGCACGGCAGAGATCATCTGGGGGGCACGCGCACTCGGTGAGGTAGTCCCGCTGCCCGACGATACACTCAAGCGCTTCGCCCCGATCTACAAGATGATGCGCAAACGCTAGCGCGGGAGCCCTCACCCGATTTGAATACTGTCAGCCAGCTCCTCTTGATTCTCCTCGGTGCGACCGCCATCACATGGGGAGTCGCGGCCGCCAGCCGCTACCGGCGCATCGTCGGCTTTCGACGCAATATCCGCGAACGCTGCGACGATTTTCTCGCGACCGCGCGGAGCCAGGGCCACCTCGACTACCCGCCCCCTTGGCTGGGCGAGGAGCGAGACACTCGTGGCATCGTGATGTGCGCAGGCGGGCCGGATCTCCTCACGCAGGCATATACGAATCTCGACGTCCTGCGCAATCACCACGGCTGTCGGCTGCCGGTGGCGCTCTTCTACGTCGGGCGTGAGGAAATGCCGGAGGCCTGCCAGCACTTCTTTGAGGAGTCCTTCAGCAACCTTCGATGCATCGATGCTTCTCGCATCCCGGATCGCCCCGGGCAGCCGCGGGCCAAGAACCTGCGTGGCTTCGAACTCAAGCCCTTCTCGCTGCTGAACGCCCCCTTCGACGAGTTGATCTTCATCGACGCCGACTCGGTGCCTCTATACGATCCCGAGCTCCTCTTCGAATCCGAGCTCTACCGCGAGCACGGCAATCTCTTCTGGCCGGAAGCCTGCATGCTCTCGACGCTGGTCCCGCACGCGGGCGCGTGGAGCGAGTGGAGCCTGACGGATGGCCGCGCGCGCGGGAATATTCAGGGTGTGAACCCGCGCATCTTCGACCACCTGCGGCTCCCGCGGCCCAGCACGCTCGAGCGCGCCGGCTACGAGACCGAATCGGGCCAGATCCTGATCGACCGACGTCGCTGCTTCGATGCCGTTGCGCTGACCTGGTTCATGTCGAGTCGGCCGCACCACTTCCGCCTCTACTTCTATGGAGACACCGAGGCGTATCGGCTTGCATGGGGTGTGACCGGGCGCCCCTATTGCCAGATCCCGCACCCGAGCCACCAGGTCGGCGTCGTCGAAGACGGCATCTTCCTCGGCAGCGCAATCCTCCCGCGCGACGAGTCGGGCGCACCCGCCTTCCTTCACCAGATGCACCGCAAGCCGAGCCCGTCCGGACCCTGTCCGCCGCTGACCCACATCGTCGAGGACCTCGCTGTCGATCATCCCCGCTCCCGCGCGCTGCGTGGTCTCAGAATGCGGGCCGAGGTGGAATCGCTCTCGCACATTCGCGCGGCGGGCGGCGCAGTCGCACTAATAGACGAGCTGATCCGCAAATCCCACGCGGAGTTCCTGATCGGGCTCGGCGAGGCCCACCTGCCCGGGTCGCCGCCGAAACACTGGCTGAATCGGCGCATCCTGCCCTGGTAGCAGGTCCCTTTCCTACCGGTCGAGGCGACCGGATCCGTCCACATCGAGCTGGGTGGACGTCCAACCGGGTACCAAAGGCTTCTCATGACGACGCGGCCGAATATGCGTGAGCGCCTTGCCACCCACGACTGGGCGGCCGTGGAGAGCGCGCTGAACACATACGGCCATGCGGAGCTCGGGGGCCTGCTCACACCACGCGAGTGCCAAGAGCTGCGCGGTCTCTACTCCGAGCCCGAGCACTTCCGCAGCTTCGTGGACCTGGCGGGGCATGGCTACGGGGATCGCGGTGACTACCGCTACTTCGCGCGTCCGCTCCCCTCGCTCGTCGACACGCTGCGCACGCACCTCTACGCCCGACTCGCCCCAATCGCGAATCACTGGTGGCAGACCCTTGGCCGCGAGGCGATTTTCGCGCGCGGGATCCGCCCCTTTCTGGCGCTATGTAGGCAACACGGACAGGAGCGCCCCACACCTCTGGTTCTGCGCTACCGCGAAGGCGGCTACAACTGCCTCCACCAGGATCTATACGGTGAGATCGCCTTCCCCCTACAGGTCGCAATCTCGCTCTCCCGGCCCGGGGAGGACTTCACGGGCGGCGAGTTCCTCCTTACCGAGCAGCGGCCGCGCATGCAATCGCGCGGCGAGGCGATCCCCATCGGACTGGGCTGCGCGCTGATCTTCGCGAATCGCGAACGACCCGTGCAGGGGCGACGAGGCCCCTATGCGGTGCAGACGCGTCACGGCGTCAGCCGAATCCGGAGCGGCGAGCGCTACACTCTGGGGCTCATTTTTCACGACGCCCGCTGAGGCGAGACGAGGAGACAATCGGCAGTGGATGTCTACGAGGCCCTCTACACCACGCGCGCCATGCGGCGCGTCAAGCGCGATTCGATTCCGCTCGACGTGCAAAAGCGGATCCTCGACGCGGCGATCCGGGCGCCCTCGGGTGGCAACGCCCAACAGTGGCGCTTCCTGCTCGTCGATGAGGCGGACATCAAGGCGAAGCTTGGCCCGATCTACCGCGACTGCCTCGAGAAGCTCTTTGTGACCCTCTACAAGGCACAGCTCGACGCTGCCGAGGCCCACCCCGACCGGCCCGAGAGCAAGCAGCTAATGAAGATGAACCGCTCGGCCAGCCACCTCGCCGAGAACTTCGAGGCCTACCCCCTGCTCCTCTTCGGCTTCTGCCGCTTCGATCCCACCGGCGGCTCGATCTTCCCCTCGATCTGGAGCGCAATGCTGGCGGCTCGTGCCGAAGGAGTCGGCTGCTCGCTCACCAGCGTGATGGCGTATCGCGCCGACGACGTCTTCTCCATTCTCGGCGTGCCGGGTAATGAGGGCTGGCAGATGCACTGTTGCGTCACCATGGGCTATCCGACCGGTCGCTGGGGCGTGGCCCCCCGATTGCCCGTTCACGCCGTCGCGTCACGCAACCAATGGGGCGCCGACCTCGGATTCGAGGTGAACGAGCCGCTCTGGAAGGGCTGATCCAGTCATCATGTCGGATGCCTTCAACACTCGCGCGGTCTACACCTGGAAGCCAGACCGTCTCTATCGGGTCTATATCTCGTCCGGTCAGCTCTATTTCATCCGGATCGGCGGACAGGGCTACGCGCTCGCCCAGGCGCTCGAGCTTCAGCTCGGCCCTTTTGGTCAGATGTTGGGACGCTCGGTCCAGCAGCGGTCGGACGAAAAGCTGCGCAAGAGGGTCGAGGAGGCGGATCGAATTCCGCCCGAAATCCGTGTACGCGAGCACGCCCACAACCTGCGCATCGGCGTCGAGCAGATTGCGGACAGCGCGATCCTGCCACCGGGCCGCATGGCGAGCCACGGCCCACGCTTCGGGCGCTGGAATATCGGCCTTCGCGACGGATCCGAATTCAAGCTGCAATTCGAGGGGCTCGGGGAGATGCAGCACGCCCTCGAGCTGCTGCCACCGCTCCTCGGCAATCGGCTCGTCGTGGACGTACAGTGGGATGAACTGCTCGGCCAATTCGTAAAGCGCGCCGAAGGCGGCGGTCCGGTCGGCTGAGCAACGCGGAGCCCGAACGGCTCTTGCGGACGGGCCGCTGGCCGGGCTAGTCCTTCGGCAGCCCCAGGATACGCTCGCCGATGATGTTGCGCTGGATGTTGGGCGTGCCACCGCCGATCACGACTCCGTGGAAGGCGAGTGATTGGATCTGCCATTTGCCCGACTCCTGACTCTCGGAGCCGAGCAGCGACATGGCCAGGTTCGACATCGGGATCTCGAGTGCTCCCCGCAGATATTTGTTCACCGATGTCTCCGTGGAGGGTGGCTGGCCCTGCAGCTGCTTGCTGAGGTTGCGTATCCCGTTCAGTCTCATGGCCGATATCCTTGCCTCGTAACGCCCGATCTCTTGACGGACCGCCGAATCGGAGGTGGCCGGCCTTCCGCCGCGAGTGGAACGACGCGCGAGCTCCTTCAGATCCTCGAGATGCCGCTCCATGCCGGTGGCCTCGCTGATCCCGGAGCGCTCGTTGGCCAGCGCGCCCATCACCACCTTCCAGCCCTCGCCCTCCGCGCCGAGCCGATTCGCCACCGGCACGCGGACGTTCTCGAAGAAGACCTGGTTGAAGCTGTGCACGCCCATCAGGCTGGGGATCGGTTGCACCTCGATACCCGCGCTATCCATTGGGATCAACAGGCACGTAATGCCGCCATAGCGCGACTCGCTCTCGGCAGTGGTGCGCACCATCATGAAGATCCACGAAGCCAGGTGGGCAAGGGTCGTCCAGATCTTCTGCCCGTTGACCACGTATTCGTCACCCTCGCGATCCGCGCGCGTCTGGAGCGAGGCGAGGTCGCTCCCGATGTCGGGCTCCGAGTAGCCCGTGCACCACAGGCTCTTGCCGGCCAGCAATTCGGGCAGGAAGCGCCGCTTCTGCTCTTCGCTGCCGTGGCGGATGAGCGCCGGCCCCACCCAGGCGAGGCCCATGAAGTCGCTGCCCAGGGGCGGCGCCTTCGCGTTGGCCATCTCCTCCTTCAAGATGAACTGCTGGACCAGCGTGCCACCACCGCCGCCCTCCTGGCGGGGCCACGAGAAACCGATCCATCGCTGCTCGGCCAGCTTGGCGTTCCAGGCCGCGATGCTCTTGGGATCCTGGCGCATCTTCGCGGGCGGCAGGTTGGCGTCGATGAAGGCACGGACCTCCTGGCGGAAGGCCTCCTCCTCGGGTTCGAAGTTGAAGTCCATATCAAAGGCCTCCCAGGCTGGCGACGCGGTCGTAGTGGAAGACCTCATCGCCGAAGGCTGTGCGCGCCCACTTCGAGCGGCGTAGATAGAGATGCACATCCGACGCCTCGGTGTAGCCGATTGCGCCATGGAGCTGGATGCCGGAGATTCCGATCTGCGTGAAGGCCTCGCTCGCCAGGCCCTTCGCCTTGCTGACCGAGAAGGAGACTTCGTCGGGGCTCTCTTCGAGCGCCCACGCGGTGTAGTAGAGAAGTGACTTCATGCACTCGATGTCGACGAAGGCCTCGGCGAGGGGATGCTTGACGCCCTGATAGCGTCCGATCGGTGAACCGAATTGAATACGGTCCTTCGCATATTGAACGGTCATTTCCAGCATCGCCTCGGCGGCACCGATCATCTCGGCCGTGACCGCCGCGGCGCCACGATCGAACGCGCGTGAGATGGCGGGCCAGGCATCGCCCGGCGCGCCGAGCAACGCGTCTGCAGCGATTCGAACGCCGTCCAGACGCAGCGTTCCCTGGCGCCTGGTCGCGTCGATGCCTGCGCGGGTCTCCACCGACACACCGTCCGCTTCGCCGTCGACCAGCGCCAGCCCGACCTCCTGCGCTTTCTTGCCACTACGAAAGGCGACGACGAAGAGATCCGCCACGCCGGCATCCGCCACGTAGGGCTTCTCTCCCGTGAGCCGAAAGCCCTGCCCGTCGGCCTCGGCGCGCAGTGTGACACCGGACGGTATCGGCTGGTCGGCGGCATCGAAGAGGGCCAGCGTGCCGATCCGCGAGCCATCCGCCAAAGCGGGCAGACGCGCCCGACACTGCTCGTCGCTGCCCGCATCCACGATCGCCGCACCGGCGAGAATCGTCGAGACGAGGGGTGCCGGCAGGAGTACGCGACCCGCCTCCTCGAAGACGACCGCCAGATCCACCCAGCCCAGGCCGGCCCCGCCGTGCTCTTCGGGCAGTGCCAGACCGAGCCATCCGAGCTCCCCGAGCTGCTTCCAGAGCTCGGGTGCGTGTCCTGATTCGCTGCCGGCGATGCGCCGGACCTCCTCCATCGGGCACCGCTCTTCGAGCAGCTTCCGGATCTCCTGGCGAAGCAGCTCCTGCTGGTCGTCGAAGCCGAAGTTCATGTCTCTCTCCTACCCGTTCGCGCGTGCACAAGACCACCGGCCGGCGCCAGGGGACACCGTGGGGGTTTCAGCATAGCAAGCGCGCGCCCGGACGATCGGGCCCGGCAATGTCCCCACGATGGCGTAGATTCAAGGCCAAAGCGGAGATCGGAGAACCCATGCGTCATTTCAAACCACCCGTCCAGGTCCTGGCCTGGATCGTCGCCACGCTCATACTGGGGCTCGCCTCGCTGACCCATGCGGAGGACAATGCAGCGGCCGCGGAAGGTGCCCGCCCCGAGGAGTCACCGCCCCCGAGCGAGGCCCTGCTCGGGGAGGAGGAGGAGGAGGAGCCCGCCGTGCCCCCGCTGGTCCTGGCGGCCGAGAAGCTCCTGACAGAGGCCGACACGCTCCGCGAGCGTCACGATCAGCTCGAGCAGCAGCTGAAGAGCGCGGATGAGAGCGACCAGCTGGTCCTCGATCGGCAGCTCATCGAAGTCAAGCTCGACTTCCTGAAGCTGACCGGAAGGATCGTGGCAAACCTGCTTGCCCAGGAGCAAGCGGGCCTTGAAGTCGTCGAGCTGCGCGAACTCACGACGAAGCAGCTGAACACGCTCACGCCCTCGATCGTGAGACATATCAAGGTCAGCGAGAAACTCACGCAATCGATTCGACGCCAACGAGACGAGGCCGACGTCGCCGAGGTGCTTCAGATCGAGCAAGAGCTGGAGCGCGAGGTCTACTGGCTCGATCGACTCTATCGCTCCTACGTGGAGAATATCCAGCATCGCGAGGCGCTCGGTCTCGGGGCGAAGAAGCCAACGAATGACCTCCTCGAGCGGCTCGGCGAGCGTACGCGAATCCAGGCGGCCCGCTTGGAGCTCGTACTCGAACAGCTGAGAGAGATCGGCGTGCGGATTGCCGAGCAGCCCGATGAGACCAAGCTATTGACGGAGAAGGCCTCCCTCGAGGTGCGTCGCAAGACCCTGACCACCAGCCTCTCGCGGCTGGTGAAGATGATGAATACGATGGAACAGGATGCGAGCGAGCAGCAGAAGCTGCTGATCACGAGTACCGGTGAGGTGACCTCGGACATCTTCAAGCCCGACGTGGCGCTCGGGCTCGTCGAGGAGTGGGTCGGAGAGGCGCGTCAATGGGTCCGCGAGCGCGGCCCTGGCGTGGTCTTCAAGATTCTGCTCTTCGTCATCATCATCACGATCGCACGTGTGCTCTCCGGATTGACGCGCCGCATCATGACTCGTGCGCTCGTCTCCTCGCGCATGCAAGCCTCACAGCTGCTGCAGAGGATGACGATCGCGGCGATCAGCAACACAGTCCTGCTTCTGGGCATCCTGATTGCGCTCTCCCAGCTTGGCTTCGAGCTGGGTCCGCTGCTGGCCGGCCTTGGCATTGCGGGCTTCGTGATCGGCTTCGCGCTGCAGGACTCGCTGGCAAATTTTGCCGCCGGGATGATGATCCTCGGCTACCGACCCTTCGACCAGGGAGACGTGATCGACGTCGCTGGCGCACGCGGCACTGTCCACCACATGAGCCTGGTCAGTACCACGATCCTCACATTCGACAATCGCACGCTCATCATCCCGAACAACAAGATCTGGGGCGACGTCGTCACCAATCTCACCCATCAGGACAAGCGCCGCGTCGACCTGATGGTGCGGATCGGCTACGAGCAGGACATCGATCGCTGCGAGGCCGTTCTGCGCGACGTTCTCGCGCACGACGATCGAATCCTCCAGGACCCGCCGCCCGTCGTCAAGCTGCACGAGTTCGGGGAGTTCGCGATGGAGATCATCGTGCGACCGTGGGCGAGGACGAATGACTACTGGGATGTCTACTGGGACATGACGGGCGCCATCAAGCGGCGCCTCGATCGCGAGGGCATCCCGATCGCCGTGCCACTGGCCGACATTCGAATCCGACCCGAGCGTGAAGCGGGCTCGTAGCCCGCTCGTCGCCCGGGCGACGGCCCGGGCGACCCACTGGGCCGCGTGGTAGGCTCGCCCGCATGGAGCATCCCACCCCGATCCGACCCGAGGAATACGCCGTCTTCAAGCCCGAGAAGATGGGCAAGAGCACTCTCTTCGAGTCCGAGCGCATCATGGTCGGGCTCAACTGCTTCGAGCCCGGCCAGGAGCACAAGCTCCACTCCCACGCGGGCATGGACAAGGTCTACCAGGTGCTCGAGGGCGAAGGCGTCTTCGTTCTCGAGGACCGCGAGGTCGCCATGCAGGCGGGCATCATGCTCGTCGCGCCGGAGAACGTGCCACACGGTATTCGCAACACCGGCAGCGGAAGGCTCGTCGTGCTGGCGATCCTGGCTCCTTCGCCCTGACGCTTCACTCTTGCAGAGCGCCTGCTCAGGCCTGATAGAAGGGATTCTCGCCGGCCGCGTGGTCGGTGGTGTCGAGGATCTCTCGGACCTCGGGAATGCGCGAGCGCAGCGTGGTCTCGACGCCTTGCTTGAGCGTCGCCGTCGACATCGCGCATCCCTGACAGCCTCCCCCCATGTGGATGAAGACGCGAGCGTCCTGCACGTCGAGCAGCGTGATGAAGCCACCGTGATCAGCGACGGCCGGGTTGATCTCCTGGTCGATGATCGTCTGGACCCGCTCTCGCAGATCCACATCGGCCGCACTCTCGCCGGCTCCAGGATCCGGCCGGGGGAGCACCGGTCGACCCGCTGCCGGCGCGTCTTCGAAGGCTGTGCGAATCGCCGCCTCGACGCGGCCGAGCACGGCGGGCCAGCTTGTGTCGTCGCGGCGCGCCACCACGAGTACCTCGCCCTTGCCGATCACCGAGTGCACGCCCGGGACCCGCAGCAGCGCACCCACAGCCGGCCAATCGACCGCTTCCTGCGGCGTCTCGAAGAGTGAGGTACCCGGCGGCGAAACCGCGCGATCGAAACGAATCTGGCAGGTCACAGCGTCGTCGGCCGGCTCCACGATGGAGACCTCCAGCCAACCTTCGGCTGCCTCCCCGGTCGGCGCATCGGTGGGCGCAGCCGCGGCCTCGGCGAGCTCTGCCGCTGGCTCCGCCCGAGCGAACGCTCCTCTCACTCGGTCCATCAATCCCACTTCATCGACCTCTCGCGGGCGCCCGTTGCGAAGCATCGCACGTCGAGCCCGTCCTTTCTTCCCATTGATCTTCCCATTGACCTTCCCACTGATTCTTGCCACTGATCTTGCCACTGACCCGGCACCGCCGATCAGCCGCCGCTCGCGGCCACACCGCCGGCAAGCAGCAGCACGCGATGCTCCATCTCCTTGAGGGGCATGAGATCGCCCTTGCGCGACGCCACCTGCATGCCGGTGCGGTAGACGACCTCGGCATCGCCGGCCCGTCCGAGCTGCTCGAGCACCTTGCCATGAGCGAGGTAGACCGCGGAGTTGTCGCGCTCCACCCTCGCTGCCCGCGCATAGAGGCCGGCCGCTTGCTCGAGCTCGCCCAGCACCGCCAGCGCGTTGCCGAGGCCGAAGAGCGCGACGTCGTCCTCCGCATCGATCTCCAGAACCTCAGAGAACATCGCCTTCTTGCGCAGCGCGTCCGAATGCTTCTGCTCGGCCATCACGGCACTGATCGCGTCATCGTCCACCTCGCGACCCGCGCTCTTCGCCATGCTCTTCTGCATCGCCTTGGCGGCGTGGTCCTCGGCCGTCTCCTTGTCACCGATCTTCATGAAGTAGAGCGATAGGTTCGTATTCACCATCGGCTCTTGGGGCGCGATCTCCTCGAGCCGCTTGAAGATGTCGATGGCCTCGTGGAAACGCTCCTCGCGCCCGAGCAGGACGCCGATCGCCTCGTAGCCGTCCGAGAAGGAGGGATCGATGCGCAGCACCTCCTCGAGCAGATCCAGGGCCTGGTCACCCTTCCCGCCCGCAAAGAGGCGGACTGCGCGATCGTAGAGCCAGGCGACGCGCTCCGCGCTGTTGGGTGAACTGTAGAAGGGAAGCAGCACGACGCGGGCGGACAACGTCGAACCGTCCGTGCCTCGGAAGCAGAGCACTTCACCCGGCGTTCGATGCTTCTTGTCGAGATACGCGAAGGCCACCGGGGCGTCCAACACCGGCGAATAGGTTCGCGAGGCCAGCTGGCCGATCGTCTTTGCGCCGTCCGACAGCAACAGGTTCTCGGACGGCGCGGGTAGCCGATCGAGCACGTCGGCCCCTGCTTCTTCGAAGACGAGGCCACGAAGGCTGAAGGGAAGCGCGCCATATGTGCGGACGCGCGCGATCACCTCCTGACCGAGATAGCAGCCCTTCGTGTAGCTCACGGTCTGTTGTTCGAGCCCGGTCTCGGGCAGGATGCGCTTGCGTCCCTGGGTGTCGGGACCAATGCGCACGATTCCGGCCTCGATGCGCAGCACCTCGAGGAGCGCCGACAGCTCTGGCTCGACGATCGACTCGAGCGTGGCGTCGCCGGCCGCTTCGCGCAGGCGCCCGATCAGGTCCTCGAGATCATCCGCAGAAGTCGGCCATGCGATCATGAAGCCCGCGTCGCCCGTCAGGCTGCGCGCGATGCAGAGCGCACCTATCGGCCAGCCATCACCGATGAGCGGTGTCGCCGAATAGGCTGGGGCCGATGCCCAGGACCCGGAAGCGAGCGGCGCGACCGCGTCCATGACAGCTGGCGCCGACGGTCCCTGCAGGATCAGCCAGACATATTCGGCGCTCACGTCGCGAAGCACCACGTCATCAGCGAAGAGCACGCCGTCCATCTCGGCCAGGACCGGAGCCACGCGCTCCGCCTCGAGCACGAGCAGGAGCGATGGCGTGTCTCCGTCCTCCAACCGGTGCAAAGAGAAGAGCTCGACGAGTTGCCCCTGGCGGGTCACCCGGGCGGACGCGTTGCCCTGGCCCGGCGCCAATCCCTCGACCTCGTTCGTAACCTGGGAGTGGACGAACCGGAGCGCGTCTTTGCCCGAAACGTGGATCGCGCCAGGCGCCGCCATGCCCGTGCCCGTGCCCGTGCCGTACGCCGCGAGCCGGGCGAAGAGGCCCGACTCCCGGGCTGCCCGCGCGAGCTCGAGGATCGTCGGGTCGGGCCGCATGACTTAGAGGGAGAAGCTCTCCCCACAGCCGCAGGTGTTCGAGGCCTGGGGGTTGTGGAACACGAAGCCCCGGCCCTCGAGACCACTCTGGTGGTCGAGCGTGATGCCTCGCAGGTAGATGGTGCTCTTGCGGTCGAGGAAGACCTTGAAGCCCTCGAACTCGAGCACGGTGTCGCCCTCCCGCTCGTCCGTGAACTCGAGCAGGTAGCTGAGGCCCGAGCAGCCGCCGCCCTTGATCCCGAGGCGCAGCCCGGGCTGCCCCTCCTCGACGATCAGACGGCGGACCTCCACCTGGGCGGCCTCGGTCAGCACGATCACGGGGCCACCGTCATCGCCAACCGACGTGCCATCGCCAGGCAACGCCCAGTCGGTCGGTATCGAGGCCAGACCCGATCGTCCCGCGGGGGCATTCGAAGCCATGATATCGTCGTCGTCCTTCCCGAGCCCCGAGCCCGAGCGCCCGGGCCGCACAGGCGCTGGATCGTCGACTCGCTGGCGTCGCTCCGGTTTTGGGGTGCTGGCACCCACTGCGCGGAAAAACGTGCAAGTCCGTAGAGTTGAGGGTGAGTAGTGTACAGCTCGGCGGACCGACCGACAAGCTGAAGGCCCGACGCGCCGCGACAGCTGTGACGCGAAGTCTCGCTCGAATGAGTCTCTGATGCCACGGCTTGCCGGAAGTCACACCCCGGTGCATGTTGCGTACGCGCAACCCACCAACCCACCAACCCGCCAACCCGCCAACCCACTCCGGGCCACCTGGGAGGTGAGTCGGCGCATCGCGCCGACCAGGGAGGTGAGTCGGCGCATCGCGCCGACCAAGGAGGCATCGTGACGCAGGGCGGCGGGGCAGATCGTTCAGCCCGCCCGGCTTCGCCACCCCCGGGGCCCGACCGGCAATCCACCGCCGGCGACACCGACGAGGCAGAGTATCAGGCCAGCGTGCAGCGCCACCTGTGGCGCAACTACGTCGCCCACCTCATGCATGGGCTACTCGGGCAGACCGGCTTCCGCCTCGTCAATGCACCGACCTTCCTGCCCGCCTACGTCCAGCTGCTCTCGGGCTCGGATCTGATCGTCGGGCTGGCACGCTCGGTCCAGTACCTGGGCATGTTCCTTTCGCCGCTTCTCGGTGCCAACCTGATCGAGCACCGCAGGCGCGTGCTGCCGGTGGGCTTCATGGTCGGCGCCCTGATGCGTTTACAGGTGCTTGGCATCGCGCTCGCCGGGCTGCTGCTCCCGGACGAGCAGGCCGTGATCGCCATCTGCTCGCTGCTCTTCTTCTTCGGCTTCTTCATGGGCATGCAAGGAGTGATCTTCAACTACCTCATGTCCAAGGTGATCCCGGTTGAGCGTCGCGGTCGCCTGCTCGGCCTGCGCAACTTCCTCGCCGGCCTCACTGCAGCCGGCGTCGCCTACGTGGGCGGCGAGTATCTGGTCGGTCGGAACGTGCTGGGCAATGGCTATGCGGTGACGTTCGGACTGGCCTTCGTGCTGACCTGCTTCGGGCTCTCGATGTTGCTGCTGATCCGCGAGCCCGAGCCCCCCGTGGTGCGCGCGCAGACCCCGCTGGCCACACGCCTACGCGACCTGCCCGCGCTGCTGCGCTCGGACCGCGCCTTCACCTGGTACTTCCAATGCCGTGCGATGGCGACCATGGGCCGGATGGCGGCACCCTTCTACATCCTGCACGCGGGCGATGCCATCGGACTATCCGGCACGAACCTGGGCATTCTCAGTACTGCGTTCGTGCTCTCGAATTCCGTCACCAACCTCGCTTGGGGACTGCTCGCGGATCGTACGGGCTTCCGGCGCGTATTCCTGCTGGCGCTTTCACTCTGGATCGCGTCGGTGCTCGCGCTGATGGCCTCCACGACGCTGCCCGCCTTCGTGCTCGTCTTCATCGGGATTGGCGCCGGAATGGGCGGCTTCCAGATGGCGGCCCAGAATCTCGTGCTCGAGTTCGGAACGCGCGATGACCTCCCGCTGCGCATCGCCGTCGCCAACTCCGCCCAGGAGCTCGTCGGGGCGATCGGGCCGCTGCTCGGCGGATTGCTCGCGATCACGTTCTCGCGTGAGGTCGTCTATTTCGTTGCGGCCGGCTTCCAGCTCGCCGCCATCATGCTCGTATTGCTGCGCGTCGAGGAGCCGCGGCATCGCAGCGTCTGATCTCGCGACCTCGAGGCGCGCGACAAGCAGCTCACGCAGCTCGGGACGCCGATCGTCATCGAGCGAGTAGGCGTTTTCGATCGCGCTGAGACCCGCCTGATAGAAGATGACGGCCTGCTCGGGTCCGTGGCGAGCGCGTGCCTCGTCGCCGGCACGGACCGCATACTCGATCGTTCGATCGACATCGCCGAGCGGAAATGCCGCGAGCAGGTGGCCGGCGATTTCGCTGCTCCCCTCCTGGGTCTCTAGGTCGATCATCCGCTCGCCGAGGCGCAGATGCAGCGCCTGCCGGCGCTCGTGTTCGAGGCTGGCGTAGAGCGTCTCGCGAATCAGCGAGTGCGAGAACACGTAACCATCGACACCCCGATCGCGAACCAGCCCGGCATCCGATGCATCCTCCAGGGCTGTCAGCACGGGCAGCGCTGCATCGTCGGCAATGCCACGGACCGCTGCGAGGTCGAATGAGAGCCCCAACACGGAAGCCAGGCGCAGAGCCTCACGTCCACTTTGGCCCAAACGGGCGACCCGCTCCACGATCACATCCTTCACATCGGGCGGGGCGCCGAGCTCCCAGCTGGGCGATTCCGGAGAAACCTCGAGGCGAGCATCGGTCGAAAGCAGGCCGACCACCTCGGTCACCTCGTAGGGGTTGCCCCCGGTGTGCTGATGAATGGCATCCACCAGGCGCGGATGCGGCTCCAGGCAGCCCGCATCGCGGATCAGGTCGGCGACCTCATCGCGCTCCAGGCCAATCAGACTGATCGACTGCGACACACCCTGGCGATCACACTCGGCCAGCGCGGACGCCAAGGGAAGCGAGCTCTCGCCTGCGCGAAGGGTTCCGATCACGAGGAGATGTCTGCGCCGCAGCTGGCCGGCCAGATAGGCGAGAAAGGCCAGCGACGGTGGATCCGCCCATTGCAGATCGTCGACGATCAAGACCAGCGCCTTGCCGCCGGCCGCCTGCTCGAGCGCCTCGCTGAGCGCCTCGAAGAGCTGTCCGCGCGAGTGCTCGGCAGACGCGTCCGGATCGACTGGGACCGCCGACGCGCCCTCCCCCAGCACCGGAACCAGCTTGGCCAGCTGCGGGGCTCGCGCACCGAGCCGATCGGCTGCCTGTCCGACGGGGAGACTCTCGACCCAGGCTCGCAACATCTGGCACCAGGGCCAATAGGCGGGGCTGCTGACCTCGGGCTGACAACGCCCCCAGAGCGTCGGGATCCCCTGCTCGGCCGCTCGACCCACCAGAGCACGAGCCAGCGCGGTCGAACCCATGCCCGCCGCGCCGGTGATGAAGACACAGCTGCCACGATCGCTCGTCACGCCAGCGAGGGATCGAGTCAGCCCTGCCAGCTCGTTCTCGCGCCCCACGAAGGCATCGGACGCGAGCGATACGATACGCAGGGCCGAAGTGGGCTGCGCGGGCGAGGTCGATTCGTCGGCCCGCTCGACGAGCTGCGCGACGAATCGATAGCCGTGGCCATAGTGGGTCTCGATGGCACCCCGGTCGCCCCTGCGCTGCCTGAACGCGCGGCGGAGCTGCAACAGACATTGACTGAGCGAGTCCTCGTCGACCTGCTCACCGACCCAGACCTGATCGAGCAGCTCCCGCTTGGCCACCACCCGCTCACGGTGGAGAATCAGGTGAAGGAGCAGGTCGAGCGCCTTGGGGCGCACGGGCAGGAGCTTGCCGTCGCGCCGCAGCTCGCGGGACTGTGGGCAGAGCTCGAGATTCAGAAACTGGTAACGCATCGCAGCCCTGCATTATAAAGGGGGCATACAGTCGATTGAGGGAAAAATGCCTTTCGCCGACTGGGGATCGGGGTTCCGAGGGGCGCCTCGCGGGGACACGAGCCGGCGAGCCCCTGTGCGCTCCGGCGTTGTACGCTCTCCGCCATGAACCGAGAAGAGATTCCCGTCCATGGCCACTGCGATCCACGTTTCGAGAAGGTGCGGGAAATCTTTATCGACAACCTCAGCGCCGGAACCGATCTGGGCGCGGCCGTCGCCTTCACGCTCGACGGCCGCTCCGTCGTCGACCTATGGGGCGGCTGGCTGAGCTTCGATCACCAGCGCGAGTGGCAGCGCGACACCCTCGTCAACGTCTACTCCACCACCAAGGGAATGACGTCAACGTCTACTCCACCACCAAGGGAATGACGGCGATCTGCGCCCACCAGCTGGTGGAGCGCGGGCAGCTCGACCTCGACGCGCCGGTCGCCGAATACTGGCCCGAGTTCGCCGCGGCGGGCAAGCAGGACGTACCCGTCCGCTGGCTTCTGAGCCATCGCGTCGGGCTGCCCGGCGTCCGCGAGCCGCTCCCGCATGGCACGCTCTACGACTGGGAGCGCTTCACCCAGGCGCTGGCCGCAGAGAGGCCGTGGTGGAAGCCGGGTGAGCAGCACGGCTACCACGCCATCACATTCGGGCACCTGGTCGGCGAGGTGATCCGGCGCATCAGCGGCCAGAGCGTCGGCGACTACTTCGAGCAGAACGTGGCCACGCCCCTCGACGCCGACTTCCATATCGGGCTCGATGCCGAACACGACGCCCGCACCTCGAACCTGCACGGCCGTCTCGTCGACAAGGATGCGGTTCCAGACGAGAGCCAGATCCCCGAGCCGCTGCGCGAGTTCATGCGCAGCATGACGGACCCCTCGACGATGACGGGTGCCGCGTTCGGCAATCCGGTCCAGAAGGAGGGCGACGTCAACACCCGCGCGTGGCGCCAGGCGGAGATCCCGGCGGCCAATGGCCACGGCACGGCCCGCGCGCTGGCCCGCATCTACGGCGCGCTGGCCCGCGGCGGTGAGGTCGACGGCGTGCGCATTCTCGCGCCGGCGAGCATCGACGCGGCGATCGTCGAGCAGTCCAGCGGTCCCGACGCCGTATTGGGCGGCCTACCGATGCGCTTCGGGCTCGGCTTCATGCTGTGCTCGCCCATCATGCCGCTCTCGCCGAGCCGACGGAGCTTTGGTCATCCTGGCGCGGGCGGCTCGATCGGAATGGCGGATCCCGATGCCGGTGTCGGTTTCGGCTATACGCTCAACAAGATGCAGATGGGGCTCGTGGGCGGCGCCGGTGGCTTCGCGATGCTGGGTGCCTTCTTCGAGGCGCTCTGAACCGACCAGCCGGCCCGCGTACGTGCGGGAGGTGAGGGGAGTGGGGGGAATGTGTGAGGTGTATGCGATGCGACAGACATCGACGGTCGAGCGATGAGCACGACGATCTATCGGACCCTATGCGGTGCACTGGGACTGGGGCTCCTGGGACTCGGACTGGGCTTGTTCGCGATGTTCTTCCAGTACCACACACCCGGCAGCCCACCCGCCGAGCCGATCCCCGTCGGTCCGGGAGGCGCCTACTACCAGGCTCTGGCGGGCTGCGCGCTCGTGGCCTGGGGGGGGGTGCTGCTGGGGGCGGCCCGCAAACCCCAGGCGGCGCCGTGGATCGCGAGCGTCACGGCCTGCGCACTCGTCCTGAATGCCTTCTACCGTATTCTCGCCTGGCTGATCGGCGACTATGCGTTCCTCGGCAACCTGCTGCGCGTAGAGGCCGCCATCATGCTGCTGCTCGCGTTGGCGTTCGTTTGGCTCAAGCCGCGGCCGCTGGTCGGCCAGCCACTCTAGCCACTCTAGCCACTCTAGAGGAGTGTTCTCCATGTTGATCAGATGGCTCGCCACGCTCATCATTGCGGCACTCTTGCTGCTGGACCTCTTCATCCCCAGCACGTCGCTGGGGCGTCGCGGAACGGAGCAGGATACGCGTCGGGAGGCCAGTCAGTCGGTGGTGCGGCTCGGTGAGCCCCTGCCCGACCTCGCACTACTCGACCTCGAGGGTCGTCCCCTCGATCTGGATGCGCTGCGCGGACACCGAGTGCTGCTCACGTTCGAGCGCAGCGTCGACTGGTGACCCTATACAAAGGCGCGGCTCGTGGAGCTGCGGCAAACCTTCGACGACGTGGACGACGTCGTCATCCTCTACGTGATGGCCGACAACCAGATCAACGACAAGACCCTTCGCTTCATCGACGGTCTCGGGCTGCGCGATCGCGTACGCTTCGCGAGTGACCCGGGCAGTACCGCCATCGACCGGCTCGGCGTGCGGCGTGAGAACGCCGAGCCGATGGAGGAAGGGGTCCCCCACCCCGTCACCTACATCCTGGATCGTGAGGGCGTCGTGCGCTTCATCGACGAGCGCACGGACTTCCACATCTGGCTGGACTCCGCCTTCGTGCGAGAAGCGCTCACGCAGGTGCATTGATGAAGCCGACGATCTGGGTTCTGCTCGGGGCTCTGCTCGTCAGCGTGGCGGCCGCCGCCGACCCGATGCGCTTCGAGCTGACCGACGGCAGCTTCTTCAGTGGCGAGATCATCGCCGTCGTGGCCGGCGAGCTGACAATCGATTCGCCCGCACTCGGGCGCGTGAGGATCGCGCAATCGCATATAGCGAGCATGACGCCAATCAGTGCCGCGGCCACACCCGAGCCGACTCCAGTGCCCGCACCGCCCTCCGCGACCCGACCCGCCGCCAACACCGAAGAGATGCAGGCGCTTGCGCAGATCATGATGTCGGACCCTGCGCTGCAGGAGCAGATATCGAACCTGTCGGCCAATCCTCTGATGCGGGAGATCCTGTCGGATCCGGAGCTGATGCAGCAGGTCCTGGCCGGTGACCTGGAGGCACTCTCCCGCGATCCGCGGATCCAGCGGCTCGCCGAGGATCCGGCAGTCCGCAGGGTCAGCGAGACGCTCGGCGAGTAGCGCCCGGCGAGGACGCCGCCTGTGTCCCGATCCGCGCGCCAATCAGGTGAAAAACACTCCTGTCCTCTCCCGAGTGTGCAGAGCCGGAACCACTCGTGCGTTCCCACTCAAGAAATCCGTCGAAGTGGCCGCCTCGTGAGGTGTCCCTGACGGCGACGCTGCGGGTGTGGACCCGGCGGGGGGATCAGCTCAGCCTGGGAACGAGCGGCCAGCGCACGTTCTTCGGCAGCGACCGGCCGATCGATATCGCGGTCGCACCGGGCAGTCCAGATCGGATCGCGGTCTCGCGCGGAGCCAGCAGCCACTGGGGCAGCCCCTTCGTGCAGGACTTCGACGACGGCCACTGGCTCGGCGGCGCGTACGGCGACGTCGAGCAGATCACCTTCGGCGACGACGAGTCGACCCTCTACGGCTGGGGGGACGATCGGCTGCAGCGCATGATCGTCGGCACCAGTGGGATCGACGTGATCGACACGGTCGACGGTCTACAGAGCAATCGGAGCGGACACATGCTCCATCAGGACGGCATTCTCTATGCCGGCGACGGCAGTGCGGTGGCGGCCAAAGACTGGAGCTGAATACGGCGTATCCGGGGACATCACGCTGGTCGGCGACTCCGGCCTCATCTTCATTCTCACGGACTGGTGCAAGCGCGTCGATGCGCTTCACGCCTTCGACCTCGGACTCAGTGGACGGAGCGCTCGCCGCTCCGGGGCTCCGGGACCGGCTGCGGCGCCTCGGGGCCCACGTAGCGCGCGATCGGGCGGATGATCTTTGGATCGCGGGCCTGCTCGCCGCCAAGCTGCTGGGCGACCTCGCGTAGCATGCAGGCGCGGGGATCCTCGGTGCGGTAGACGGCGTGCCCGAAGCCCATCATGCGCTCGCCGGCCTCGACGCCCGGGCGTGTTCGGGTGTCGGGCGCTCGCCAGTCAGCATGCGCACGTGGTCGGCCGCCTGACCGAGGCAGGGATCGGGGCCGAGATATGACGCGGGAGCTGAATTTTGGCTCGCTCGACGTCGAGTCCCGCTTGCTGGCCGCGGCAAGGTCGGCATTCAGGCGGCTTCGCGCGCACCTTCCAAGCTCGGCGCCAGGAGCGTCATGACGACACCGTAGAGACCGCACACGAGCGCCGAGAGAAAGATCGTACCGGCCGTGCCCAATGGGCCGGCCAGATAGCCGAGCATGAGGCTGCCGAAGGGCACCAGGCCCGCCCACGAAACCTGAAATAGGCTCATGACGCGGCCGCGCTTGGACTCGTCGACGATCTGCTGGAGCAGCGTCTGCAGGCTGGTCATCACGGCGAAGTAGAAGTACCCGACCACGAGCTGGGTGATGAGTGCCATCACCAGGCTGGACGACCCGGCGAAGCCGGCCAGCGCGACCCCGTACGCAATCAGACCGAGGGTCGCCGCGCGCAGCGAGGGGGATCGGCCTTGGCGTCCGCTCTGCAGGGCGCCCACCATGGCGCCGAGCCCGGTGGCCGCCACCAGCCAGACGAAATAATCCTTGCTGCCGAGCACGTCGGCCGCATAGGCGGGAATCAGGACCGTGTGTGAGACGCCGAAGTAGGAGAGCACGGCGACGGTGAGCAATATCGGCAGGGCAGGGCGCCGCTCCCGCGCGTGAGCGAAGCCGTTGGCCACTCGCGCGAAAATGCCTGCCTCCTCGACGTCGGGCGCAAAGCGCTCGATCCGCATCGAAGCCGTCAGTCCGGCCGCGATCGCCGCCGCGAGCATGTAGAGCCCGAACGAGACGTCGAAACGCGACGTGGCCAGCAGCGGCGCCGCCAGCAGCGGGCCGGCCACGCGGGTAAGATTGTTGGCCGCCGACTGCAATGAGACGGCGCTGGCAAGGTCATCCTTCGGAACCGAGTTTGCGGCGATTGCCATGCTGGCGGGCCCGCTGAATGCGAACGAGAAGCCCATCGCGAACGCGATGGCGAGCAGGCGCGAGGGCGTCATCCAATTCGAATAGGTCGCCACGGCCAGCAGCGCGGCCACCAGCGTGACCAGCGCGTAGCAGACCAGGACGATGCGCTTGCGATCGAAGCGATCCGCTGCCACGCCCGCCAACGGTGCCAACACGAAGGCCGGAAGAAATAGGAAGAAGAAGAGCAGCCCGTTCTGGCGCGTGTCGTTGTTCGAGAGCTGCACCATCAGGCCCTGGAGTGAGATGTGCGAAATCCAGAAACCGGTCTGATTCACCAGAAACGCGACGAAGAGAAGTCGAAATGCCCGGTGCTGCAGCGCGCGAAACGTTCCGACGCGACCCGGCGCCGGCGGCTTGGGGATGCGTGCAGCGGGAACACCCATCGCGACGGAGTCGGCCGGGTTCAGTGCAGCATCCCCGGGATTCGCGCCCAGGCTCTCTTCGGCGTGTGATTTGACCAAGACGAACTCGCGGAGCCCGGGGGTCGCGCGGGGGCTCGAGGGACGCGAGTCTACTCGACTAGTCGGCGACGGGCAGCAGTACCAATACGCGCGTCCCGCAGCCCGGAGCACCGCTCACGTGCATTTCGGCACCGATCTCTTCCAGCCGCAGGCGCAGCCGCAACAACGTGAAGGCGCGACCCTTGGGCAGTGCCGGCAAGAGCTGGCCGGCGATGCGCGTAATCTCGTCCGGTGTGATGTTGACCGCGGTGTCGTGGATCTCGATGAAGACACGCGGGGCCGTATCGGAGAGCGTGCCGAAGAAGCTCGCGTGATAGACCTCGGAGATGAGCGCGCAGCCGGGCTCCGTCGTGCCGGCCGTCACGCTGAGCGTGCCCCAGCTCCCCGCCATCGCACGAGCCGACTCCGACATGAGATCGACGAGCACATCCGTCAGGGACTCCGCGTTCGAGACCGCGCGCGGCACCTTGGAGGAGAGGACGAGATCGATGCTCGACTGCTTCGAAAGGCGCGGCGCCAGCTCACGGCAGCACTTCGCGACCAGCTCGGGCACGTGGATCGCTCGCAGCGGGAGTGGCGCGCCCTCGGCCCGCTCGAGCAGCGGCGAGATGCACTCGCGCAGCATTTGCGCCAACGTCAGAACGGAGTCGGAGTGCAGCGAGCGCTCGCCCTCGAGCCGATCGGCGAGCACCTGCAGGTCGCGTGCAGCGTGGATGGCCTCGCTGGCCAGAAGGCGCAGCTCGGCAGCGGCCGCGGGCACCTCGCCCGCGAAACGTGCATCCATCAGCGGCTGCACGCGCTCTCGCTCCAGGTGCCGATCGAGCGCGACCTCACCCGTCTCATCTCGGTACGGCTCCACCTCGAGATGAATCCACAGCGAGCGTCCGTCCGGTGTCTCGAGCGGCAGCTCGACCGAGGCGCGGCGACCGGCCAGGTAATGGGATTGGAAGAAGTCGAGGACATCGCGCTCGATGCCGATCTCCGCCAGCAATCGCGAGATCGGCTTCGAGACCGATTCCTCGAGCGCCCAGCCGGTAATGCTCTCCCAGGCCGAGTTCGCCCATTCGATCACACCGGAACGGCTGCCGACCACAATGGCCTCGGGTCCGTGGCCGGCGCGCACGGCCAACTTGCGCGCGACGCTAGGGGAGATGGGCGGGGTCCGGGGCGCTCTCGGCAAGGCGTGTCCTTCCTGGCTTGCAACGCCCCGTCACGGCGATGCAGGTTGAAGGGAGCCGACACAGTGGGCGGACTTCTCGTCCGATTGCAGCTTGCACCCAGGCTACTCGGGCCGTGGGTCGCGCAAAGGACCAGCTTGCTCCATTTCAGACTCTGGGGCGGATCGGGTATGGCGATGTCAGCCGCCGCGAGCGTTGCCGCTACCAGAGCGAAGAGGATGCGTTCGTGCCAGCGCCTGGCGGGCCAGGGATCAGAGAAGTGCCGTGAATCCCACCCTAGTGCAGATCGATGATCCCGGTGTCGCTGTCCTCGAGTGACTCGAGCAGCGTAGAATCCTCGAAGATCGGGATCTTCTCCTCCAGATAGAGGGCACGCGTGCGATCGGTGACTGCGCCAACGCGGACGAGCGCGGGCATCATCAGGTCCTTGAAGGCATGCACGGAGTCGCTGGGTGGCTCGACGCGATGGCCTTGCTCACGCGCCTCCTTGATGGCGAGAAAGAGCTCCCCGGCCTCGATGTCGGCGTTCTCCAATACCTTCAAGAAGCCGGGATCCGCGCCGACTGCGCCGCGGCCCGAGCGATTGGCCGACACCATCATCTTCACGCACTCGAACGCGAATTGCGCGATGTCTTCGCGCTCATCTTCGTTCATTTGAGAAATCGCATCGCCGACGTAGACATTGCCGAACGCAACGTGGCGAGACTCGTCACGCAGCACCAGATCGGTGAGCGCGCGCAAGAGATCACACGTGGTGGCGCGCCGCATATTGTGGAATGAAGCCAGCGCCAGCCCCTCTACCACCATATTCATCCCGATGGCGATCTTCACCCAATGGTCGGAGGTCAGCGTGTCGTCGATCAACTGCTTGAGCCAAACGCCCATCGGATAGACGATGGCGAGCTTGCGCACATACCTTTCGTAGACCTCGACGTGGCGCGCCTCGTCCATGGTCTGGGTGGCTGCGTAGAGCTTGCCCTCGTAGTCGGGCACCGCGTGCGTGAGTGCCGCGGCGGTCATCAGTGCGCCTTGCTCACCGTGCAGGAACTGCGAGAGCTGGTAGGCGGTCATGTGCGCGCGGAAGGCTTCGCGCTTCGTCTGCGACAGCTTCTGGAAGTAGGGCAGCCGCTCGAGACCGAAGCGATCCTCCTCGATCAGCGGCCGCGAGGGATCGATCGGAATCGACCAGTCCAGGTCCTGCTCAGCGTCCCATTGCGCCCGCTTGCTCTTGGAGTAGAGGTTGCGGAGCTTGTCGATGCCGATCTCGTAGTCGAATTGCCAACAGATCTCCATCGGGGTCTTGAGAACGTCTGCCGTCTCCCAGTTCGTCCCCACGCTCACCTCCTCTCGGCGCACCACCGCCCGGGCGCGCGACTCATGCCTCGATCCAATCTCGGAGTCTAGTCGAGGAGCCGAATATCTACTCGGATTCACTTCGGGCTCCCTCCTCTCCACGAGCCCCCCGCGGGTCGGGCGGCGGCCCCGGGATTCGTGCCGGCAATGATGCTCTCCGTGCGTCGCTGAAAGGATGCTCTCCGTCCGTCGCTGAATCGATTCGGCGTAGCTCGGATACGTGTCGATCCACAAGCGGGTCTCGGCGTAGCGCATCGAATGCGATCAGCCCGACTTCAGCGGGCGACATAGCGGCCGGGACGCCCGGCATGAGCATCTCGTCGAAGGCGCGCTCCGCATCATTCGCCAGCGGGCGCGTATCGCCTCGATCCTCCCGAGGAATCGGCTCGGAATCGATGATCCCGGTCGCAATCGGCCCG
>JAFDDH010000219.1 GCA_019310975.1 Deltaproteobacteria bacterium | reverse complement strand
GACCTACGGACGAGGGGGCACGTCAGAAGACGTGGCGGAAGCCGACGTTCACCAACCACTGCGGGCGCAGCTGTGGACCGTCGAGGTTCTGGTAGGCGGGTAGACCCGCCTCCACTGAGATCCGCGTCCCCTCGAGACCACCCCCTGTGAAGTAGAAGTCGAGGCCGAAGAGCACGTCGAGCCGGCGCATCGCCTGCTTGGCCGGATCGTTGGCTGGCGAGGCTGGCGAGAGAATGGGATCGAGCAGCGGATCTGCACCGTTCACGTTGAAGCGCTGGTACCAGCCGAGGCGGAAGCTCGTGCCAAGCCACGAGAACCAGCGCTGCCCAGCCCACGCGCTCACAGCATACGAATGGCCCAGCTGGTAGTCGTTGGCATTCGTACCAGCGTGAAGCTCTCCCTCGATCTGTCCACCCCAATACGTGCCACGATGCTTCCCGCTATACGTGAAGCCAACTTGCACATCCACGGTGCCCGAGCCCAGCTGCATCGAGTAGGGAAGTCGCTGGAGACCGCCGGCGGCCGCGGGCGACAGGTCGGTCTGATCGATGGAGCCGGTGGGGAAGGAGAGCCCGAGGGTGAGGTGCGTTCGGCTTCGACGATCGTCCATCACCCGGTAGAGCAGCAGCACATCCAGATCCCCGAGCCCCTGTGAGTCCGAGGTGAATCGCTGCCCCATATAGAGCTGGTCCATCGTCTTGATGTGGTAGGGCAGCGCAAAGAGGAAGGTGACCTCCTCGAAGGGAGTCCACGTCAGCTCGAAGACATGCGCGTTGTCATTCTGCTTGGTCGGCACGACCTCGTAGTCGCTGGCCACCACCCAGATTGGCAGCTCGTCGTCGCCATTCATCAATCCATCGAGTGCCAGTCGCTCGAAGCGATACGAGAATGTGACCGTGCCCTGGGTGAATACCGTGCCACCGACGACACCGAAGGGCGGACGGACGTCCTGCATTGGCTCGGACGCATCGTCGTCTGCGGCCAGGGCGCTGGTGGCCACGCCAAGCCAGCAGGCGATCACAATCAGGACGACACGTGACATCGATCGGACTCCGGTGCGGTCATTCGGGTGGAAGCAGGGGGGAGAAGCCAGCCAGGCTCCGGATCTACGGCAACGCGTGCAGCGCGACGCCGCCGTCGACCGGATCTTCTACCAATCGCACGGCTATTGGCTGGCCTCGGCGCTCGGACGCGCGGCCACTCTTTCGAACCACGCCTTGATGTGGCCGAGCTCCGGATCGGCCGGCTGCCCCACCTGTGCGCCAAATTCCAGCATCGAGAAGAGCACGATGTCGGCGAGGGTCAGGTGGTCGCCGGCCACGAAGTCGCGTCCCTCCATCTGCTCGTCGAGCCAGGCCAATCCCTCCTGCGCGATCGCCTTCTGGTCATCGGCGGCCTGCGGGATCAGGTGGCGCCGGTCCTTGAAGAGCGTCTGTCCCTCGGCATTGCGAAAGCCGCTGGTGAGCGGATCGGTGATTCTCTGCTCGACGCGCCGGACCCACATCCGCGAACGCGCTCTGCTCTCGGCGTCGACACCGAGCAGGGGCGGATCGGGCTGCATCTCCTCGAGGTATTCGCAGATCGCCACGGTCTCCGCGAGCACGCTGCCGTCGTCGAGCTCGAGGGCCGGCATTTCACCGGCCGGATTCTTGTCCGTGTAGGGTGGGCGGCGATTCTCGCCTCCCATCAGATCAATCTCTTCGAACTCCATCTCGATGCCCTTCTCGGCCATGAACATGCGGACGAGGCGGGGGTTGGGACCGATCGAGTTGTAGAACTTCATGGGGCTCCTCTTGGCGCTCAAAGGGCTCTGTGGATGGGCGGGCGGCTACGATAGAGACGCGCCGGCCAGGAAAAGGATCGCTTCGCTACTCTGCAGACGTGCCGAATACGATAGCGACCCTGGCGGGCTGTCAGGGGCCCTCGGTCGCGTCCTGGCCAGCTTCGATCTGCTTGTAGATCAGACCCTGGCACTGGGCAAGCGTTCCCTCGGTGGCGGTGCTGAGCGGCACGGTCTCGACCAGGCTCTGCTGCAGGTCCGAGAGCATCTCGTCGAAGGTCCGTGTGAGTCCGCCCCAGCGCGAGGTCCACGCGACGGCCGAACCGCCCCCGGCGCGGCGCCGGCCCATGTAGCGCAGCAGCACCGTACCGGACGAAGAATCCCGCAGCTCATGCACGAGGGTCACGGACCCGTACGAGCTGATGAAGCTGGAGCGCGATCCGCTCGACATCGTCAGCGGTGGAAGCTCGACGTCGAGGAAGGCGGTCTGCATGCGCAGGACGCACGGACCGGGCTCTGTGACGATCTTGGAGGGGTCGACATTGACGAGTCTGCGAGCCGTCGCCTCGCGCAAATGTGTCTCGAGCCGTTCGGTCTCGGCCGAGTTGAGCTTCTTCGAGCCGCGCTCGAAGGTAACGATGATGGGATCGACCATGAGCAGGTCGTAGCTCGCCATGTGGTGGTCGGGCTTGACGAGGAGGATGCCCCCGATCGCAATCTCCAAGCGTTCGAGATCTTCGACGCGGGCATTCGTCTCGAGCAGTTCCGGCGCAGGGGCCGAGCGGCATCCCGCTAGCGCGAGGACTAGGGCGATTGCCAGGGAAGCGAGCCGACTCATCAACGCTACCTGCCTCGGATCGAAGCTAGGTCGCATCTCCATGGCCGTCAACTTCCGTTGCTCTCCCCGGCTGACTCGCGCGCGGCCCGGCGCAGATCACGATCGCGGTGCAGAGCCGCGCCCGTGACCTCGCACCCGTGACGCCACGCTGGTATAACCGCCACGATGACCGCGACACTCAACATCGTCGGCTGCGGACGGCTCGGAAAGGCCCTCGCCCGGGCGTGGCAGGCACAGGGTGATTGGACGATCCGCTGCGTCCTCAACCGCAGCCTCCCGAGCGGCGAGCGCGCGGTGGACTTCATCGGTGCGGGCCGCGCCGTGGCTTCCGCCACAGACCTCGATGCCGCCGACGTGACGCTCATCGCCACTGGAGATGCCGTCATCGAAGCCACCTGCCGCACTCTCGCCCGGGCCGGCGTCTTCGAGTCCGGCCAGGTCGTCTTCCACGCAAGTGGCGCGATCTCGTCGGACACGCTGGACGCTGCCCGCCAATGTGGCGCGAGCGTCGCGAGCGCGCACCCGATCAAGAGCTTCGCCGATCCCGAGGCCGCGAGTGCTGACCTCGCCGGCACCTGGTGCGGGATGGAGGGCGACGCATCGGCGCTCCGCGTGCTGCGCCCCGCCGTCGAGGCCCTGGGCATGCATTGCCTCGACATCGAGCCGGCGGCCAAGACGCTCTACCACGCGGGCGCCAGCATCGCGAGCAACTACCTGGTCACGCTCGTGGACTCGGCGCTCCGTTGCTACGAGCTCGCGGGTGTACCGCGTGACGTCGGCGCCGAGATCGTCGCGACGCTCATCTTCGGCACGGCCTCCAACGTCTCGCGACTGGGACCCGCGGCGGCGCTGACTGGGCCGGTCGCTCGCGGGGAGGTCGACATCGTCGCAGGACATCTCGACGCGCTCGACGCAGCCGACGCCGACCTCGCGCAACTCTATCGCGCGCTCGCCATCGCGACGCTTCATCTCGCACGCACACAGGGAATCGCCAGCGAGGAGTCGTTGCGTGCACTCGCCACGCTCCTGGCGGGGCCGCATCGACCGCTGTGATGGCCTGCATGCCCCGCGGAGAAGAATTGATCATCCGGCGCGACAAGTGGGCGCATGTATTCGTCCTCGCCCTGCTGGCCGGGTTGAGTGCAGCGCTGCCCGTCCGCGCGGCCGATCCGGACAAAAGCCATCCCCACCAGGGCATCGTCGAGCCCTTCGACGGGAAGCCGCCGACCATCGAGCTCGACACCGATCAGCGCCGGCAATTGGATTCGGGCGAGCCGGTACTGGTCACACTCGAAGGACGCGACGGTGGTCGTGGTATGGCGATTCAGGACATTTCGGCCCCGCCCGAGGTCATCTGGAACAGGATTGCAGCATTCGACGAGTACCCACGCATGGTGGACCACGTCGAAGAAAGTGAAGTCTACTTCGCGGAAGGCGACGATGTACGTGTCCGCATGGTGCTCAGGGTGATGACCTTCGACTACGAGTACTACATCCGGCACACCTACAGGCCCGACCAGGGCTACGTGACCTGGACCCTCGATTACACCCGCGAGAGCGATCTCGACGACTCGGTGGGCTATTGGGCCGTGATCCCACATCCCACTCGACCCGGCACGTCGCGGCTCTTCTATTCCATCGACATACGAACGCGCGGCTGGATGCCGAGCTTCGTGCGCAATTTGCTGGCCGAGCGAGGTCTCAAGGACGCCACCGGGTGGGTGAAGCGCGAGGCCGAGGCGCGCCAACGCGAGCCATCCCCAGCAGCCAATCCGGCCAACGAGGGGTGAGCGAGCCCGAGCACCCACCCGCGAGTGGCGAGGACGATCGTTCCTGGCAGCCGAGTTGGCTGATCCTCACGCCCTTCCTGGGCAGACCGCCCCCGCTCACGCGTCACCAATGGCGCATCATCGGACTGATTTCCGTCGTCAACATCTTCGATCAGTACGATCTGATGCTCTTCTCGTTGGCGCTCAAACAGATCCAGGCGGACCTGGCCATCCCGGAGGCGCAGCTTGGCGAATTCGGCGCCATCGTGCGACTGGGCGCGCTGCCCGCCTTCTTCTTTGGTGTGATCGCCGATCGCATCGGCCGACGTCGCGTGCTGCTGATCACCATCGTCGCCTACACGCTGCTCACTGCGGCGACCGCATTTTCACCGAATGCGATCACCTTCGTCGTCCTGCAATTCCTGGCACGGACCTTTGCGGTCGCCGAGGTGATGCTCGCCTTCGTGGTCATCTCCGAGGAGTTGGGCCCGGAGGCGCGGGGCTGGGGGGCTGGCGCGCTCATGGCGCTTGGCGCGCTGGGGAGCGGGCTGGCGCTCGGACTCTTCGCTCTGGTCGACGTCCTGCCCATGGGATGGCGTTCCCTCTATCTGATCGGCCTCTTCCCGATGGTGCTGGTCGCGTGGCTGCGACGCAGCTTGCCCGAGACCGGGCGCTTCGAGCAGCAGAAGACGACGCGCAACGACCGTTCTGCCCTGCGAGGTGCCGTGCGCCCGATCATCGATCTAGTGCGTATGTATCCGCTGCGCTTCCTGATGATCGCCAGCGTGGTCTTCCTACTCGGCTTCACCGAGAACGCCGCGGGCTTCTTCGGTCCGAAGTACATCCAGGAGGTGCACGGCTGGCAGCCTTGGCAGTACTCGCTGCTGGGCATCGCGGGCGGATTCATCGGGATCTTCGGTGGTACCATCGCTGGGCGGCTCTCGGATCGCCATGGTCGCCGGCTCGTCGCCACTATCTTCCTACTCGCCCACCCGGCATTCGTGCTCGCCTTCTACTCCGCCTGGGGAGTTGCCCTGGCACCGCTGTGGATCGGCATGGTTTTTTCGGGCATGGCGGGCGGCGTGGTGCTCGCCACATTTGGCAACGAGATCTTCCCGACCTCCCACCGCTCGACTGCGTCGGGCGCGCGGGTGATCGTGGCCACGCTCGGCGGCGTCGCCGGTCTGTGGGCGGAGTCCGTCCTCTTCGGAATCTTCGGCTCCCACTGGACGGCGGTTCAGGCGCTCGTGGTGGGCGCCTTCATCGCACCGATCCTGGTCCTGCTCTTCTTCCCCGAGACCAGTGGACGCGAGCTCGAAGACATCTCTCCCGAGAAAACGGGTTGAGGGGCACGTGGGGCCGCGCCTGCCGTGAGTTCCGGCGAATCTCCGTCACCAGACACTGCGGCACCGCCACTCACACACGTCGGGCCAGAGCAGGAATTCGCGTTGGCCCGATGAAGTCAAGTGTCTGATTTCTCCTTGGTTGGACTTCGACCTCTCTACCCCGGAGTCAAGGTTCGGCCACGACGCCTCGCCCGATCGACCGCCGGGCGGGGCGTCATCTCCTTTTGCTCGTTGCGACCGCGAGGTGCGTGACTACGACTGGCTGGCCTCGTACTCGGCCCGGCGCTTGAGAAGGGGCTCGAGGCGCGACTCATCGACGGCGATGAAGATCGCCTCGGCCTCGGCGCAGAGTCCGATCCCGGCAGTCAGCGTTCCCTGTGTGAAGATCTTGCGGCCCTCGACACGGAGGATCTCCGCTTCGAAGCGGAGCTCCTCGTGGAGCGGAGTCGGCTGCCGATAGCGAACGGTGAGCGTACCCGTAAAGCCCGAATTGCTCGAGAGCGACTGCACGTAGCCCAGTACCTCGTCGAAGGCCGCAGCCACGTAGCCACCGTGTACCGAGCCAGGCGGCCCCTCGTACGCGGAGCCAAAGGTCACCCGGGCAGCCGCCGTGAGCTCACCGGTGCGGCCGATGACGATCGGCGGCGCGAGTGGGTTGGCGAGACCGATCAACGGGCTCTGATCGAAGAAGGCGCCGACGTCGCCCGCATTGGCGGACTCGGCGTGGCCGACGGCACGCTTGAGGCGCGGATGCGCCTTCAGCATGTCGGCGTAGC
>JAFDDH010000464.1 GCA_019310975.1 Deltaproteobacteria bacterium | reverse complement strand
ACAGGGGATGACCGAAGCCGTCGATGATCTCACCGCGGCGCTGTCGCTCGTGCACGATGCGCTCGGCCTCGCCGGGCTCCCCGATCGCGGCCACCAGTGCCTCCACTCGGTCCGCAGCGCCGCCGTGGCGCGGGCCGGCCAAGCAGACGAGCGCGGCGGTGATGCCACCGAAGACGTCGGCCCCGGTCGACGCTGCGACGCGGGCTGCGAACGTCGACGCGTTGAGTTCGTGATCGGCGGCCAGCACGAGTGCCGCGTCGATCGCCTGGACGGCGCGCGCTCCGCCCCGCGCACCGAGCCCGACCGCGATGGTGTGTGCGATGGAACCCGCACCGAGCGCCTCGAGGATGGCCGGTTCGTTTCGCGCCCCGGGCCGCGCCAGCGCGAGCGCGGCCGCCATGCGGCGGATGAGCACCCGGGCACGCGGCAGAACCGCCTCCGGTCGCTCGGAGAAGCGGCCCGGGTCGCGACTGGCCAGCAGCGGCACGAGCAGCGCCAGCACGGTCAGCGGCGGCAACGAATCGGCCAGCAATTCCCGCAGCGCCCGCACCGAAACGCCGAGCCGGTCTACCTGCCAGCTTGCGAGAATCGCCGGCCAGGCGGGCTCTGCGGGCAGCTCCGAGCCGAAGAGCAGCTCTGCCACGACCTCGAAGGGCGTGCCCGTGCGCGCCAGCACAAGTGCAGAGTGGCCGCGATAGAGCGGCCCACGCTCGGGTGAGATCGCCGTCACGGCCGAGTCGAGAACCGGTTCGCCGAACTGCAGGGCGCCCGCCGCGACGGGTCCGTGGCCCGCGCGCGCATCGCGCCGCGCCCGGAGACGCTCCAGATCCCGGCGCCGGTAAAGGCGCGCGCGCCCCCGCGTGCTCGGGATGCTCTCTACGAGCCCGCGGCTCGTGTATGCGTAGAGAGTCGCAAGCTTCACGTCGAGCAGGGCGGCGGCCTCGCGGGCGCTCACGTAGTTCGCCGGGGGCTGGCTGATTGGATCGGGTTTGCTGCTCATGATGTAGATGATCTGATCAAGATTGATTCAGTCTATCTATCAACCTACTTTCGATCAATGTCGATGGGATCGTGGGCCGCGGTCGGCGGGGGATGAATGGACGAGACGCAGCTTGCGATTCTGGGCGTCACCGCCTTCGTGACCGCGATGCTCTCCGCCGTCGTCGGCATGGCGGGGGGCATTACGCTGCTCGGCGTGATGCTTCTCTTCATGGATCCGCTCGAGGCCATCCCGCTGCACGGCGCGATTCAGCTCGCCTCCAACGGCTCGCGGACCTGGATCCAGCGCGAGCACGTGCGCTGGGACATCCTTGTCCGCTACGCGGCGCCCCTGATCCCGATGGGGCTGATCGGGCTGGCGATCGCCCAGCGCCTCGAACCCCAGGGCCTGAAGGCAGTGATTGGCGTCTTCGTCCTGCTGGCCACCTGGTCGCCACGCCTGCTGCTGCTCGGCCAACACCCCGACCGGCTCGATCCGCAGCGCCGCTTCCTGGCACTCGGCGCCCTGGCCGGCGTGCTCAACGTCACGATCGGTGCGACCGGGCCGCTGATCGCTCCCTTCTTCCTCGGGCTCGGCCTGTCGCGCTTCGCGCTGGTCGGCACCAAGGCGGCCTGTCAGACGCTCGGGCACCTGGTCAAGATCGCGCTCTTTGGTGCGGTCGGGTTCGCGTTCGCCGCCTTTGTGCCGCTGCTCGCGCTGCTGATCCCGCTGGTGGTGGTCGGCACCTGGGTCGGCAGCCGCCTGCTGCGCGGTGTCGACGAGCGGACCTTCGTGTGGCTATACCGAGGCGTCCTCACGCTGATCGCCCTGCGGCTGGTGGTGTCGGCCCTGTAGTCGGAGATAGAAAGCGGAGATAGCTAGTCGGAGATGGCCAGGCGGAGATGGCCAGTCACGGAAAGCCGCAGTCGCCGCGGACGATCGGACCGCTCAGTACCGGATCACGCTGCGGATCACCTCACCCTCGTGCATCAAGTCGAAGGCGTTGTTGATCTCTTCGAGCGGCAGCGTGCGCGATACCATCTCGTCGAGCATGATGCGGCCGGCCATATAGCGGTCCACGAAGCCGGGCAGC
>JAFDDH010000218.1 GCA_019310975.1 Deltaproteobacteria bacterium | reverse complement strand
CCCCCCCCCCCCCCCCCCCCGTGGGGCCTCAAGCTCGGGCCGAGAGCTGCCGATCGATCCATCGCGTGAAAACCCGAGGAGGGACGCCGTGATCCAGCGATTCGACCGATTCTTCATCCGCACCCTGGTGGCTTTGATTCTGGTTGCCGGGAGCGGCTGCACGGGCGCCTGGCAGAAGGCTCTGCATGAGGACACCTCGGCCGCCTACTACCGCTATATGCGCGACCACCCGGACTCGGACCACCACGCGCAGGCCCAGGAGCGCCTCGACTTCCTGAAGCTCAAGCGGGACCTGAACCTGCGCACCTACCAGGCATTCCTCCAGAAGTACCCGGACACCCTCCTGGTCGAGGAGATCCGCTCGCGCCTCGAGCCGCATGCGCTCGCGGCTGCGCGCTCAGCCGGTACCGCCGACGCCTATCGCGCTTTCATTGCCGGGTTCCCGGATGGAGAGCTCGTCGAGCGAGCCCGTGGGAACCTCGCATACATCGATGCGAAGGGCTTCGGCGGCCGCGCCCAGGAACTGACGAAGTTCGCCGACAAGCATCCGGAGAGTGACTTCGCGGCCGAGGCGCGACGCAGCGCCGAGGCCAGCCGCCTGCGTGATCGCACCCGCTTCGAGCGCATCGCGCTCTCGGTCGAGATCGCACCCAACGTGCCCGACGCCCGTCGCTGGCGCACTAAATTCCAGCAGCGCACGAAAAAGATCTACGCCGAGGCCGGACGCGAGATCATCGTGATTCCCGCGATCGTCGATCCCCAGACTGCCAGGTCATTGCCCCCGGCCCGGTTGACGATTCAGCACACCGAGCGGAGTCAGCGGGCGTCCATCGAGGACGGCACCGTCTCGCGGCCGGGCATGCTCGCCGAGACGATCGTGACCCTGCAGGCCGGGCCGGATAGGCCGCCGATCTTCCGCCGTGTGTTCACTCTGCGCATCGATTCGACGCAGCACGCCGAGGGCTCGTCGGTGCTCGCCTCCACGGCATCGCCCCGCTACTGGAACGACTTCTTCGTTCCGGTCTCGACCTGGCAGACGAGCGCCGTTGTACGTCCGCCGATCAAGCTGAAGGGCGAGGTGGTCGACATCGACGCCGCGGGCGATCGCGTCGCGGTGCTCTACGAGAACGGACACTTCCAGCTGATCGAGCTCGCCGATCCCGAGGCGCCCTTGGTGCTGGCCGAATACGAGCGTCCGAACGACATGAAGAAGTGGTCGGGCGTGACGATCCTCGGTAATCGCGTCGCCGTATTCGGCGAGGAGGGCATCGAGATGGTTGCGTTCGGCAAAGAGGGCCCATATGTGGAGCTCTCCTACGACCGCAGTCAGATCGGGACCGTCTTCGCGCTGGAGCCCTACGGTCAATACCTGGCCGCCGCCGGCGCCCGCGGTCTGATGCTGATCGATTTGGAGAGGGGCGTGGTGAAGCACGTAATGCGCCGGGTGATCAAGAGCCTGGCCGTGGTCGGCGACGATCTCGTCTTCACGGACGGCGAGTCACTCTTCGTCTCCAACATGAAGTTGCTTCGCCAGAAGCGCGTGAGCGCGCAGATGAAGCTTGGGAGGGCCTTCGGGCTCTGGCGAATCCGCTCCTTTGCACCCCGCGCGGTGGCGATTGGGCATGCCGGTGCGCTGGTGCTCGATCTCTCCCAAGGAGACAAGCCCGTGGTCACCGCACGGCTCGACAACAAGGAAGCCGGCCGCGTGACCGACGCAGCGGCGGTGCGTGGGCGGATCTTCTTGCTCGGCGATCGTGGCCTGCAGATGATGGATGCGCGTGCGACCCGGCTGGTGGAGTCGATAGACGTCCTGCCGCAGACACGCGTGGCCACGATGGGCCGACATGTGGTTGCAGTGGGCGATGAGCACTTGCAGGTGGTGGACGCCGCCCCGCTGACGCCGTGGCCGATGCCCGCGGAGGCGGCTGGCCGCTGACGCGCCTCTTCTGGGCGTGGCTGCAACGCTACTCCTGATTTTCCTGGGGCGGGTCGATTCAGCCGTTATCATCGGCTCATGGCACGACTCAGCCTCGAGGAGAAGCGCCGGATCCTGGCGAGGGTCCCTCTCTTCGCGCGCCTCACCGAGAACGACGTCGAGGCGATTGCCTCCGTTTCCACGACGCGGAGCATCAAGGTCCGCGAGGAGCTCTTCCACAAGGGCGACGAGGGCACGCAGCTCTACGTCGTTGCCCAGGGTCGGCTCAAGGTCGTCACCACCTCCGACGAGGGCGACGATCTGATCTTCTGCGTCCTCGGCCCGGGCGAGGTCGTAGGCGAGGTGGGACTGCTTGCCGATCGTCCGCGCACGGCCACCGTCATCGCCATGCAATCCAGCGATCTGATCGTGATCGATCGCCGCGAGCTCGGCTCGCTGCTCAGGACCCGTCCCGACGTGGCAATCGAGCTGCTCGCCGTGGTCGCGGCGCGCCTGGTGCGGGTGAGCGAGTTTCTCGAGGACACCCACTTTCTCAGCCTGCCGGTGCGCCTGGCGAAGAAGCTGGTCGACTTCTCGCTGCAACACGGCAAGGACACGGGGCCTCCCGGCGCGGGGCACCTGCGCATTGATCTGAAGCTCTCGCAGGAGGAATGGGGTGATCTCGTCGGTACGACCCGTGAGAGCATCAACAAGCAGTTCCGAGCTTGGACCAAAGAGGGGCTGATCGATCTGGAGAAGGGCAAGGTCGTGATTCTTGACCTCGGCGAACTCGAGAAGCTGGCCGACTGCGTGGTGATCTGATGTCGGGATGGTCCGGTGTGCTCGCTAGCCGGCCCGCGCTCTTCATCACCGGTGCCCTGGCGGCATTCTCCGTAGTGGTTGTGGTGCGCAGCGCGGGATTGTTGGAGCCAGCTGAGCTCTGGCTCTACGACGAGCAGATCCGGCGCGTCGCACGCGCACCCACCCCAGCGCCCGCGTTGGCGCTCGTCGTGATCGATGAAGAGGACGTGCGGCGCTTTGGTCACCCCCTGCCTGATCGTGCACTGACTCGCGTACTGCGCAGAATCCTGGAGGCGGGCCCGCTCGCGGTGGGCGTCGATCTCTATCGCGATCTCCCCGTGCCGCGCGAATCGCATGGATCAGGCTGGACCCGGGACTACCGCGCACTCGGTGATCTCGTCATCGGCGATCCCCGCATCGTCATGACCATGAAGGTGCCCGACCCAGACGGTGAGGGAACGCCGCGGCCAGGCTTCCTTTCCGACGACTCGCAGGTGGGCTTCAGCGACCTGCCCGTGGACCCGGGTGGCACAGTGAGGCGCTACCTCCTCGATATGTGGACGGAAGAGGGCGCCTACTCCTCGATGGCCCTGCGTCTGGCGATCCTGGCCCTCGGCGCCGAGGGCATCAGTCCCGTGCCCTCACCCGAGGACCCCGAGCTCCCCATGTTGGGTCCAACCGTGATACGCCCATTCCAGGGTGATGACGGCCCTTATGTGCATGCGGATGACGCGGGCTTCCAACTCCTGCTCGATTATCGCTGGGGCACGCGCGAGATCCCGACGTATCGCATCTCGGACGTCGCAGATGGCCGCGTCGGTTCCTCCGAGCTGAGAGGTCGAACCGTCATCCTCGGTACGACTGCGGTCAGCATCATGGATGCCTTCCAGACCCCACTCGAGCCCGAGAGTGCGGCCGGAATGCTTCCCGGGATGCGGATCCACGCGCACGCGGTCGATCAGCTGGTCCGCTACGCGCATGGCCAGGGTGCACCGCTGCAGAGTCCGAGCCGGCTGCTGCAGCTACTCTGGCTACTGCTCTTCTCGTTCGCGGGCGCGGGGCTCGGCGTCTGGAACCGCCGCTTGGCGTTGCAGGCCATCGGGCTCGCCCTACTCTTCAGCGCGGTCGTGATCGCCGGCCGGGTAGCCTTCTCGAGTGGGCTGTGGCTGGGTGTCGTACCGCCGCTTCTGGCCAGCGGTTTCGGCGCGATGGGCGTAGCTGCCGTGCTCGCCGTGCGCGAGCGCGCACAGCGGCGCGCGATCGCGGGCCTCTTCTCACGCTTCCAGGGGACCGCGGTGGCCGACGAGATCTGGCGCCGCCGCGACGAGTTTCTCGAGGACGGTCGACCCGTCAGCCGCCGTGTTCGACTCACAGCGCTGATGTCGGATCTCGAAGGTTATACGGCGGCTTCGGAGAAGATGGAGCCGCAAGTGCTGATGGTGTGGGTGAACGAGTACATGGACGCCATGGCACAGCTCGTCGAATCCCATGCAGGCGTGGTCGACGACTATGCGGGCGACGGAATCAAGGCCAATTTCGGCTTTCCCGTGGCGAGTGAGGGCGCTGCCGCGATCGATGCCGACGCACGCGCCGCCGTGCGTTGCGCGCTGGCCATGGGGGCTCGCATGGAGGCGCTCAACCAGAGTTGGAGTGAGCGCGGACTGTCCACCGGGCGCTGCCGCGTCGGTGTCTTCACCGGGCCAGCGGTAGTCGGCTGCATCGGTGCGACCCGCAGCCTCAAGTTCACGTCGGTGGGCGACACGGTCAACACGGCGGCGCGCCTCGAGGGATTCGCAAAGGACGACTTCTCCGGCGAGGAGGGAGGCGTGGCCTGGCGAATCCTGATCGGCGAGGAGACGTACCGGCGCATCGGCAATGGCTTCGAGGTGCGCTCGATCGGCACCCACAGGCTAAAGGGCAAGGACGTTGCGCTCCCGATCTATCGCGTGCTCGGAGTCGCGCCCGAGGGCTGAGGGTCGCACCCGATCGTCGATCTCCAGGTGCTGCTCTGCTCAGTCTTCCAGCTCGATGCCCACCTGCGCGAGCAGGGCGTCGCGTTCGGCCCGCGGCTCTGGATCGTCGGGCCGCTCCTGGACTCGCCGCTGCACGCTTTCCATCGCTTCGTACCAGATTCCCGACGACGCGAGCAGCGAGAGCGCACGGTCGCTCTCGGCACGTGAGAGCTGTGATTCGAGATCTGGCTCCGAGACCCTGAGAATGGTGCCGCGCGCCACGCTATCCGCCGAGCGCCGCGCGGGATCGGGCACCACCGCCACGTACCACTCGTAGCGCGTGCCGACTTCGAGCCGCCCACCGTGGGCCGCGAGATCGACCGCGTGAAAGCCGGCCGTGAAGGGTCCGTCGAGGGTCACGTCCAGGATCGGGTCGATGGCGTCGGGATCCACCAGCGTGAAGTTCACGGCGTGCGGACTGTCATCCGACAAGTGCCAGTGCACGCTGGGCTGCTCGCGGAGCGTCAGTGCGGCCTCGTCGATTTCGGGCACGAGGGCCAGCACGACCAGCTGTGAGCCGGCGCGGCGCGAGGCCCCGCCCATGCGGGCCGCGGGCGCGCCGCGCCGAGTCCGAGGCGCCCACACTACTGGCTGACTGGCCCTGGGGCTCGGCGGGGCGGCTTCGCTCTGGTCGGTCCCCGCAGCTCGATCCTTACTCGTGACCGGCGCCTGCACCTCATGCGCTCCGCTCGCCGAGGCAACGACCACCACGGCGTGAGCGCTGTCGGCCAGCCCCGGTGCGGGCTGGGTCATCATGCCGAGCAGGCAGCCGATGAAGAACGCTCGATCGAAAGCGGTCATCTCGATTCTCCCGTGCCGGTTCCAGTCCGGCCAACGGCTCACAGGATCGGTCTCCCAGCCGCTCCGCCGCTGTGAAGTACTTCACAGCCGGGGTCAGGCCCGGCCTCTTTTCGGAATCTTACCGCTCAATGCCGCGTGGCGGACCCGGGCCCGGAGGGTGGGCTCACGCGGTCCAGCCGGGGCCGGCTTGCGGCGACGCGCTCAGAAGGGCGTTCCTAGCTCCGGTGGCTCCACCCCCTCACGGATCATTACGATCTCGGGGCCGCGGCTGTAGATCGGCATCCGGTGCGCCACGTAGGCGCCGTTGCGATTTGTGTCGAACCAGAAAGAGAGCTTCGGCATTACGCGGCTGGCCACCCAGGACATGAGTTTTCCCAGGTCCGGCCCGTAGCGGACCTCGATGATCTGGCTCTTGCCACCGTGCGAGCGCGGGCCCGCGAAGGCGACAAATTTGTAGAACCTCGCCCCACCGCGGCAGACGAAGAGCTGGAAGCGGATGCGCTCCACCTCACCGCGGGCGATGGGCAGAAAGAGCAGATTCATGGGCACGTTTGCGACGCGGTCATCGGCCGGCAGCGCCAGCACCACGGCGGCGTCCGAGCTGCCCTCGGGTGGCGTGCAGCTCGCAAGACCGGTCACGTGATCGACACGCAGCAGCGTCATGGGAGTGCCGTCCGCCTCGAAAGACTGCGACTGCTCGATCAAGAGTCGCAGGCGCGGCGGCTCATCGCCGACCTGCGCAATGCGCTCGAGCTCCGCGTGGGTGCGGTTTTGCGCGCCGCCCTCGATTCGCATGTCGACTCGCATCAGAAAGTGGCTCTCGTCCCGAGCCTCGAACGCAAACTCCGACTGACCGATGGCTCGACCCCGTGTGTCGAAGGTCACGGCTGGAACCCGTCCGGTATCGGGCGGGAAGGGCAGGACCAGACTCGATTTCGAATCGCCCAGTAGCGGTGCGAGGCAAAGGGTGAGCGAGACAAGCCCGCCCCATGCGGCCGTCCGGGG
>JAFDDH010000007.1 GCA_019310975.1 Deltaproteobacteria bacterium | reverse complement strand
GAAGACAACCATCCCCCGCCGCGGGCGAGCGCGGTCGGCCGGGCGGGAAGCTACCGAATCCGGGCATCTGGATGCCCACGGCACTCTGGGCCGGACCCCGACTCGCGCTACTTTCCGGTCGATGTCAGTGCCCGACGCCGCTCACGGCGTCGGGCTGCCGTCAAGCTACCGTCGAGCAGCCAAGGAGCGCAGGGACACCATGTGGGTCAGCAAGGTCAGCGAGATCATCGGCTCGTCGAGCGTGAGCTTCGATGCGGCCGCACGCGGCGTGGTCGAGCGGGCCAACGAGACGCTGCGCGGGATCCGGGGCATCGAGGTGACCGAGAAGTCCATCAAGATCGATTGTGACCAAATCGTCGAGTATCGGGTCCGGCTGCGGCTGATCTTCGACGTGGCGCCACCGCTCGATCAGCACTGGTAGAGGTCTGGCGCGCTCTGCGCGCCGACTGTCTGCAAAGACACGCAAAGACACGCAAAGACACGCAAAGACACACAAAGACGAGAAAAGACAAGCAAGGACAGGCCATGGCGATTGCATCGGTCTCCACAATCACCTCCGCGTCCCCGGACGGCTGGCAGCATGCCGCCGAGCTGGGGTTGGAGCGGGCCAGCATGACGCTCCGCGGTATCACGGGCATCAAGGTGATCGACGAGAAGGCGAAGGTCGAGGAGGGGCGCATCACCGAGTTCCTCGTGACCCTGCAAGTGATCTTCCTCCTCGAGGAAGGCGACGGTTAGCCGCGTGGGGGTACCCGCCATCGTGACCGCGGGCGACACCCGCGCCGCCAAGGCGATCTATGGCGAGAGCAAGGTCTTCCTCGAGGTGGGTGGACGATCGATGGTGGCCAGCACCGTGGCGACGCTGCAACGCGTCCCCGAGGTGTCCGAGGTCTGGGTGGTCGGCAATCGGCGTCGTCTCGAAGACGTCTTCGCCGATCCCGAGCTCAGCAAGCAGCTCAGCAAGCCACTCTTCATCGTCGAGCAGGGTCGCAACCTACTCGAGAACGCCTGGGAGACCTACCGGTGCATCCTCTCGCGCGATCCCGAGGCGGGCCGCGACCCGCTCGGGGACGAGGTCGACAGGTCCGTCCTTTATCTCTCGGGTGATCTGCCCTTCGCGACGCCCCAGGAGATCTCCGCCTTCGTACGCCAGAGCCAGGCCCTCGAGGACTGCGATTACGCGGCCGGCCTGGTTCCCGAGGCATCCCTGGTGGACTTCAAACCCACCGAGCCCGGCCAGCCGGGCATCGAGGTGGCCTATTTCAACCTGCGTGAGGGAAGGCTCCGGCAGAGCAATCTCCACTATGCGGCCCCCGCGCGGCTTGGCAACCGCTGGCGGATCGAGGACATGTACGAGCATCGCCACCAGCGTGAGTTCTGGCATATGGCGGTGCTGGCCTGGAAGCTCTTCTTCTCTGGTGCGGCCGGGCCGCTGATCGTGAGCCTCTACGGCGTCATGCACCTGGCCGGGCTGCTGGACCGTTGGAAGTGGCATCGATTGGCGGACTGGATGCGTGGGCTCGTCAGCATCGAACTCAACGAGAGGGTGATCAGCGGCATCCTCGACACGCGCTTCCGCTTCGTGATCACCGAGGCGGGCGGCTGCGCGATCGATGTCGACACCGAGCAGGAGTACGACGCCGTTCAGGCCGGCTTCGCGGGGTGGTCGGAGAAGCAGCAGCAGCGTACGGAGGCCGTCTACGGGCCTCTGCCGCTCGTGTCGGGCAGCGCCAACGCCTCCGCCACGGCGGATTCCGACGGCGCTGGCGGGGACTAGGCGCATGCCGACCGTCGATGCCGCCACCGGCGAGAGCGCCTGGGTCCAGCGGGCCGGCAGTGTGATGGTCTTCGCGAAGGCGCCCCGCGCGGGTCTGGTGAAGACGCGCATGTCGCCACCGCTCACCCCCGAGCAGGCCGCCGCCCTCTATGGCCACATGCTCGACGACGTCCTCGAGGCCACGGCGCAGATCGCGCACGGGCTCGACCTGGACGCAGTGCTGTGTCTACATCCCGCCGAGTCCTGCGCGGAGATCGCGCAGCGCGTTCCCGCGGGCTTTCGCGTCATCGCGCAGCGCGGGGCGGGACTCGGCGAACGCATGGGCCACGCCGCCGCCGAGGCCGCGGCGGCCGGCGCGCAGCGCATCCTGCTGCGCGGCAGCGACAATCCGCTGCTCTCTCGATCGCATTTCGAAGCGGCGCTCGCCGAGCTCGAGGACCACGATCTGGTCATCTCACCCGACCGCGATGGCGGCTACGGGCTGGTGGGAATGAGGTCGCCCCAGACAGGGCTCTTCGATCACCCGATGAGCACCGGCAGCGTGCTCGAGGAAACGATGGCGAACGCCGGCCAGCTTGGACTGGGTGTGAAGCTGCTCGAGCGCAGCTTCGACCTCGATACGGCGGCCGATCTGCGTCTGCTGGCACGTGCGCGGGATGCCGGCGAGGCGGACAGCTGCCCGCGGACCCTCGCCTACCTGGACGGTGCGGATGTCTGGAGCAGGATCGAGGAGCGATGAGTGATCGCTGGAGCGGGTACCTACCCCCAAAATTGTTCGGTTCGTAGTGGATTCCCTTCAACGACGTCCAATCAGCCTGTGAGCCCCATCACATAAAATTGACTCTCACAGTCAAAACGTCGGCATTCGAGCCTTTTCAGAACGTGCGACATGCGTCAGCCTCTCGTCTCGCAGTGATCGGACGGACAGCCCCCCAGCCGTCTTCCGATATCGATCCATAGCCGGGAGCGAAGGGACACTCGAGGCGACACAGGTCGCAGAATCGATGCGGAGAGCCGCTTCACTCGAGTGTCATCCATGGGGGGCTGGATTCATTGGCAGCGTCGAACGGCACCGTCGATCGCCATACCGTCGAGAGTGACACCTTCGAGATCATCGAAGATTCGGGTCACCTCCCTGCATGCTCGATCGGCGAGCAGGCTCTGCACACCGCTTGTGCACGAGGCTGCGACCCTGGGCGGAAGGTCGTCCAACTGCGGGCCCGCGCGCTCCCTGAGGTAGCCCGGACACCGACCGGCCCATTCCGTTCCACTGGAACGGATCCTGCATTCGAGTCCCACGATCGAATGCATTCCCCGACATCGCAGACCGACCCCCCGGTCCAAGTCTTTCGACCTTGCACCGGTGGCAGGTCGGAGGGTCCCGCGCCCGGCCGCGAGGCTCTGGCCCGAGCGGGACTGGGCACCACCCGAACGAGTTGGCATGGAACCACCACCCAGGGAGAAACGAGATGAGATCCATTGGCAGGACGGTCGCCATCGTGGCCGCGAGCATTTTGCTCGTGCCGCAGCTCGCGGCAGCAACCGATCTCGACGTCGAGATCCAGGACATGAAGCAGCGCATGGAGCGGATGGAAGATCAGCTCCAGGCACAGAACGACCAGATCGCCAACGCCGAGGCCACGGTCGAAGCTCAGCAGCAGGTGATCGAAGACGCCGGCCTCGACGAGGAGCGCGGTGAGCAGTCCGCACTCTCGAGCTTTCTCGAGCAGACCGAGTTCTCGGGCTGGGTCGCGGCCAGCTACGTGATCAACTTCACGAGTGTCGAGGACTCGGCCCCCGGCGGAGAGAACGGACAGAATACTTCGATCATTCCCGGTGTGGGTGCCGGGTTCCCGCTCTGGTATCCGCACCATCCCGACAGCAACACCTTCCAGCTCGACCAGGCGTGGATCTCGATCGACAAGGCGCCCACCGAGGAGAGCCGGGGTGGCTTCCACATGGACCTGCGGGCCGGCTACGGATCCGGCGCGGACGGCTTCACGCCGAGCTTCTACTCCGCCTATGCGAGCTACCTGATCCCGCTGATGCAGGGCCTGCAGATCGACGGGGGTCTTCTGCCGACGCTCGTCGGCGCTGAGGTGGAGCAGACGAATGCGAACTTCAACATCACCCGCGGCCTCGTCTGGGGCCTCCAGCCGATCACCAACGTGGGCGCGGTAGCGAAACTCGACATCGGCAGCGGCTTCTCGGTGGCGATCGGCGCGCTGAACGACGTCGTCGGCGGGATCGGGATCGACGACACCAAGGCGCCTGCACTGACCTCGCAGGTCGCCTACAGCGCGGACAAGTACTTTGCCAGTGCGACCTTCGTATATGGCAAGGACCAGTCGGCCCCGACCAGCATCTTCTTCCCGGTGTTCACCGGCGGCGTTGCCAACGACTCGATGGGCATCCTCGACCTGGTCCTGACCGCCGATCCCGTCGAGAACCTCTCGCTGTGGATCAACTACGACTACCGCTGGGAGAACAACAAGGCGACCACGACCTCGCCCGGCACGCTGAAGACCAGCTACCAGGCGATCGCGGGTGCGGGGCGTCTGAGTGTTCTCGACAATGCGGGCATCGCGCTGCGCTACGAGTACGTGAGCTACAAGGAGGACATCCCGCTTTTGCCGCTCGAGAACTCGTTGCAGTCGGTTACAGCAACGGGTGACTACAGCCCCATCGACGGCCTCACGCTCAAGCTGGAGTATCGATTCGATTACTCGAACATCGATCTCCTGACCCAGACGGCCATCCTCTCTAGCACGGGGATGGGCATATCGGGCATCTTCCTGCCGCAGTCGGGACCCATCTTGAAGGACACGCAGCACGTGATGCTCTTGCAGATGATGTACGAGTTCTGATCCAGGAGATCTGCACGCAACGAAATGGGGCGCGACACCAAGGTGTCGCGCCCCATTTCGTCAGGGCCCCTTCCGGCCCGAAGACCGATCGCCGGTCTTGCTGGCTAGCGAGTGAGTGGCTCAGAAGCTCCAGCTGGGTGTGATGCGGAGCTTGTCCATCTTGGCGTAGAGGGTGCGGCGCCCGATGCCGAGCTTGCGGGCGGCCGCCGAGCGGTTGCCCTTGCAGTCGCGCAACGCCTGGGCGATCCGCCAGGCCTCGGCGAGGTCGAGCCACTCGCGCAGCGATCCCGCCGCCTCGCCGTGGCCCGGCAGGCGTTCGGCCTGGCGAAGGAAGCGTGCGAACTCCTCGGCGGTGGCCGAGGATGGCCCGGACGTCGCGGCGGCCCCGGCCGGCTCGAAACTGCTCTGGGTGTCGTCGTAGTGGATGCTCACGGCTGAGTACCTCGTTCCCGCTCGTTTCGGCTCGTTCCGGTCGAGGCCACTGCGTTCGGCCCGCGAGCACGCGGGGCCGGTCGGTCGGTGCTGGCCACCCAGCTCCCCCGACTCCCCGATCTCCTCGCATCCTCGCATCAAACTGCAAGAGGCATTCTGCAGGAGGTATTCTGCAAGAGGCATTCCCAACCGGCCGGTCGAGCGCGGGTACGCCCACACCCGCTTGGGAAGTGGCTCACGGCGGGTCTCGTCTGCGTGCCGGCCACCGGCCTCGACGACGGCGCCGTGGTCGGCCCACGGATCTGGCGCCACTGCTGCCGAAACGGGCAGCCGCTGCCCAGCGACTGTGCACAACTCCGCACGTTTGGGCGGTCTCACGTCGGTCAAGACCGTCGAAACTCGCCTCAGCGGGCTCTCGTTGCGTGTGACCCCACGGCGTACGAATGGAACGGATCCTGCATTTTCAGCTTCTCAGACCGGATAGGGTGAGTGCTTCCGCTCCGACCTTCGCGCGCAGCGGCCCGATCGACGGGATCGATCTCGAGCCCCCGGGCTCGCCCGCCCGGTCGGAGCGACGCACGGAGCCAGGAGATCCCCAGGCGATGAAGAAGATCGAAGCGATCATCAAACCCTTCAAGCTCGACGAGGTCAAAGAGGCCCTGCACGGCATCGGGATCCAGGGCATGACGATCAGCGAGGTCAAGGGCTTCGGTCGCCAGAAGGGTCACACCGAGCTCTATCGCGGCGCCGAGTACGTCGTGGACTTCCTGCCCAAGATCAAGCTCGAGGTCGCCGTATCCGACGACCTCGTCGAGAAGGTGATCGACGCCATCGCACAGGCAGCCTCGACGGGCCGCATCGGCGACGGCAAGATCTTCGTGCTCCCGATGATCCGCACTGGAGAGCGCGGAACCAGCGCAGTCTGATCCCAACCCCCCCAGCATCGAGAGAGCGGTTCTGGGTTCACCAAGGAAGGCTCAATGACTCCCAAGGAAGTACTTGCATTCGCGATTGAAAACAACTGTGTGATGGTGGATCTCCGCTTCACCGATTGGCCGGGCACCTGGCAGCACTGCTCCTACCCGATCGAGTTTATCAACGAGGATACGTTCGAGGACGGACAGGGATTCGACGGCTCGTCGATTCGCGGATGGCAGGCCATCCACGAGAGCGACATGCTGATGATCCCGGATCCCGATTCCGCGTTCATCGATCCCTTCTTCCAGCATCCCACGATGGTGATGATATGCGACATCGTGGATCCGATCACTCGCGAGAACTACTCGCGTGATCCCCGCTACATCGCCAAGAAGGCCGAGGCCTATCTCAAGAGCTCCGGAATTGGCGACACCGCCTTCTTCGGACCCGAGGCCGAGTTCTTCGTTTTCAGCGATGCGCGATTCAGCACGGGTGCGGATCACGGCTTCTACAGCATCGACTCGCCGGAGGGCTCGTGGAACTCGGGCGCCGAGGAGCCGGGCGGCAACCTCGCCTACAAGCCGCGCTCCCAGGAGGGCTACTTCCCGACTCCCCCCACCGACAGCCTGCAGGATCTGCGTACCGAGATGGTGCTGGTCATGCAGCAGCAGCTGGGAATCAAGATCGAGGCCCAGCACCACGAGGTGGCGACGGCCGGCCAGTGCGAGATCGACATGGTCTTCAGCCCGCTCGTCGAGATGGCGGATCAGGTCATCAAGTACAAATACGCGGTGAAGAACGTTGCACGCCAGAACGGCCTGACGGCGACCTTCATGCCGAAGCCGATCTTCGAGGGAAATGGCTCGGGAATGCACTGTCACCAGTCGGTCTGGAAGGAGGGCAAGCCGCTCTTTGCGGGCGATGGCTACGGGGGCTTCTCGCAGCTCGGTCTGCACTACACGGGCGGCATTCTGAAACACAGCCGCGCACTGTCCGCGTTCACGAACCCGACCACCAACAGCTACAAGCGCTTGGTGCCGGGTTTCGAGGCGCCGGTCAACCTGGCCATGTCGACGCGCAATCGCTCGGCGGCCTGCCGCATCCCGATGTACAGCCAGAGCCCGAAGGCGAAGCGCATCGAGGTGCGGTACCCCGATCCGAGCGCCAACCCCTACCTGGCCTTCACCGCCATGCTGATGGCGGGCCTCGACGGGATCGAGAGCAAGATCGATCCCGGTGAGCCGCTCGACAAGAATATCTACGCGCTCAGCGCCGAGGAGAAGGCGGGTATCCCGTCGATGCCCGGCAGCCTCGAGGAGGCCCTCGAGTGCCTCGAGGAGGATCACGACTTCCTCCTCAAGGGCAACGTCTTCACCGAGGATGCGATCCAGACCTGGATCGAGTACAAGCGTGAAGAGGAGTGCGACCCGGTTCGCGTGCGACCGCACCCGCACGAGTTCGAGCTCTACTACGACATCTAGGCGTAGGCGGGCGACCCGAGAATCGGGTCGGCCGCTGGCGTTGGATGGAGTCGAGGGCCCCGTGGCGTGAGCCGCGGGGCCCTTCTGTCTTTCGGGGCTGCGCGCGACCGATTCGCGATGAGATGAAGGGTTGGCCGGCTCACGCCAGCCCGTACACCTCATCGATCGGGTAGAGGCCCGGCCCCCGCCCGACCAGCCAGGCCGCCGTTCGCACCGCGCCCTTCGCGAAGTGATCGCGCGTCGCGGATCGATGTACGAGCTCGATGCGCTCGCCCACCCCCACGAAATAGAGCGTGTGCTCGCCCGGGTTGTCGCCGCCGCGCAGGGTCTGGATCCCGATCGCGCCATTCGGGCGCGCGCCGGTCTCGCCGACCCGTTCCACCACCAGGTGGTCGGCCAGCGTCTTCCCCTGTCCCTCTGCGACCGCCTCGGCGAGGAAGAGGGCCGTGCCGCTCGGCGCGTCGCGCTTCGCCGCGTGGTGGATCTCGAAGAGCTCGGCGTCGAAGCCGTCGCCGAGCTTGCGGGCCGCTTCGCGGGCCAGCCAGCCGAGCACGTTCACCGAGACGGAGAAGTTCGCTGCGTGCACGACCGGAATACGCTTGGCGAGTGCCGCGACCTCCGCCTTCTCGTCGCCGGAGAGTCCGGTCGTCCCGGTCACGTAGGCGACGCCTGCATGGGCGGCGGCACGCATCGTCTCGATCGTTGCGCGCGGAATCGTGAAGTCGATGGCGACGTCGACGTCGAGGAGTGCGGCCTTCGGATCGCTGGATAGAATGACGCCCGATTCGATCTCTTCTCCCTGCAGCGGATGTCCTTCCGCCTCCAAGGCGGCCGCCACGACGAGCTCGTCGTGTTCCCGCACCCACTTGCGGACCTGCTCGCCCATGCGGCCGCAGGCACCGACGACGAGTACGCGCCGGCCGCTCACGAAACGATCCCCAGGTCCTTGAGGGCGACCTGCAGGCGCTCGCGGTTCGGCTCGGTGAGGGGTGTGAGCGGTAGCCGGATCTCCGGCCCAATCCGGCCCATCAGATGTAGGGCCGCCTTCAGCGGGATCGGATTCGTCTCGCAAAAGAGGATGTCGAAGAGTGGCATCAGCTGCTGGTGGATCTCGAGCGCGCGGCCAGGCTGGCCGGCCTTCCAGGCATTCACGAGAGCACACATTTCACGCGGCACGACATTCGAGCTGGTCGAAATGCAGCCCTTGCCGCCCACCGCGAGCAGCGGCAGCGTCATCGAGTCGTCGCCCGAGAGCAAGGCGAAATCCTCTGGACAGCTCGCCGCCACGTGCGCGATCTGGTCGATGTCGCCGCACGCCTCCTTGACACCCACCACGTAGTCGACCTCGGCCAGGCGCGCCAACGTCTCGGGCTGGATATTCGACGCCGTGCGGCCCGGGATGTTGTAGACGAGCAGCGGAAACTCGGTCTCCTCGGCGATCTTCGCGTAGTGGGCGTAGATGCCTTCCTGGGTGGGCTTGATGTAGTAGGGCGAGAGCAGCAGCGCGCCGTCGGCGCCGGCCTGCTTGGCGTGTCGTGTCAGATCGATGGCCTCGCGGGTGGAGTTCGACCCGGTGCCGGCCACCACCTGGACGCGCCCGGCGACGGCCTCGACGACGATCTCGACCACCTGGCGGTGCTCGTCGTGGGATAGCGTCGCGGATTCGCCGGTTGATCCGCAGGGCACGAGACCCGTCACGCCCGCATCGATCTGGATCTCGACGAGCTCGCGCAGCGCGGCCGCGTCGATCTCCCCATCGCGAAGGGGCGTCACCAGCGCGGTCAGGATTCCCTCGTACATCGCCTAGCCCTCCAGCGGCTCGTCCGGCATCAGCGCAATGGTACCGCTCCACACCTCGGCGGCCGGCCCCGTCATGGTTACGTGCGCGTGATTATCTGCCCAGGCAATCTCGAGCTCTCCACCACGCAGCTCGATGGTGACGCGACGGTCGACCACATCGCGCAGCATCGAGGTCACGGCCACCGCGCAGGCCCCGCTCCCGCACGCCAGCGTCTCGCCGGTACCCCGCTCCCAGGTGCGCTGCCGAATCCGATCGCGTGCCAGCACCTGTATGAACTCGACGTTCACACGGTTTGGGAAGGCGTCGCTGTGCTCGATGTAGGCGCCCAGTGCGCTCACCGGCGCGGTGTTCACGTCCGGCACCTCGATGACGGCGTGTGGGTTGCCCATCGAGGCGGCGCAGAGCACGACACGCCCCGACCCGTCGGGGGTGAGCTCCTTTGGCACCTCGAGGGTCATGTCGAGTACGGGTCCTTCCCCGGACCCGAGCGTCGTCGGAATCTTGGCCGGGGCCAGGATCGGCCGCGCCATGTCGACGGTCACATTGTCGTGACCCGCCCAGCGTGGCCGCACCACGCCGGAGAGAGTCTCCACCCCGATCTCGTCCCGGCTGGTGTGGCCGTGGTCACGCAGGTATTTGAAGAAGGCTCGGATTCCATTCGCGCACATCTCCACCTGTGAGCCGTCGAGGTTGAAGATCTGCATCCGGAAGTCCGCTTCGCCCGACTCGCGGACAACCAGCACCTGATCGCAGCCGATCCCGAAGTGTCGGTCGGCGATGCGACGTGAGAAAGCGCCGAGATCGGCCGGCAAGCGGTCGCGAATGCCGTCCAGAACCACGAAGTCGTTGCCGGCTCCGTGCATCTTCGTGAAGCCGAGTGTGCCCTTCGCGTCGACGCCCATGTCCTGCTTCCTTCTCACCTGCTTACTTTCCTTCTCTGACCTGATTCAATCGGATCGGCGACGCGGCCGCCCTCTCTTCCCGTCGATCCCGTCGGCGGCCGGGCCGCTCCGGGCGCAGGTGCGGCACGGGTCACACTTCGAGCTTGGCGGCCTCGGCGTCGAGCTCGGCGCGCACGGCCTCGAGGGCCAATTGCACGGTGGCACGCGCCGTGCCGCCCACCAGCGAGCGCTGCTCGAAGCTGCGCTCCAGGTCCAGCAGCTTCTTCGCGGCCTCCGGGAACGCCGGATCGAATTGCTGCAATGCCTTCTTGGAGAGCGAGTCGAGCGCCACGCCGGTCTCCACACAGTGGGCCACGATGCGGCCGACCGCCTCGTGGGCCTCGCGGAAGGGTACGCCCTGGCGGACCAGCACCTCGGCGAGGTCGGTGGCGAGCAGCATCGGGTCGGCGGCGGCGGCGGCCATGCGTTCGGTGCCGACGCGCAGCGTCGCGATTGCGCCACTCATCACCTCGAGGGAGTCGCGCAGCGTCGACATGGAGTCGAAGAGCGGCTCCTTGTCCTCCTGCATGTCGCGGTTGTAGGTGAGGGGCAGACCCTTCATGGTCGTGAGCAGCGAGACCAGATTGCCGATCGCGCGGCCCGACTTGCCGCGCACGAGCTCCGGTACGTCCGGGTTCTTCTTCTGCGGCATCAGGCTCGAGCCCGTCGAGTACGCGTCCGCGAGCTCGACGAAGCCAAACTCGGCGCTGGACCAGATGACCAGCTCCTCGGCCAGACGCGAGAGGTTCACCATGCAGATGGCGGCGGCGGCCATCACCTCGAGGGCATGGTCGCGCGACGAAACCGTGTCCATGCTGTTGCGCGTGGCCGCCACGAACTCGAGCTCGCGCGCGGTCTGCGCGCGGTCGAGGGGCAGCGTCGAGCCCGCCAACGCGCCGGCGCCCAGCGGACAGTGGGTGAGCCGACTCGCCGCGTCGGCGAAGCGCGCCGCGTCGCGGCCCAGCACCTCCACAAAAGCCAGCCAGTGGTGGGCGAGACGCACGGGCTGGGCGCGCTGCAGGTGCGTATAGCCGGGCAGGACGGTATCGAGATGCTCTTCGGCGCGAGCGGCCAGCACCTGCCTCAGCTGGAGCAGACCGTGGCGGCTGGCCAGACAGGCGTCGCGCAGGTAGAGGGCAAGATCCGTGGCCACCTGATCGTTGCGCGAGCGGCCGGTGTGGAGCCGCCCCGCCACCGGCCCGATCTGCTCGTGCAACCGTGCCTCGACGTTCATGTGGATGTCCTCGAGCCCGGCATCGAAGGGGAATTCGCCGATCTCGATTTCCGTCGCCACGCGTTCGAGGCCCTGGACGATGATTTTCGCGTCGGCCTCCGGGATCAGCCCGGTGTGACCCAGCATGCGCGCATGGGCGATCGAGCCGCGGATGTCGTAGCGGGCCAGTGCCTTGTCGAAGTGCACCGAGGCGCTGAAGCGCTCCACGCCGGGGTCGGTCTTGTCCTTGAAGCGCCCACCCCAGAGCTTTCCGCTCTGCGGTCCGGTCCTGTCGTTGCTCATGCCCGGTACTCTCGCGATTCCCAACGGGAATCTCAACCGGGGCGAGCGTCACCGAGCGCTTCCCAGTGCGCTGCTAGCCTTCCCCTCGGTTCCCCCCGGTCGGGTGGGCCGACCGGACACGCCGAACCAGGGGGGCGGGCGCCGCGTCCAACTCGCGGACCTCGCGTGTGAGAGCAGATCGTGGCTAGGAGAAGGGCGGGGACGACCAGGGCCGCGCGACCGAAGAGCTCGGCCCGCAGCAGGGCCGCGGCCAGGGCGCCGGCTCGCGCCAAGGCGGGCGGGCGGGCATCCCGGGCTTCCGCCGCGGGCAAGCAGGCGGCCGACAAGTCGGGTGCGCGCAGGACGGCCGGCAAGAAGACGTCCCGTCGCAGGGTGGTCCGCAAGCAGACCGCGCGCCGCAGGGGCAGTGGGGGCTCGCGGGGCGGTGGCCCGCGCGAGACTCTGCGTTGGCTCGGCCGCGGCCTCGCGATCGTGGCCTTCGTGTCCGGCGTGTGGCTCTCGAGCTGGATCCTGCGCCTGGACCGGGTCGTGGCTGAGCGTTTCGAGGGCCGTACTTTCAACGTTCCCTCGAAGGTCTACTCGGCGCCGCTGATCGTCTATCCCGGTATGGACTGGCAGCGGATCGACCTGCGCGGCTGGCTGGTGCGGCTCAGCTATCGGGAGGCCGTCCGCGGCGGGCCACTCGAGGCCGGCCGCTATACGTGGCGGCCTGGCGAGCTGCGCGTCCACCTGCGTGCCTTCGATCATCCCCTGCGCCCGGAGCCCGCGCGCGATCTTGCGCTGCGGCTCGGCCAGGGCGTGATCCAGGAGATCGTGGAGGTCCGCACGGGCGAAAGCGTCGATGTGGTGGTCCTCGAGCCCGAGCCGGTCAGCGCCTTCCTGGGCTCGGACCGAGAGCAGCGTGACCTGGTTCACCTCGAGGACCTGCCGCGCCATCTGATCGCCGCCGTCTACGCGGTGGAGGACCGGCGCTTCGAGGAGCATCACGGAGTCGATCTGCGACGTGTGATGGGTGCCATGCTGGTCAACCTCAGGGCAGGACGCATCGAGCAGGGCGCCAGCACGCTGACCCAGCAGCTGGTCAAGAACTTCTTCTTGACCCCGGATCGCACCTTCAACCGCAAGCTGCAGGAAGTCGTGATGGCGCTCATCGTCGAGGCTCGGTACGAGAAGGCCGAGATCCTCGAGGCCTATCTGAACGAGATCTACCTCGGGCAACGCGGCGCCACCCAGGTGCACGGTGTCGGTGAAGCGGCGCGCCTCTACTTCGGCAAATCGGCCGCGGACCTCTCCGTCTCCGAGTCGGCGTTGCTCGCCGCCATCATCCAGAGCCCGAACGGAATCTCGCCGCACCGGCGTCCCGAGCGCGCGGTGGCACGCCGCGATCTCGTGCTGGAGCTGATGCGCGACCAGGGGTATGTGTCGGAGCGCGGCTATCGACTGGCGCTCGCCGAGCCGCTCAACGTGGCGGCGGTGACGCAGGATTCCGGCGAGGTTCGCTACTTCCTCGATCTGTTGAGTCAACAGCTCCCAGAGGTCTACGACGAGACTGTGCTCGCCTCGGAGGGGCTGCGCATCTACTCGACCATCGACCCGCGGCTGCAGCGTGCGGCGGCCCGCTCGCTGCGCTCGGGACTCGAGCGCATCGAGGCCCTGATGGGCCGCGACCCGGCCACCGATGCGCCGCTGCAGGGCTGCCTGCTCGCCATGCGGCCCCAGACCGGCGAGCTGCTCGCCCTGGTGGGCGGGCGCGACTACGGGCTCTCGCAGTGGAACCGCTGCACCCAGGCGCGCCGCCAGGTGGGCAGCGTCTTCAAGCCCTTCGTCTACGTGGCGGCGCTGGACAGGCGTAGCGGACCCGCCGTGACTCTGGCGAGCCGACTCGTCGACGAGCCGTTGGAGGTGCCCACCATCGACGGCGTGTGGCGGCCCGAGAACTATGACCACCAATTTCGCGGCGACGTTTCGGTGAGAGACGCACTGGAGCGCTCCCTGAATGTGCCCGCGGTGCGGCTGGGTCAGCAGGTGGGCATCGACCGCGTCATCGCCGTCGCGCGCGCGCTCGGCATCAGGAGCCCGCTGCCCGAGGTGCCGAGCCTGGCGCTCGGCACCGCCGAGCTCTCGCCCCTCGAGGTGGCGCGCGCCTACGCGACGCTTGCCAACGGCGGCCGCCGCCCGACACCGCGCAGCTTCGTGGACGTGGTCGAGACCGACGGCCTCGCGCACGAGAATCGCCCGCTCGAGGGCTCGGTACCCGCCATCGACCCGGCCACCGCCTACCTGGCCGTCACGCTCCTGCAGGGTGTAGTGGATCGCGGCACCGGGGTACGCGTGCGCTCGAGCGGCATGACGGGTCCGATCGCGGGCAAGACCGGTACCACGGACGAGGAGTTCGATCTCTGGTTCGTCGGCTTTACGCCCGAGTTGGTGGCGGTCGTGTGGGTGGGCTTCGACGAGCCCGCGACCATCGGTCTGCCGAGCAGTCAGGGTGCGCTCCCGATCTGGACCGATTTCGTGCGTGACGTCACAGGATCACATGTGCGCGGCGCCTTCCCGCGGCCCTCGGGACTCGAGGAGGTGGCCATCGAGCCGAGCAGCGGCGCGCGCGCCATGCGGGGATGTCCCGAACGGCAGAACGAACTCTTTCTGCGCGGCACGGCGCCGCGAGCGACCTGCCCGCCCGGCGTCCACCCGCCCGGCGACGACGAGCAGTCCGGAGTCATCCGCCGTACCCTGCGGAGGCTTTTCGGTCCGTAGGGGCTCGGGGCCTTGGGGGGATGACGCGGCGTGCGGCCCGCTCGCCGCCCGGTGCGAGCCGCGATACCCGAGCCCGCAGGCGTTGGTCGCAGGTTGTGAAGGTTGTGAAGGTGGTGAAGGGGAAGCGCACGCGTGATCGCCATCCGTGACCGGAGTCGCCTTGCTGCGCGCCGGCGGGGAACACTGACCTCGCTGCTCGGCCTCGTCCTTCCTCCCATCGCCCTTCTCGCCCTTCTCTTCGTTGCGGGCTGTGCCACGTTCGGCCAGCCTGGCCGCGACGAATTCGTGGATCCCATCCGGGTCTCGGACGCGGCGCAAACCGGAGACCCCGCGCGACGCGCATCGATCCGACTCGTCCTGCAGGGACTCGACGCCGACACAGACGGCCACACGGAGCGTGCCCAGGGGAGCTACGAGCGCGCCATCCAGGTCGACCCCACGAATCCCTACGCGTACCTCGCCCTCGCGCGTCATTACCTGGACGGCTACCAGGCGGAGCGCGCCCTGCCGCTGCTCGATCAGGCGGCCGCGCTCTTCGAGGCCGAGGGTATGCGCGAACCCCGCGTCGGCGTGCACCTGATCGGTCTGCGCGGTCGCGCGATGCACGCCAGCGGCCAGGCCGCCGATGCCATCATCTACCTCGACCGTGCCGCCGAGCTCGCACCGCGGATCTGGGGCGACGGCTACCTGGCGCCCGAGGAGCTTCGATGACGCCGAAGCTTCGCTATCTGCTGGGCGCGTTCCTCCTTGCCCTGCCCGCCGACCAACTCACGAAGCTCTGGGTGTCGGCCAACGTTCCGGTGGAATCATTCGCGGATCGCATTACCGTCGTGGACGGCTTCTTCTACATCACGCACGCCCGCAATCCCGGTGCGGCCTTCGGTCTGCTGGTCGACTGGCCGTGGGCGTGGCGGATCACGCTCTTCAGCGTTGTCGCCGCCATCGCGGTCTTTGTCGTTCTATCGTTCTTCCGAAGTCTGGCCCCGGGGGATCGCTTCAACGCATCGGCTCTGGGTCTCATCATGGGCGGTGCGCTCGGCAATCTCATCGATCGATTGACGCGCGGGGAAGTGATCGACTTCCTTCACTTCCGCCTGTGGGGCAATCGCTCGTGGCCGGACTTCAACTTGGCGGACAGCTTCCTGGTCGTGGGGGTGGCCGCCCTCATGCTCGAGCTTCTCGCCTCGGAGGCGGAGTCACGCGCGAAGCCGGGTGAGGCGGAACGCAACGAAGGTGATGCCTGATCGCCGCCGACCTGTGGCCGAAGCGCGCACATCTGGTCGGCGGCCCCTCAATCAAAAAAATCAGATTTGCTAGACGACGTGAAAAGTCCTTGCGAGTCGCGTCGCTGCCACGAACACCCAATACACATTATTGAGACAGTTGCGAGTCCAGCCGCACCTGAGCTGCGAAACGATTGACACCCATTGGGGCGCTAAGGTAAATAGTCGCTACCCCCCTGTGCCTCGTAGATCGCAGCCGTCGATCTACCGCCCGCATCATCGGTGTGGTTCATGCGACTCTCCTGCCGATCCACGCTCCGTCCTCCGGGCGGCGCCTCGATCCTCTTCGTCGGAAGGCCAAGTTCGAACGCTCCGGCCCTGCCAAGCTTCCTGAACGGCCCGCCTCGGCGAGTCGTTCGAACGAATGGCATCGGTGTTGCATCCCATCGCATTCAGCCTTCCGGCGTCCACCGCGAGCGAGTAAAATAACTATATGGCCAAGCCCAAGAGCGAGTACTCGATCCAGACCGTCAGCAACGCGCTGCGCATGCTCGAAGCCTTCTACCAGGAGGACGAGCTCGGTGTGAGCGAGTTGTCTCGCCGCTTGAGCCTCCACAAAAACAATGTCTTCCGGTTGCTGGCCACGCTCGAGCAGCGTGGCTACATCGAGCAGAGTCCGGAGAACGAGCGCTATCGATTGGGCACCCGCTGTCTCGAGCTCGGGCAGGCGTTTTCGCGCCGTCACACCCTGCTGCGCCGCGCACGCCCAATCCTCGAAGAGCTCGTGCGCAAGGTCGGCGAGACGGCGCACATCGCGGTGATTCGCGACTTCGAAGTCGTACATCTCGACGGCGTGCTCGCCGATCAGATGGTGCTGACCACGCTGCGCGTCGGACATCGGCTGCCCGTCCACTGCACGGCACTCGGCAAGGTGCTCGTCGGCTGCAGTGATGCCGCCACGCAGGAGAGCTTTGGACGCAGCGTCGTGGCCGAAGAAGGTTTGGCGTCGCGCACAGAGTCCACTATCGCTGATCCGCAGAAGCTCTTCGACGAGCTGCGCACAGTCAGCGCCCAGGGATTCGCGCTCGACCTCGAGGAATGCGAGCCGGGCATGCGCTGTGTGGCGGCACCGGTCCGCGACTGCACGGGCAGTGTGATCGCCGCCATCTCGATCTCGGGCCCGGGATTCCGCCTCGCCGAAGAATCGCTCCACGGTGATATCGGCCGCCGCGTCGTGGCTTGCGCGGACCAGCTCTCCCAGGAGCTGGGCCACGGTCTCTAGCAGCCGGCGCGAAGCTCCGGCCGCGTCGGGAGTTCGTTCGAGACGCGGCTGGCCTGGGTCTGCGTTCCCGGGATCGGGGCGCTGTGTCGGCGGTGAGTGAGATGTGGCGGCTCGATTCCGCGATCGTCGCTCGTTAACCTCCTTGCTCTCTGCTCCCACTTGCCGGGGCCGCCGCTTCGCGGCCGTGCCCCGCGGACGCCCTGGAGTCGACCATGCAGTTTGCGCTCGATGACGAGCTGCTCGCCCTGCAGGACACCGCCCGCCGTTTCGCCGACGAGGAGGTGATGCCCGTCGCGGCCGAGTATGACCAGTCCGGCGAGTTTCCGCGTCACATCATCGAGAAGGCCTGGGAGCTGGGACTCTCCACCACCTGCATCCCACAGGAGCAGGGTGGTCTCGGGCTCTCGATCGAGGGAACGTGCGTGCTGACCGAGGAGATCGCGCGCGGCTGCGCGGGCATCGCGACCTCGGTGATGTGCAACGACCTGGGCCTGACTCCGATCTTGGTGGGTGGCAGCCAGGAGCAGAAGGAAGAGTGGCTGACGCCCTGCGCGGAATCCTTCAAGCTGATCTCGTTCTGCCTCTCCGAGTCGGGCGCGGGCTCCGACGTCGCGGGCATGCAGCTCCGCGCCGAGAAGGACGGCGACGCGTACCTGCTGAACGGCACCAAGGCCTGGATCACGAATGGCGGTGAGGCCGATCTCTACACGGTCTTTGCCACCCTCGACCGCAGCAGCCGCCACAAGGGCATCTGCGCCTTCGTGGTCGAGCGGAACACCCCGGGCCTCGAGCCGGGCAAGAAGGAGGACAAGCTCGGGCAGCGCGCCAGCGACACCCGAGTGGTGCACTTCGACGATGTGCGGGTCCCGGCCCGTCAGCGCCTCGGCGAGGAGGGGCAGGGCTTCCGCATCGCGATGGAGACTCTGGATCGCACCCGACCGATGATCGGCGCCCTGGCAGTGGGGATCGCCCGTCGCGCCCTGGAAGAGAGCCTCGCCTACGCGAAGGAGCGCAGAGCGTTCGGGTCGCCGATCGGCGAATTCCAGGCCGTGCAGTTCATGCTCGCCGACATGGCCAAGGATATCGAGGCCAGCCGCTTGCTCACGTTTCAGTGTGCCTGGATGATCGACAATGGGATGCGGGCCTCCAAGCAGTCTTCGATGGCGAAGTGCTTCGCGACGGACGCCGCCATGAAGGCCACAGTGGATGCGGTCCAGATCTTCGGCGCCAATGGCTATACGAAGGAGTACCCGGTCGAGAAGCTGATGCGCGACGCCAAGCTGATGCAGATCTACGAGGGCACCAACCAGATCCAGCGCATGGTCATCGCCCGGGAGCTCCTGGGCCAGTAGAGCCTGCCAGGCCGGTCTGGGATCTGATAGACTCCACCGCACCTGGACCCGTGCCGGCCGGAGGCCGCCCGGGTCCAGATCGTTTCGGGCCTCGCGCAAGCGTCGCAGACGGATCCGGGTCGGAAGGATCATCAGAGTGGGCCTCAGGAAGAAGGCACTCGCGTATCACGCCGACGGGCGTCCCGGCAAGGTCAAGGTCGTTCCAACCAAGCCAACCGTCACGGCCGAGGACCTCTCGCTCGCCTACACGCCGGGTGTCGCAGCGCCCTGCCTCGAGATCCAGAAGAACGCCGAGAACGCCTACCGGTATACGGCCAAGGGCAATCTCGTGGCTGTCATCAGCAACGGCACCGCGGTGCTGGGGCTTGGAAATATCGGCGCGCTCGCTGGCAAGCCCGTCATGGAGGGCAAGGGCGTCCTCTTCAAGCGATTCGCTGATATCGACGTCTTCGACATCGAGATCGACAGCACGGATCCGCAGGAGCTGATCCGCACCTGCCAGCTGATCGCACCGACCTTCGGCGGAATCAACCTCGAAGACATTCGTGCACCGGAGTGCTTCGAGATCGAAGAGACGCTGAAGCGCACGCTCGACATCCCGGTCTTCCACGACGACCAGCATGGAACGGCGATCATTTCGGCAGCGGCATTGCTCAACGCCCTCAAGATCGCGGACAAGAGGATCGGCGAAATTCGCGTCGTCGTGTCCGGCGCGGGAGCGGCTTCCATCGCGTGCATGAAGCTCTACAAGGATCTCGGCGTGCGCAGCGAGAATATCCTGATGACGGACAGCCACGGCATCATCTACAAGGGCCGCAAGGGTGGACTCAACCGCTACAAGGAGGAGTTCGCGGTCGAGACCGAGAAGCGCAGCCTGGCCGATGCCATGAAGGGTGCGGACGTCTTCGTCGGGCTCTCGATGGCGGGGCTGGTCAACAAGGAGATGGTCCAGTCGATGGCCGAGCAGCCGATCATCTTCGCGATGGCGAATCCCGATCCCGAGATCACGCCGGACGAAGTACGAGCCGCGCGCGGCGATGCGATCACGGCCACCGGACGCTCCGACTACCCGAACCAGGTCAATAACGTGCTCGGCTTTCCGTTCATCTTCCGCGGTGCCCTCGACGTGCGCGCCAGCGCGATCAACGAGGAGATGAAGGTGGCGGCCGTGCAGGCCCTGGCGGAGTTGGCTCAGCGTGGTGAGGCAGTGCCCGAGGCCGTAAAGCGTGCTTATCCGGGCGAGCACTTCGATTTCGGCCCCGAGTATATCATCCCCAAGCCCTTCGACTCGCGGGTACTCCTCTACGTGGCGCCGGCGGTTGCGCAGGCCGCCATGGACACCGGTATCGCCCGCCATCCCATCGACATCAGCGAGTACGAGAAGCGGCTCCAGCACATGGTCGGTGACATCGCGAAGCTCTAGCTCGAGATTTCGAGATGAAGGAGCGGGGCGCGATGGAGATCGAACGCAAGTTCCTGGTGGTGGGCGAGCCGTGGCGGGGCGCGGGCCCGGGGACGAAGATCCGTCAGGGCTACCTCTCCGTGCAGGCCAACGCCGTGGTGCGAGTGCGCGTGACCGACGACGAGGCGTGGCTGACCGTGAAGGGCCCCACGCACGGGATCTCGCGTGAGGAGCTCGAATACGCGATCCCGAGCCGTGACGGGAATGTCTTGCTCGGGCTGTGTGAGGGTATCGTCGTCGTCAAGGCGCGCTACCGCGTGCCGATTGGCGAGTGCATCTTCCTGATCGACGTCTTCGCGGGTGACAATGCCGGTCTCGTGGTGGCGGAGATCGAGCTCGCGCACGAGGATGACGACTTCCCGCGGCCCGAGTGGCTGGCAGAGGAAGTCAGCGACGATCCGCGCTACCGGAATTCGACGCTCTCGCGACGTCCCTACGCGAGCTGGACTGATTGACGGTCTCTACTCTCTACCTAGGCTCGTTTATCCGTCTCGGCCTCGGCCTCTATCCGCCTGCGCCGTGGCTCGAACATCCACGCCACCGCGACGCCGAGCAGATAGAGGATGAGCATCGGGATCGCGAGCAGCACCTGGCTCACGAAGTCGGGTGGTGTCAGGATCGCGGCCACCACGAACATGGCGAGCACCGCATAGGGGGTTCCCGAGAGCATCCGCCGGGCGGACATTATCCCGGTGATGGATAGGAAGAAGACGAAGACAGGGAGCTCGAACGCGACTCCAAATGCGAGGAAGAGGCGCGTCGTCACCGAGAAAGCCTCGCGCATCGTCCAGTTCTGTTCGACGAGCTCGCTGCTGAAGCCGCTCAGGAACTCGAAGACCAGCGGGAAGACCTGCGTGTAGCCGAAGGTCGCACCCCCGATGAAGAGCAGCGAAGAGATCACAACGAAGGGTACGATGGCGCGGCGCTCGGTCGCGTAGAGGCCAGGCGCGACGAAGACCCAGATCTGCCAGAACGTAACGGGCAACGAGAGCACGAAGCCTGCGAGCAGCGCGCACTTGAGGTAGGTGAAGAACGTTTCGGTGGGAGCGATGGCCTGGAGCTTGCCCCCCTGCTCGCCAATCGCCTGCACGGCTGGGTCCATGAGGAAGAGGAAGATCTGCTCCGCGTAGCTGAACGCCGCCACCGCGAAGACAACCATCGTCAAGACGATCCAGAAGATCCGCTTGCGGAGCTCGGCCAGGTGCTCGGTGATCGGGGCGGGATCGTCGATCACCGCTCGCCATCACTCCGATCCGGGCTCGACTCGGGCCCGGGAATCGGGTCAGCGGCGGTCTCGGAATCCTCGGCATGGTCACCGTGGCCGGAATCGGTCGCGACCGGACGCTCGTCGGCATCGGCCACCGCATCCACCACCTGAGCGGGACGCGAGTCCGACTCGCGCTGGTTGCGCGGATCCTCGGCCGGGGGTGTCTGCGCGCGGCGCAGTGTCGGCGAGTCGTCTGCGTCGAGGCTGAATGACTGGCGGAGATCGCTGGACGCCTTGCGGAACTCGGCCAGGCCCTTGCCGAGGGTGCGGGCGAGTTCGGGCAGGCGCTTGGGTCCGAAGACCAGAAGCGCCACCACGAGGATGATCGCCAGCTCTTGCATCCCGATGCCGAACATCTGGGGAATCTAGCCTGCCTGCGGCTCCTGCAGAAGTGCGAAGAGAATGGAGGGCCGGCGGCACCCCCCCGGATAAACCGCCAGCCCCCATCCCCAGGTCTCAGCACGCGCCGCGCACGACCCCCCCATGCAGCGCAGTGAGCTCGAGGTCGTCCCGATCGACACCCGGCCTTCCGTCCGCTGCGATCGTGCGGCGGCGTACTTTCATCATTCTGCGCCCGGTCTGCTCCAGCAGCGCGAGCCCGATCGTGTAGCGCCCGTCCTCGCGGGACTCGCACCAGACCACGTGTGCGAGTGCATCCAGGGTCGGTCCGCCGTCCACGCTCCGCAGGGCGACGCGCAGGAGCGTGCCCTCGTTCTCGCACTCGCTCGCTACGATGCACAGACCCGAGCCCGATTCGTCGCGCGTAAATCCCACCTGCCGGCGCTGGTCGCGCGCGATGCGCGGGTAGTGGCTGTACTCGACGATGCGCACGACCTTCTCACGCTTCTCGCCGCGCGGGGGCAGGAAGCTCTCGAGATCCGAGTGTGCGATGTCCAGCGGATGTGCCGGGAGCGTGGCATCGTCGCGGCCGCTCATCGCTCGCCCTCCAGAAACGCCGTCGCCGACGCGATCGTGTCGATGGGATCGTCCGCATGCCTGAAGCAGAGGCCGAGCAGGGGTCCGCTGCTGGATTGGCCACTCTCCGCGATCACGATCAGCTCCTTCAGAATCTCCGCATCGAGCTCGCGGCCCGCGCACTCACGCAGCCTCTCGATGGCCTCGGAGGGCGCGAGCGTATTTCTCTGCGGATGGCTGTGGGTCAGGGAATCGAAGGTGTCGGCCACCGTGATGATGCGTGAGAGCAGCGGAATGGCGTCCTCGCGCAGGCCCTCGGGCTGGCCGCTGCCGTCCCAGTGTTCATGGTGGTGACGGATCGCCTCGGCGACCAAGGGAGAGAAGCCCAGCGGCTCCACGAGCCGCGAGCCCACCAGGCTGTGCTCCGCCTGCGCCAAGGTGCTGGACGCGACGGCCTCGGCGTCGGGCGAGTCGCTGACGGGCAACGCGACGCGACCGATGTCATGCAGGAAGCACGCGACGCGCAGGCGCTCGCGCTGCACCGCGGGCAGCGCCATGCGCTCGGCGATCAGGCCAGCCAGAAAGGCGACGCGGCGGGCGTGCCCGCTGCGATGCGGCTCGCGCGCCTCGATGGTATCGGCAAGGCTCTCGAGGAACTCGTTGCGCCGCTCCTCGCCAAGTTGCTCACGCTCGTCGGGTGATTCGCTGATCGGTGTTTCGAGTGCGGCCCGCAGCCGCTGCTGGAGCTCGGGGCTCTTCGCGAGCTCGCCGAGCGCCTTCTCGGAGTCGCTTTCCGCTCCGAGCACCGCGCCGATGCCGCGCAGAAATTCGATCAGGCCCCGGCGGCTCGCGCGCCGTGCCAGCGCACGACAGACCGTGTTGCTCACCTCGACGACGTCGAAGGGCTTGGTGAGATAGTCGAAGATGCCGTGGCGCAGACCGTCGACGGCCGTCTCCACCGAGCTGTAGCCGGTGATGATGACGACCTCCGTATGCGGGAACTCCTTGCGGATCGTCCGCATCAGCTGGTCGCCCTTCATGCCGGGCATGTTGAGGTCGATCGTCACCGCATCGATCGGGTTCTCGCGCAGCAACCGGAGGGCCTCGTGTCCGTTGACTGCGGTCAGGACTCGATGCTGGGGCGAGAGGATCATGCGCAGCGACTCGCGCGGTCCCTTCTCGTCGTCGACGATCAGCAGCGTGCTCTTCTCGCGATCGAGATCCGATCCCTCGAGTCGAGCCATTGCTTCCTCGATTCGGCTGGAGAGCTTGTTCCGCATGCCCGGTCTAACAGCAAGCGCTGTGCCAGCCCGGTCAGGCCCCTCCCGATGCGCCCCAAGCTGCTGATTTCACAACGAAAACAGCGCTGATCGCAGCGGTGGCCGGCTGTCCCTCGCTGGGCGGCAACTGTTCAGGAGCGAACCGGCTCTCGGTATCGAAGCTGCAAAGTATTGAAAAGATTGGGAAAGTTCTGGCCGTTCCGATTGGAACGCGCATCCACCGGATTCGTTCGATGGCGAACATCAGCGCTCGCCGAGCGGCTCGATCCCGAAGCGATCCATCTTGAGCTTGAGGACCCGCCGTGTGATCCCGAGGCGACCGGCCGTTCTGGTCTGGTTCCAGCTCTCGCGCTCCAGCGCCTCGCGCAGGATTTCGGTCTCGAAGCGGGCCACGACCTCTTCGAAATCGAGCCGCCCCTGCCGCCACTCCTCGCGCAGCGCCTCGGCGCGGCCCGAGCGACGAACCGGGAGTGGCAGGTGGGTGAGCTCGATCACGTCGCCCTGGCAGAGTGCGTGCCCGTGCTCGATCGCGTTCTCCAGCTCGCGGACATTTCCCGGCCACGAGTACTCCTGCAGGGCCGCGCGAGCCTTCCGCGAGAGCGCGAGGGCCTGCGGGGCGCGGCCGCTGCGCTCTGCGGTGCGCGTCAGGAAGGTATCGGCGAGCAGCGTGATGTCGTCGCGCCGCTCGCGCAGGGGTGGCAGCTGCATCGGGACGACGTTGATCCGGTAGTAGAGGTCGGAGCGGAAGCGGCCGGCCGCGACCTCCTCTTCGAGATCTCGATTCGTCGCCGCGAGCACGCGCACGTCCACCGCGACCGGCTCGGTGCTGCCGACGCGGTCGACGACGCGCTCCTGCAGGGCACGCAGCAGCTTGACCTGCATGCTCTGCCCGACCTCTCCGATCTCGTCGAGTAAGAGTGTGCCGCCGTGTGCGGCCTCGAAGCGGCCGATGCGACGATCTGTGGCGCCGGTGAACGCCCCCTTCTCGTGGCCGAAGAGCTCGCTCTCGATCAGGTCGTGGGGGATCGCGCCGCAGTTGACCGCGATGAAGGGGCCCTGGCTACGCGGGCCGAGGTCGTGGATGGCACGCGCGGCCAGCTCCTTGCCGGTGCCGCTCTCGCCCGAGATCAACACCGTGGCCTCGGAGTGCGCGAGCTGCTCGATGGTCCGAAATAGCTCGCGCATACCGGTGCTGCGGCCCACCATGGCGCCCAGCTGCTGCCGGTCCTGCACCTCGTCGCGCAGGCGCACGACCTCGCGCTCGAGCTGGCTCCGCTCGAGCAGCTGGCGGACCTTGATGCGCAGCGCATCGAGCTCGAAGGGCTTGGTGACGAAATCGGCGGCACCCGCCTTCATGGCCTCCACGGCCACCGAGACTGTATTCGTGGCGGTGAGGACGATGACCGGAGGGTCGAGACCGCGCTCGCGCAGCTCGGGGAGCAGCTCGAGCCCGCTGCGACCCGGCATCACGACATCGAGCAGGATCAGATCCGGGGGCTGCTTGGCGACGGCGCGGAGCGCCGAGTCGACGTCCTCAGCGGTCTCGACGTCGCAGTCCCGCTTGAAGAGCATTCGCAGGGACTCGCGGACCGCGGGCTCATCGTCGACGACCAACACGGACGGCATCGAGCGGAATGTATCACGTCGCGAGAGCCGTGAGAGAGCAGTGCGGGCCGATCTACGATGGCGCCGGCAGGTCGATGACGATCACGCACTCCTCGGAGTCCGCGTCGTCCTCGGTGTATTGGCCGCCCAGCGAGTGCACGATGGTCTGCGCCATCACGCCGTCGAGGTTCTCGGAATGGGGCCCCTCGGGCGCGGTGACCGCCTCATCGCCCGCTTGCCCGGCCGTGTAGCGAAGCAGGACGCGCAGCGACGGGCCGCCCGAGAGCCCGCTGGCATGGTGCTTGGAGGCCACGTAGATGTCGCCGCGATCCTTGACCCGGCCCAGGGCGCGCTTGATCAGGCCGCTGAAGGCGTCACGCAGCAGCAGCGGATCGCTGAGCGCGTGCGGGACGCTGTGGTCGAGCTCCTTGAGGACGAGCAGCCGGCGTGCCTGGATCTCGTCGCGTCGCTCGTCGAGCAGGGTCTCCAGCAGGTGCGCGACGTCGACCGGCTCGGTCTTGATCTCCGGCAGGTCGACCATACTCTGCAATCGGCCCACGGCTTCGTCGATGCGCACCACGTCCTGGCTGACCAGCTCGCGGAAGTGCGTGCGGAACTCGGCGTCGTCGTAGTGGTCGGGCAGCAGCTCCGAGAACGTGCGGATCGAGACCAGCGGGTTGCGGACCTCGTGGGCGACCGCGCGCACGAGCCGACGCAGGTCGGTCTCGTCGGCGAGCGAGGTCGAACGCTCCGGGGCCGGCGGCAACACCGCCTCGGCGGCCGATGTGGCAAGGTCCACGGCACTCGGACCCGGCGTGAAGGCGGCGACCTCGGCAGCGTCTGCGACCGGGAAAGCGTCTGCGACCGGGAGAGCGTCTGCGACCGGCAAAGCGTCTGCGACCGGGAGAGCGTCTGCGACCGGGAGAGCGTCTGCGACCGGGAGAGCGTCTGCGACCGGGAGAGCGTCTGCGACCGGATGAGCGTCTGCGACCTCACCGGTGGCCTCGGTGAGCGCTGCCTCCTCCTCCTCGGCCAGCTCGTCTTCGCTCTCGGTGCTGAGCGCGGCGAGAATCTCCTCCTCGTCGCCCTCCCACGCCTCCTCTTCGTCGTCGACAAAAGTTGCCTCGGGGATCGTCTCTTCAACGGCTGCGGGGCGGCTGCCCACAGACGCGCGCTCGCTCGTCTCCGGGCCGGGTTCGGCGACGAAGCGGGTGGGTGCGGATGCGAAGGACTGCTCGAGCCAGCCGCTGTCGCCCGGGAAGCGTAGGTGAACGGAGAGCAGCGGGTCGGCACTGGTAATCGAGAGCGTCCGGACAACCACCGCCTCGAGCTCGTGCAGGTTGCCCGGCCACGGATAGGCGTCGAGCAGGATCAGCGCCTCGGGGTCGAAGCGGCGCGCTCGCTGGCCGTGGGAGTTCGACCAGTCCAATGCCGTATCGGCCACGAAGGGCTCGATGGCTCCGGGTCGCTCGCGCAGCGAGGGGATGCGGATGGTGAGACCCGAGAGCGACTCCGCGAGCCGCGGATCGAGCCCGGGCTCGACATCCAGATCGCTGTCGTCGCCCGCGCTGCCGATCCAGCGAGGGCCCGCGCCGCGCAGGGCACCGTCGGGCAGCCCGAACTCGATCCAGTCCTGCACGCACCTCTGCACGGGAAGCGAGAGACGGTCGACATCCTCGAGGAAGATCGTGAAGGCATCGCCCGGCATGCGTCGACCGTCCGCCTCGATCTGATCGCGAAGCTCCTCGGTGGAGAAGATCCCTCGGCAGCCGACGTGGATGAACGACTCCTCGCCGCTACCGCCGAACGCGTGTATGTAGCGGGCCAGCAGCGCGCGCCCCGTGCCCTCCTCGCCGCGGACCAGAACCGGCACGCCCGAGAGCCTGGGATCGATGGCTCGCAGCAGCTCGGGTAGCTCGATATCGGCGAACCAGCGCGCGAAGCGATCGCGCAGGGTGTCGCGGCCCTGGCGGGACGAGAGAGAATCGGCGCTGCGGCGCTTGAGGGCGCTGCGCAACGTGCGGCGCAGCTCGAGCGGGTCCGGGGGATCGGAGAGGAAGCTGGCCGAGAGCGTGTCGAAGAGGCGACGGGCCTCGGGCAGATCCGCCTTGGAGCCGAGCAGCACCCACGCGCTGCCGCGCAGCCTGGGTCCGAAGCGGTGCACGAACTCGAGCTCCTGCTCGAAGTCATCGCAGAGGCCGAGCAGCACCACAGCGGGCGGGCTGGCCGATTCGAAGAGCCGCTCGTCGGGTCCGCCGAGCACTGCGCTGTCGCCCGCGCCCGCGATGCGGGCCAGGGCGGCTCGATGGTGGTGATTGCGGTGGATGATCCAGATCGTCAGCATGGCTTCAGGACGAGGGCCCGTCCGGTCCCTCCAGTTTGGAAATCCGCTGGCGCGCGCACAGCTCCGAGGCAAAGAAGCGCAAGCTGCGTGCCAATTCTTTCCCGCGGCCGATCGCTCGCCGGGCTTCACGCAGCCTACCGGGGCAACCTATGGTTACGAGAAGGGAACTCCGAGCTGCCGGTGGGCACCCGCGGTGTCCGAATGGCTGCGCGATAGAGTAAACGTAGCGACCCACGGCCCACATATGCGGAAAACTTTTGCCATCTGGCCCGAAGCCAAGCCTGCACGTCGATTGCATGTCAGTTGCCCACGGGGGCTGTGCGCTGCCCCGATTTGGTCGTACACCCGATTCGATATGACGTTTCGCCAGCTGGCAACGCGTGTGCTCTTGTGGCTCTTCATCGCCGCCAACACAGGCGCGACGGAGCCTGCTCCCGGCGAGTTGCCGACAATCGTCGGGCTCGAAGGGGAGTGGTACGTACTCGTCCATTATGGCGACGAGAGCGGAGATGTTTCGAAATTGACTCAGTGGCACGATCGCGTCTGGCGCTTCGAGCGCGAGAGTCGGAGCCGTGAGGAGGGAGAAGAGCGCCTGCGCTGGACGATCCTCGGCGGGGTGAGGTTCCGCGATGCCCGCGGACGCTTCGAGGCTCCGGGGGGCGGTCGCAGCGCCCGCTCGCTCGGCGCCTGGGAGCCCGATGCCAGGCAGATCGCCGAGATTCGCACCGGGCTGCAGACCGACGACCACGGCGCGCGAAGCAAGCTGCTACGTGGGTCGCCAGCGAGCGGATATCGCTCGTCCGGGCAGGCCAGCGCGCGGTCGAGCTCGACGATCGGCTACCGGGAGCGTTGGCAGATCGACGGCCTGCCGGGCGCCCCGGTCTTCGTTCGCGAGGACTCGATGGGCTCGGGCCGAACCGACGAGCTCAAGGGCCGGACGCGCTTCACGACGCGCGAGGTTGCGCCCGGTGGCGACGAGCTCACGGGCGACTTCGATCGGGACGGCGTGCTCGTGGGCCGCTTTCGGATGTGGCGCATGGGCGGGCGAGGCGCCGGTGGCTGACGCGAGGGAGACCCACGGCACCGCGGTCGAAGGGCCGCGCGTGCGCGTCGCGGTGATGCAGGATCTCGATCGTGTGGCCGCGCTGTGGACCTCCATCACGCTCCACCACGAGCCCCTCGAGCCGGTCTTTCGGATGCGGCGTGATGCCGACGGCGAGCTGCGCGAGCTGCTCGGCGCCCTGCAGCGTGACCCCGACGCCGCCATCCTGGTCTACGACGACGCCGGTGATCTACCGGGCATGTGCATCGTGCGGATCGACCGCTCGCCGCCGATCATGTACGAAGTGGAACGCGCCGAGATCACCGACCTCGGTGTGCGCGAGGATGCCCGCCGACGTGGGATCGGACGCGCGCTGGCCCTGGAGGCATTGGACTGGGTGCGCGAGAGCGGCGTGGAGCGAGTCGAGGTGCAGGTCGCCGTGGCCAACATCGACGGACAGGCCTTCTGGCGCTCACTCGGCTTCGGCGATCTGATGGACGTGCTGCACAAACGCTTGTAATTTCGGGGCGCCATGACGCCCCCCGCAACCGACCCGCCGACGAAGCTCTCCCCGCTCGCCCAGGGACTGAACGACCGGCTCGAGGCCGCCGCCCCGGCGGTGCTGAAGATGCTCTCCGAGTACGGGCGCCGGCTCTACTTTCCCAAGGGCATTCTCTCTCAGTCGGCCGAGGCCAGCGAGAAGGCCCATCGCTTCAACGCCACCATCGGGATTGCGACCGAGGGCGATGGGCCCATGTACCTGCCCTCAATCCAGCAGCACCTCGCCGACATCGATCCGAAGGACGCCTACACGTATGCGCCGACGCCGGGTCGGCCCGGTCTGCGTGCGGCCTGGCGCGACAAGCTCCTGAAGGAGAACCCGAGCCTGCCTGGCAGATCGTTCGGACTGCCCATCGTGACCAGTGCGATCACGCACGGTCTGGGACTGGTGGGCGATCTCTTCGTGGATCCGGGTGATGTGTTGCTCCTGCCCGACAAACTTTGGGGCAATTACCGGCTCACCTATGAGGTGCACTTCGGCGGGCAGATCGTCACGTTTCCCTTCTACGAGGCCAGCGGGTTCAACGTGAAGGGCTTCGCACAGGCGCTTGCGCGCGCCGCCGAAGGGCGAACGAAGCTCTTGGTGCTGTTGAACTTCCCCAACAATCCCACCGGCTATATGCCCACCCCCGAGGAGGGCGAGGCCATCGTCGGGGCCCTGCACGCGCAGGCGAAGGCGGGCACGCGCCTGGTGGTGATCACGGACGACGCCTACTTCGGACTCTTCTATCACCTCGGCGGAGCCTCGATGACGGAGTCGCTCTTCGCGGCACTCACCGGGCTGCACGAGAACCTGTTGGCGGTGAAGCTCGATGGCGCCACCAAGGAGCTCTTCGTCTGGGGCCTGCGCTGCGGGTTCATGACCTTCGGCCCGGGCGACGCGGGCTCCTGCGAGGAGGTCTGTGCTGTCCTCGAGTCCAAGGTAAAAGGCGCGATCCGCGGCGGTATCTCGAACGTCCCGCAGCTCTCGCAGTCCCTGGTCGAGCAGGCACTCGGCTCGTCGAGTATCGAGGCCGAGCGCAAGCAGAAGTGCGAGACGCTCCGCGTGCGCGCCGAGAGGGTCGACGAAGTCGCTCGCGCGCCGCGCTTCAGCGAGAGCTGGGACGTCTACCCCTTCAACAGCGGTTACTTCATGTGTGTGCGTGTGAAGGGCGTGGAGGCCGAGCGGCTGCGCGTCCATCTGCTCGACGAGTATGGGGTGGGGCTGATCGCGACCGCGCCCGAGGACATTCGCATCGCGTTCTCGTGCCTCGAAGTCGAGGAGGTGGAGCCGCTCTTCGAGGCGCTCCACAAGGCGATCCAGGAGCTCTGCTGAGCGGATGTCGACCTGGCCGTCGGTCACCCGCGAGTACCGCAACCACCATCTCGACTCGACGCGCTGGCGAGTCTTCGAACCGCGCGCCGACGACGTCGTGGTGACGACCTCCTACAAGTCGGGCACCACGTGGATGCAGCAGATCCTCCACTACCTGGTCTTCCGCGGCGATCCCGAAGCGCCGCCGGCCCTGCTCGCCTCGCCCTGGGTCGATCGACGTTTCGCCGAGTCGGAAGCCGAGCTGAAAGTGGCTCTCGATGGAATGCAGCACCGCCGTTTCGTGAAATCACATCTCCCGCTCGACGGGCTGCCCTACTACCCACAGGTCCGCTACATCGTGGTCGGCCGCGATCCACGCGACGTGTTCATGTCGCTCTGGAACCACTACGGGAACTACACCGACGCACAGATGAAGCGGCTCAATGGCGGCGAGGGGTTCACGGGCGACCCCATGCCACCGCCGCCGCCGGACCACGAGGAAGCGCTGCGGGGTCTCTGGCGGCAGTGGACGGGGCGCGGCTGGTTTCCCTGGGAGACGGAGGGCTGGCCGTTCTGGAGCAACCTCGGCCACACCCAGAGCTACTGGGACTTCCGGCATCTCGAGAACATCCTGCTCGTCCATTACGCGGACCTGCTCGCCGATCCCGCCGGAGAGATCGGGCGCGTCGCCGACTTCATCGGTGAAGCGATCACGCCCGAGGAGCTGAAGCACGCCGTGGAAAGCACTGCGATCGACAATATGCGCAACGCCTACCGAGCTTTCGACGAGGGCTTCAAGCAGGGCTTCAAGGGTGGGACCGATGCGTTCGTGTACAAAGGCACCAATGGGCGTTGGCGCGGTGTGCTCGGCGAGGACGACCTCGTCCTCTACGAGCAGATGAAGGCGCGCGTGCTCTCGCCCGACTGCGCGGCCTGGTTGGTCGATTTGAAGGCTCGACCGGGGGTCGAGCCTTCGAATCGACTGACCGCGGAGGGTGATTGACCGAGTTGCTTCTTGGGCTCGACTGGGGGGTCGAGCCTTCGGCTCGACTGACCGCGGAGGTTGATTGACCGAGTTGCTTCTTGGGCTCGACTCGCCGTGGAGGTTGATTGAGGGGGTTGCTGCTTGGGTCAGGGGGCGGCGAGCTCTTCGATGATATCGACCAGGGTGAGGGTGCCGCGCTCGAGGTTGTCGATGCTGATGCGCTCGTCGGCGCCGTGTACGCCGCGTGCGTCATCGCCGGAGAGCCAGCGCGGTACGAAACCGTAGGCCACGATGCCCTGCGCCCGGAACCAGTGGGCGTCGGTGAAGCCACCGATCATGCGCGGCACCACGATCGCGTTCGGATCACTGCGCTTTGCGACGCGTTCGATGGCGGCGAAGAGCTCGGTGTCAGCGGGGGAGCTGCGCGAGGGAAAGGAGAGAATTGGCGTGATCTCGACCTCGGGATCGGCCACCACGGCGCGAATGCCCTGCGTGAAGTCCTCACAACGCTCACCCGGCAAGAGCCGCGCGTCGATTTCGGCGCGTGCAGTGCCGGGCACGACATTGGTTCGCGATCCACCCTGTAGCACCGTGATCGAGATCGTGTTGCGCACGAGTGCGTTGTAGCTGGGGTTGGCGAGAAAACGACGTCGGAAGGCGGGGTCATTGTCGAGCGAGGTGGCGAGGGAGACGAAGCCGGCGCGGTCCTCCGCGGATGCGTTGGCGGCGAGTGCGAGGAACATATCCTCTACCTCGGCCAGCACGTGCACCGGTGTCTCGGCGCGCCGGACGCGATCGAGCGCTGCGAGCAGGCGCGGCACGGCGGCGTCGCGCCGGGGCGCCGAGCCGTGACCGGGTGTGCCGCGCGTCTCCACGGCGAGCCAGCAGGGACTCTTCTCGGTGATCGTCACGCCCCACATCGACGGCGTGGTGACACGGTCGTCGAGATGCGGCTGGCGCGGGCGGATGCTTCCACCCTCGGTCAGCAGATACTCGGCGTTCTCGAAGAGCTCGGGTCGTTCGCGGGCGAGATAGCCGGCGCCGGCCAATCCGCCCGTCTCCTCGTCGGGGGTGGCCAGCAGGATGACGTCGCGGCGCAGTGGTGTCTCGCGCCCAGCGAGCCGCTCCATCGCCATCACCTGGATGGTGGTCACCCCCTTGGCGTCGATGGCGCCGCGGCCATACACGTAGCCGTCGGCGATCTCCCCCGAGAATGGATCTCGAGTCCACTCCGAGGGTTCGGCGGGGACCACGTCGAGGTGGGAGAGAAGGATGAGCGGACGCTCCTCGCCGCTGCCCCGCAGGCGCGCCCAGGTGGCGGCGCGGCGCCCGCCCCCGGACGCCGGCGGGGTTTCGATGCTTCGCGCCTCGAGACCGGCCGCGCGCAGTCGCGCGGTCAACTGATCGGCCAGCATGCCCTCATCGCCCGGTGGGTTGATGGTCGGGTAGCGGATCATTTCGGCGAGCAGCTGAGCGGCCCGCGGCCCGAGGTCTTCGCCGCCGTCGCTGGTCGAGAAGGGCCAGATCGCCCTCGCGACGCCGGCCGTGGCCAGCACACAGAGCGCAAGGGTCGCGGCCGTGAGTCGAGCCGAGGACCGGTCTTCTGGCAGGCGGAGCCGGTGTGCGCGGACCATCCTGGGCTCTTGGCTCCGGTCGAGTCTGTGGGGGGGGCGCATCACGGGGAAATTCCCTCGGTATGCGAGCCGCCTTTCACCCCACAGAGCGGTCATTTGCCGTGCGCGGTTGCGCACGAGTGGCTAATTATACGCCGGATTCCCTCGTTCAGGAGAACCCTTGTTCCGCATTCCGCCGCGCATGCTCGGATGGCTCAGGATCCGCACGACCCGCACGGCGCTGGGTCTCCTGATCGTGTCCGTCGCCTTCGTGTCGGGATTCGGCGCGCCGGTCGATGATCCGCGGGCGGCGAACGCAGAAGCGAGCTTCGAGCCGGCGGCGACGGATGCCGGTGCGGACGCGAGCGGCCCGGCCCACGTCGGAGCGCGTTCGTCCGGTCTGCGTGCGAGCTGGGAGGACGACAGTCGTCCGAACTCGCGAGTGGTTGCTGAGTACGCGCCGATCCGCATCGAGAGTTTGCCCATCCATGCCCCGGAGCTGGGAGAGGGGCCGTGGGCGTCTGGCGCGAACATGACGTTGGTCACCCGGGGTGCACTCGGCCGGGGCGAGTCGCTCTCGCGTTCGCTGCGCCGGCAGGGCATCGACTCGGCGACCGTCCATCTGGTGGCGCGCGAGATGGCGTCGGCCTTCGACTTCCGCCGCTCCCGGCCGGGTGATCGCTATCGCCTAGTGCAGGATCCAGAGGGCATGGTGCTCGAGTTTCGCTTCTCCCAGGGCCCCGAGAGGAGCTGGTCGCTGCGCTGGGACACGGACCACTATGTGGTGAGCGAGGATATTGCGTTGCTTCGCACGCAACTCGCCAAGGTTTCGGGGCTGGTGGAATCGTCCCTCTACGACGCCGTGAAGGAGCTGGGCGAGCAACCGCAGCTGGCGGCCGACTTTGCGGACATCTTCGCCTGGGACATCGACTTCAGCCGCAGCGTCCGACCCGGCGATGACTTCCAGATCCTCTACGAGCGCCTCTATCGCACCGACGACGATGGTGCCGAAATCTACGTGAAGCCCGGTCGGATCCTGGCCGCTCGCTATCGCGGGTTGATGGGCGAACGCGCGGCCGTCTACTTCGCGGGCGAAGACGACCTCGGTGGCTACTACCGGCCCGATGGCAGCTCGATCGAGCGCGCCTTCCTGATGGCGCCGCTCGAGTTCAGACGCATCAGCTCGTCATTCAGCCGGGCGCGCCAGCACCCGATCCTGAAGGTCGTACGCCCACATCCCGGCATCGACTACGCGGCCGCGCGCGGTACGCCACTCTGGGCCATCGGCGACGGCAGGGTGATCTACCGCGGCTGGGCGGGGGCCTCTGGCAACCTCGTCAAGATCCGACACATGAATGGCTACGTGTCTTCGTACGCACACCTCTCGGGCTTCCAGCCCAATCTCGCGGTCGGGCAGCGTGTGAAGCAGAAGCAGGTGATCGGATACGTGGGTGACACGGGGCTCGCCACGGGACCGCACGTCTGCTTCCGCATGCAGCGCAACGGCCACTACGTGAACCCGCTCGAGATCGCGAGTCCGCCCGGCGAAGCGATCGAGCGCCACGCCTGGAAGTCCTTCCAGCTGCGACGCGATCTTCTGCTCAGCGACCTTGGCCGCGGCACGCTGGTGGCCGCCGACGAGGCCCTCTAGCCTCCCTATCTCATCCTCGCTGGCTTGAATCCCACCGATCCGATTGGCATCGGATCGGGAGGCGGTCGGCGCGACATCGCGACTGCCCAGAGGGGCTGAAAGAGGCCTGAGAGAGGCCTGGGATGTGCGGCGAGGGCGGGGTTCGCAACGGGAGGACAAATCCGTGAGTCTCGAGGAGCGCCTGGTTCGACTCGGACACGATCTGGTCGAGCGCGAGAGCCAGCACAAGGACAGCCTGGCGGCCGCGCGCGCAGATGCGTCGCGCCTGCACGGCTGCGTGTCGAGCGCGCTGGAGCGTTTCAACGCGACGGTTCGCAGCCGGGCCCCGCAGCTGATGGTCTCGGTCTCCGATCCCCGCATCGACGACAAGCACCTTCACGCGGTGCAATTCGAGCTCGCCCGGGGCCGCCACCGCGCCATCATCACGGTGAAGAGCCGCGGCGAGGTGACGCTGGTCGGCCCTTTCCGTACAGGCAAGACCGAGGGGCCATGCCACAGCCTCCCAATCGATGCCGAGACCGAGATCCAGGCCGCACTCGGCGACTTCCTGGCCGAGTTCATCGAGGCGGCGGCGTCGCCTTGACGCCGAGCCGCGCGTCCTCGACGCTGATACGATTGGCGTCACCCGTGGCGGCCACGCCCCCGCCCAGGCCGGGAGAGCACAGATGAGTGAGGCCGCCGCCCCGATTGGCTCGATCGCCGATTGCGTCGCCTACTTCGAGTCCGGCGAGACACCGCGCGAGGACTACGCGATTGGCACGGAGCACGAGAAGATCGGCGTGCTCGCCGACAGCGGTGATCGCGTCCGCTACGAGGGGGAGCGCGGCGTCGGGGTGCTGCTCGAGCGCATCGCGGAGCGCGACGGCTGGAAGCGCGTCTACGAGGACGGCCATGTCATCGCGCTCGGAAAGGAGGGCGCCAGCATCACGCTCGAGCCGGGCGGACAGATCGAACTCTCGGGTGCGCCGCTCAAGACGATCCGCGAGACGTGTCGCGAGTTCAACGCCCATGTCGATCTCGTTAAGGAGGTCTCCGAGGATCTGGATATCGTCTGGCTCGCGCTGGCCGTCGATCCGCTGCACGATGCGAGCCAGGTTCCGGTGATGCCGAAGCATCGCTACGAGATCATGCGCAGCTACCTGCCCCAAAAAGGCGGTCTCGCGCTGGACATGATGCACGCCAGCGCCACCGTCCAGGCCAATTTCGACTTCTCGAATGAGCGCGACATGGCGTTGAAAATGCGTACCGCCATGGGGATCACTCCGATCGTGTCGGCGATTTTCGCCAACTCGAGTATTGCGGCCGGTACCGAGAGTGGCTTCGTGTCCAAGCGTGTCGCCATCTGGTGTGACACCGACCCGGATCGCTGCGGGATCTTGCACCAGGTTTTCGAGCCGGGTTTTGGCTATCGCGACTACGCGGATTGGGCGCTCGACGTGCCGATGTTCTTCATCATTCGCGACGATCGCTACATCCCGGCCCACGGCACCTCATTCCGAACCTTCATGGAGGACGGCTTCGAGGGTCATCACGCCATCGTGGGTGATTGGGATATGCATCTGACGACGCTCTTTCCCGAGGTGCGACTCAAGCGAATCATCGAAGTGCGCGGCGCCGACGCCGTACCGCGCGATCTGATCTGCGCGCTACCGGCGCTCTGGAAGGGCATCCTCTACGACGATGACGCCCTCGACGCGGCGTGGCAGCTCGTATCCGGCTACTCGCACGCAGAGCGGGAGGCCGCGCAGCTGGCGGTGGCGCGCGAGGGGTTGGGGGCGAGCATCGCCCAGCTCCCGGTGCTCGAGCTGGCGCGGGAGATCGTCGAAATTTCAGCCAAGGGGTTGGCGCGCATCGCCGCGGTGACGGGCATCCACCCCGACGAGCAGATCTTCCTCGATCCCATCCGTGCGCTCATCGAGCGGGGGCAGAGCCCCGGTGAGGTCATTCTCGACAAATGGCGCGGCGATTGGCAGGGCTCGATGGACCGCTTGATCGAATACGCCCGTTATTGATAGAGTCCGTGCGCTGCCGGTCCACTGCCCGGCATCCGCCCCGCATCGGTGACATATGGCGAAGCGTGGACCCCAATCCCCAGACAAGTGAGTTGAGGCCCCGTCCCATGAGTTCGACCGCCTTCCGAGTCAGCTTCACCCTCGATGAGCAAGACGTTGCGTACTTCCGCTCGCTCTTCCGCAAGGCGAAGCGCACAGCTCGCGAGGGAGACCCTAAGGAGATCCTGGCCGGCGCACGCACACTGGTCGAAAAGGTGCGCTCCGCCGGCAAGGCACCGAAGTTCGTCGTGGCCGCCATCGAAGCGCTCGAGGACCTGGTCCAGATCATCGAAGATGCGGATTGGAAGGCGCCGAAGAGCGTAGTGACTCCCGTGCTGGCCGCCCTAGCCTATTTTTCGGAGCCCGAGGATCTGATTCCGGATCATATTCCCGTGCTTGGCTTCCTCGACGACGCGATCATGATGAAGTTCGTCGAGCGCGAATTCAAGCACGAACTCGCTGCGTATCGCAGGTTTCGCCGCTTCCGAGACGGCGCCGAGCAGCGCCCCTGGACGCCGGTCGCCAGGGGTCGGCTGCCCAGCCGGCTGGATGCCCAGCGAAAGAAGCTCCGCGCCGAGGTGGATCGGCGCAAGAAGACCGACGAGAAGAAGGGCATCCTCGGCTTCTAGACGGTGGCAAGATGACCAGCACGGAGCTTCCGCGAATTCTGATCGTCGATGACGAGGAGGCAATCCTCGAGACGATGTCGTTCACGTTCATGGACGTGTACGACGTCATCACCACACCTGACGCGCATCGCGCCCTCGAGCTGATGGACAAGCATTCGCCCGTGAGCGTCGTGATCACCGATCAGCGAATGCCCGAGATGACGGGTATCGAGCTACTCAAGGAGGTCTACCAGCGCCATCCGGACAGCGTACGCATCATGTTGACCGGCTTTACCGACTCCGATACCACGATTCAGGCCATCAATGACGGTCATATCTATGCCTACATCAACAAGCCGTGGGAACCCGAGGAGCTCAAGCAGGTCGTCAGGCGCGCCGTCGAGCACTACGCGCTCGCGGCGGAGAACCGGCGCCTCATGTCCGACCTGCGGAGTGCGGCATCGATCATGCAGGCGGTGATGGATCAGCTGGATGTCGGCGCCATCGCGCTCGATCGCGACGCCGTGGTGCGCGCCTTCAACGAGCCGGCGCGCGCCTTCCTGGGGCTGGGCGATGAGCTGCGGGGCCACCGCATCCAGGAATTGCTGGCGCAGAAGGGGCTGGACGATCTCCGAATCGCCGTCGAGCGACTCGCCGTCGAGCAGGACTGCAGCTTCGAGGACCACGACCTGCCGGCTGGCGGCAAGGGGTATCGCGTGCGGGTCAGCAGCCAGGCCCTGGAGGGCCCGGATGGCGAGCATCTCGGCCGCGTGGTCTTCTTGAAGGAGATCTCGCATGAGCCGCTGCGCCGCGATTTCGATGAGATCGTGTCGCGCCTCAGCCAGGAGCAGGGCGGCCTGCGCGCGCCCCTCGAAAATGCGCTCACGGATCTGGGTGCGCTGGCGAGCCGAGTGGGTGCCACAGGCGTCGTGTCCCCGGGCATGGGCGAGTTGGCCGAGCGTGTGTCGCGTAGTCGCACGGCAGTCGAGAACTGGCTGGATGTCGACGACGTGCTGGCGCGCGACGAGTACCCGGACGCGCAGCTGCTACTCGACCGCATGCGTGTGGCAGGCCAGCGCTGGCCGCGCTCCGAAGAACTGCCCGAGCGCATCACTGCGCTCACCGAGCGCGTCGAGAGCTACTACGAGTCCGGCGAGAATCCGCGCGAGCGGGTCCTCTAGCTTGGCGACGTCGGGCACCGGCGGCGGTCTCGAGCGGCTCGAGCTACGTATCGGCCGCCTGCAGGTCACCTTCCGCTTCACCTTTGCATTCCACGCGCGTGAGGTGCGCTTCGAGGTCGACAGCGGCGAGGGATTTGTGCGGATCTTCCCCGAGACGTTCTCGTTCAACGCCCAACAGCACGATCCCGCCGAGCTCTTCTTGCAGCTCGACGATCTCCTGCGCAAGGCGCGCGTCCTGGATCCACGCGCGACCCGCCGCGATAGCCGTGATCTCGTTGCGCGTCTCTTGGCTGCGGCGCCGCGCTATCTGGAACGGGTCTGCGAGCGGGTCGAGGGAGAGGGCCGCCTGCTGGGCGCGATACGTCAGCACTTCCACCAGGATGTGGCGCTGCTCTCGCAGATCCTGCTGCGCTTCCTCGAGACGCGGGACATCGAGATGACGCGCCCGATGCGCGTGGCCAGCTATGCGATGCGCCGGCGCATGGCTTGTTCCCTACAAGTCCTGCTCGAGGAGCGCGTGGACGCCGACTACCTCGCCCGCTACGTGCGCCGCGAGGTCGATCCCATCGATCCCGGCGACGATCCCAGCGAGAGCGGCTTCTTCCACGCCATGGAGTCCGGCGACGACGACCTGGTGAACCGCATGATCGTCCGCATGGCGGAGCGCGCGTTCTACCAATGGCTCGAGGGCGTCTGTCTCGACGAGGACAATCAAGCGTTCGAGAAGCAGGACTCGCCCTTCGCGGATCGCGAGAGCGAGGTATTGGCGGCCATCTGCTGCTTGGAGGGAGAGGGCGATCTCGTTCATGGACGCGACATCATTCCCTTCCTGCGCCGCGGTGATCGCGATTGCTTCCGTCTGCTCAGCAAGCTCGAGCGATGGTTCCTGCGCCAGTACGACATTCCCCACTCATCCGCGATCATCCACCACGCGGCGTCCTTGGAGCGGGGCACGTACGATGGAGACACGCTGCTGACCTGGCACACGCAGCCCATCCACCTGGCCACCCTTGCGCTGCTCGCGTCGCCCTTCTTGGCCGCGGCGTTCGCGTATGAGAGCGCGCCGCACCTCTTCGATCTCGTCATTTCGTTCGAAATCCTTGTCCTCGACGCCGTGGCGGTCTGGTTCCTCGCCTACCGGTTCTGCTGGAAGCGTGACCTCAGCTTCTTTCACGCCTCGGTGCCGCGCATCGGCGCGGGAATCATCGTCGGCTACCTACCCGTCTTCCTGATCGACGAGGTCTGGGATCTGGCCTCCCAGCCGATCTGGGTGCTGGGGACACTCTCGACCCTGCTCGCCCTGGTGACGCTGCTCTATGTCTACGTCGAGGTGCACGAGCGCCTGGGCGACGCAGACGAGGCATTTCGCCGCGCACGGGGCCTATTCCTGCTCGGAGTCGTCCAATCGGCGGGCGTTGGGCTGGTGATGTTCAGCCTCGTCGGAAGCTATATGGTGAGTCGCAACTGGTCGCCCTACGGGACGGAGAAGACGGTAGAGACGCTGCGCGGCGGCCTCGAGACCCTCGTGGGCCAGCTGCCCAGAGTGGTCGGAATCGAGCCCTTCTACGCGTTCCCGCCCGCACTCGCGCTGATGATCTTCCTCTCCTTTTTCATCGGAGTCTTTCTGCAGCTGATGTGGGAGGAGCTTCCGATCACCGAGCCCCTCTAGCCCTTCGGGCCGTCCGGCGTGGGTTTCGAGAAGCCGAATCATCGCTCGATCCGACACTCTTGTGCTCGGCGACGCACGATCTGCGCACAGGCGTGGCGGCTCTGGCAACGCTCGCTCGGTGCCCTACCCTTCTCTTCGCACGCCCCGAATCCCGGGTGTGCCGACGGGCCCGCGCCCCTGTGGCGATCGGGCCCTCGGCTCCTCGAAGCCGGGCCAGGCAGCGGAGCCCTTCCCCATGTCGGTCGATTCACCACTGCACACCAAGGTTCTGATCGTCGGCAGCGGACCGGCCGGCTATACGGCGGCCATCTACGCGTCGCGAGCGGGTCTCGAGCCGATCGTGATCGCCGGCTTTGCGTTTGGTGGCCAGCTGATGATCACCACTGAAGTGGAGAACTACCCCGGCTATCCCGAGGGCATCAGCGGCCCAGCCATGATGGAAGATCTCCAGAAGCAGGCCGAGCGCTTCGGGACGAAGGTCGTGCTCAGCGACGCCACTTCTGTGGATCTCGGCCAGCGCCCCTTCGTTGTCGAGACAGACGAGAAGACCTATACGGCCGATGCCCTGGTTGTAGCGACCGGCGCTTCGGCGCGATGGCTCGGAATCCCCTCCGAAGATCGGCTCAAGAACCTCGGCGTCTCGGCCTGCGCGACCTGCGATGGAGCGCTCTTCCGCGACAAGCCGCTCGCCGTGGTGGGGGGCGGCGACACGGCGATGGAGGAGGCGCTCTTTCTCACGCGCTTCGCCACCAAGGTAACCGTTGTGCACCGCCGTGATCGGCTACGCGCATCGCGGATCATGCAGGAGCGCGCCCTCGCACACCAGAAGCTCGAGTTCGCCTGGGATTCGACGGTGGAGGAGGTACTGGGCGAGGACTTCGTGACCGGCGTGCGGCTGCGCAACCTGAAGACCGACGAGACCCAGGACCTCGACGTCGAGGGCCTCTTCATCGCCATCGGCCATCAGCCCAATACCTCGCTCTTCGAGGGCCAGATCGAGCTCGATGACAACGCATACGTGAAGGTCGAGCCCGGCACGACCCGCACCTCGGTGGAGGGTGTCTTCGCCTGTGGCGACGTGGCGGATCCGGTCTACCGTCAAGCCGTCACAGCGGCCGGCACGGGCTGCATGGCGGCCATCGACTCGGAGCGATGGCTGGCCGAGCAGGGAATCGAATGAGCGACCACTCGCTGCAGTGGAGCTTCGCACCACCGTGGCGAGCAGCAGAGAAGAGGAAACGCGCCGCAGCTGGGACGCGCTGAGCAGAAGAAATGGCGTTGACACGGGAAATGCTCGAGCGACTCACGGATCGCTCGACCGACATCGTGGTAGGCACAGACCGCAGGGGACGTGTCGTCTACTACAACGACGGAGCCTCCAAGAGTCTCGGCTACACGTCCGATGAAGTGCTCGGTACATTCGTCGGCAACATCTACCCCAGCGTCGATGAGGCCCGTCGCGTCATGGCGGCGATGCGCAGCGACGCCCATGACGGACCGGGCATCGTCGAGAGCCTGCAGACCACCTACGTGGCCAAGGACGGCGAAGAGATTCCGGTCGCCATCTCGGGCACCCTGCTCTTCGATGACGAGGGCAACCAGAACGGCACGATTGGCTACGCGAAGGACCTGCGCGAGATCTTGCGCAAGGACCAGCTCGCCACCTTGGGTGAGGTTGGCATCGGCCTCTCCCACGAGATCAACAATCCGCTGGCCGTCATCCTCAACCAGGTCGAGCTGCTCGAGACCGAAATTTTCAATCTTGCCGGTGAGCGCGACTGCTCGGTCGAGGATGAGCGCCTCGACGCAATTCGGCGCGAGGTCGCGCGCATCAGCGAGATCCTCGAGCGTCTCGGCGAGATGGTGCAGTCCGACACGTATGAGACCGTCAACTACGTGGGCCCGGCGCGCATGATCGATCTGCGCCGCGACGAGGCACGCAAGCGGAAGCGCGATGAGCGGCTGGGGGGACTGCACATCCTGGTCGTGGATGACGACGCCGGCATCTGCTCCAGCCTGAAGGAGATTCTGGAGGCCGATGGCTGCGAGGTGCGGACTGCCAGCGACGGCGTCGAGGCGCTGGCCTGCATCGAGGCGGCGCACTTCGACCTGATGCTCTCCGACGTCGTGATGCCGAATATGGATGGCCACGAGCTCTACCTGCACGTGCAGGAGCAGCATCCCGAGCTGCCCGTGCTGATGATGACCGCGTTCCACTACGACAAGGATCACATCATCAAGCGCAGTCGTCTGAAGGGTCTCGAGGGCGTGATCTTCAAGAAGCCCGTCGACCCGACGCGCCTTCGCGACGTGATCGTGGAGACGGTGCGCAAGCGCGAGAACGACAACAAGCCGCGCTAGGCATTTCTCTGCGTGCGGGCCCGCCGCCGGCATCCAAGTCGACGTAGACCACGGGATGGTCGGGATTCGTCTGACTCGGGCCGATGGTGAATTGGAGTCTTCCCAGCCCCGTGACCAGTAAGGACTCCAAGCTTCCCGTTGCACTCTCAACTCCACTGACCGTGACACTGCCGGTATCAAATCCAGTGAGCACCGCATTGCTCCAGCTCCAACTATCTCAGTGCCATCGAGGATCTGAACCTCGAAGGGTCCATTCTCCGGAATCTCGAGCGGGTTTCCCGCCTCTATCCGGGTCGCCAGCGCGTCGGCGAAGTGGCGCAGCTCGAATGTGACCTCCGAGCCCGCCGACCAGGGGCGTGAGCCGTCGGCTACGAGGAGGCAGTTGGTGTGCGCTGTCGGGGTCGTGTCGCCATCCCGATAGGAGAGGAGCGCTCCGGTACTGGAAAACACCGGCCTCGGATCTGGAGAGGTCAGGTAGGGGGGCGGCGAGCCCGCGTGCTGCGTGAATTCATTGGCCCCGTCAGAGCGCCGATTCGACGCCGCCGCCACGTTCGGGGGACCGCGCGGCACAGAGCGCGAACACCTCTCGCACGCCTGCACCCCGCAGCACCTCGGCGGCCGCCCGAAGTGTCGCGCCGGTGGTCACCACGTCGTCGACCAGCCAGACGCGGTGCGGCGACACCGGCTGCCGCGCTTGCCACGCAAAGGCGCCGGCCACGTTCTCAGAGCGGGCGCGGCGGCCCATGCCGGTCTGTCGAGGCGTGTCGCGGACGCGCACGAGACAGTCGTGACGGACACCGACACCCGCGTCGCGTGCGATGACCGACGCCAGCAGTCCGGCGGGGTTGAAGCCGCGAGACCGCAATCGGCTCGGGTGCAGGGGGATCGGGATCACGCAGTCCGGTCGCAGCAGCGCGCCGCGGCGCGCGGCCGCGCGGGCCAGATCACGCGCGACGGCGCCCGCCTGCGCGTCGAGCCCGGCGAGCCCGCGTCGCGGGTACTTGAAGCGGCGGATCCATGCATGCACGTCGCCCTCTAGCCAGACCGCCGCCGTGCAGCGCAGGAGCGGCGAGGGCTGGGCGGTGCACTTCGCGCAGCGCATGACGCCGGACGATGCGCCCGGGCGCTCGAGCTCGCCCTGACAGAGCGCGCAGCGCAGATACGTCGGGATCCAGGGGAGCGCCGCCCTGCAGCGGTCGCAGAGCGGACCATCGGACGGCTCTGCGCAGGCCGCGCATGCGCGCGGTACGACCAGGTCGAGCCAATGGCGCCAGCCCACGCGGGTGCTCGATCGGGACCGAGTGCCAGGGCAAACTAGCGCTGCACTCGTCAGACCGCCGCTGGCAGCGCGAGATCGATCGTGTCCGCGTCACTCCAGAGCCGCTCGAGGTCGTACTCCTCGCGCGCTTCGGGGTCGAAGACATGGATGACGGCGTCATCGGCGTCGATCAGCACCCAGCGGCCCTCCGCCTGACCCTCGACCCCCAACGGCTCCTCGCCGATTCCACGCAGGCTCGCCAGGATACCGTCGCTGACTGCACGCACGTGTCGGTCCGAGCGGCCCGACACGATGACGAATACGTCCGCAATCGAGCTGAGCTCGCTGATGTCCAGCGCCACCACGTTCTCCGCCTTGAGATCCAGCGCTGCCTCCACGATCAGGCGGGCCTTGTCGATCGCCGCCGCGTCGATCACTTCGCTTCCTCCTGCCTCTCGTTGCCTGCCCGTGCTCCCCGAGCGGGGTCCCGGTAGCAGCCGCTCAGCTCGATGGCGGTGCGCGCCGGCTCGGGAACGAGGTAGCGGATCGATCTCCCTGCCCGCAGCCGGGCGCGCAGCCCGGACGCCGAGATGTCCAACGCGGTGATGGGCAGCGCTCGGATCCAGGTGCCCGCGTCGCGGTGTTGGGCGGAGAGCCCATCGTCCGCCACCTCGAAGTCGTCCCGTACGCATTCGGGTAGCCACCCAGAGAGATGGCCTCCCTGCACGGGGGGTCGCGAGGTGACCAGCACGTGAGCGAGTCGGAATATCTGGTTCGGTGAGCGCCAGCTCCCCATGTCGGCGAAGGCATCCTGGCCAGCGACGAAGACCAACTCGTTTCCTGGATCGCGTTCGGCCAGCTCACGCAGCGTCTCGACAAGGTACGACGGGCCCGGTCGGTCGATCTCGATGCGGTCTGCTTCGAAGAGCGGATTGTCCGCGATGGCGAGATCGAGCCACTCGAGGCGCAGCTTCGGGGGCGCGATCTCCTCCCCAGCATCCTTATGCGGCGGCCGAGCGCTCGGGACGAAGAGCATTCGCGCGAGCGCGAGCGCCTCGACGACCTCCTCGGCGACGCGCAGATGTCCCTGATGGATCGGATTGAAGGTGCCGCCGAAGACTCCGATCATCGTCTCGATCGGTCGTTCCTTTCTCAGGTGATCTCAGGCGATCTCCCGTGATCCACCGTCGCCGGGAACCCGGCTGGAAGCGTCTCTCTGGGTGTGCTGGCTGCCGCTATGGAGTGAGAATCACCAGGTCGTCCCGGTGAATGACCTCGTCCCCATTCGAATAGCCTAGCACCTGGACGATCTCCTTCGTGGAACGGCCGATTATGCGGGCCACCTCCTTGGCGCTGTAGGCCACCAGGCCGCGGGCGATCTCGGTGCCGCGTGTGTCGAGGCAGACCACCGGGTCGCCCATCCCAAAATCGCCGCGCACCTCGACGACGCCCGCGGGAAGCAGGCTTCGACCACGGCTGCGGAGCGCCGTGGCAGCGCCGTCGTCCACCACCATGGCCCCGCGTGTGCGCGTCGTGAAGGCGAGCCAATGCTTGCGGCTGGCCAGTCGCTCGCCGGGCAGGATGAGGGTACCGACGGCCTCGCCCGCGGCGACGCGTTCGAGAATGTCGGCGCGGGCGCCGTTGCAGAGCACGGTGGCGGCGCCCGAGAGGGAGGCGCTGTGCGCCGCCTCGAGCTTGGTGATCATGCCACCGCGTCCGAAGCTGCTGTCGGATCCGCGCGCCGCCGCCCAGATCTCGGGCGTGAGGCGCTCGATCACGCCGAAGAGTTCGGGCTTCTTCTGGCCGGGTGTCGGAGGCTCGCTGTGGAGGCCATCGACATCCGTGAGGATCACGAGGAGATCCGCGCCAATCAGATTGACGATGGTGGCGGAGAGGTTGTCGTTGTCGCCGAAGCGGATCTCGTCGGTGGCCACCGTGTCGTTCTCATTCACGACCGGGACGACGCCGAGCTTCAGCAGCTCGAGCAATGTGTGGCGCGCGTTGATGAAGCGCTCGCGATCCTCCAGCCCGGCGCGGGTCAGGAGTACCTGCGCGATGTGCTGGCCGTGGCGATCGAAGCGCCGCTGGTACATCTCGACCAGCCCGATCTGCCCCACTGCGGCAGCGGCTTGCTTCTCGGGGATCGAGCGCCCGGGATGGCTCCAGCCGAGCCGGTGGCTCCCGACCGCGATGGCACCCGACGAGACGAGCACGACCTGGCGCGCGTCATGCACGAGCCCGCTGATCTGCGCGGCGAGCTGCGAGAATTTGCGCGGGCGCAGCTTGCCATCACGCGTCAGCGTGCTGCTGCCGACCTTGATGACGATCCGCTTGGCACTGCGCTGGATTTCGCGCACCGAATCCGATCTCGCGTCAATCATCCACTGCGGTCCGCTCACGGGATGTGGCATCGGCGAGCGCCTGTGCGGCCGCTCGCTCCTCCTCGACTGCGCTCAGCATAGTGCGTACCAGCTCCGTGCCGCCCAGGCCGGTCGCCCCCGAGATTTCGAGGACCTGAAGCCCGCGCGCCTCGAGGCGGCCGCGCAGCTCGTCGAGGGCTGCGCGTTCGCTTACCAGGTCCATCTTGCTGAGCACGACGATCTCGCGCCGCCCGAGTAGCTCGGGCTGATAGCGCTCGAGCTCGGCGCGGATGGCGTCGTAGTCGGCGATCGGATCGCGGCCCTCGTGGAGCCAGGCGCCCAGATCGAGCAAGTGGATGAGCACCAGAGTTCGCTCCACGTGACGCAGGAATTGGTGGCCGAGTCCGGCGCCCTCGCTGGCGCCCTCGATGAGTCCCGGAATGTCGGCCACCACGAAGCGCGCATCGCCCTGCTCGACTACGCCGAGCGAGGGCCTGAGAGTCGTGAACGGATACGAGGCCACCTTGGGCTTGGCGGCCGACAGGCGGCGCAGCAGCGTCGACTTTCCGGCATTGGGGAAGCCGATGAGCCCGACGTCGGCCAACAGCTTGAGGGAGAGGCGTAGTCGGCGCGTCTCGCCGGCCCGGCCCTCGAGCGCGAAGTCGGGCGCTTGGCGGGTGGGCTTCTTGAAGCGCGCATTCCCCCAGCCGCCCGTGCCGCCGGCGACAGCCAGGAAGCGCTGGCCATGCGCGGTCAGATCGGCGAGGAGGTCGGCGTCCGCGCCGGGCTCGTCGTCGTAGATCACGGTGCCGATGGGGACCCGCAGTTCGACGGATTCGCCGCGCGCGCCGGTCTTCTCAGACGATCCGCCATGCTGACCGGCCTTCGCCACGATGCGCTGGCGGTGATGGAAGTCGGTCAGCGTGTTGAGTCCGCGGTCTGCGATCAGCACGACGTCGCCGCCGCGGCCACCGTCACCGCCATTCGGTCCGCCGAAGGGAACGAACTTCTCCCTTCGATAGGACACCATCCCGTCGCCACCGTCGCCGGAGACTACGCTGATGTGTGCTTCATCGACGAACGCATGCGAGCTCTTCACGGACCCACCTCACCGCCGCGGAGACGCCCTGCCGACCAGCCATCGAAGCCGTTCGACCAGCTAGCCAAAGAGCAATATGCCCGAACTCGACAGAAGCCGATGTCGGCCGCGTCCTAGCGATGTCTCATCGCAATGACCGACCCACTGTCATCCGCCGACCGGTCGGCCGACCGGTTAGGCTTCGTCGACGTGGGCGAGGGTGCGGCCACGCCGCTTGCCGTACCTCACCTTGCCGTCGCTCAGCGCGAAGAGCGTGAAGTCCTTTCCGCAGCCGACGTTGCGGCCCGGATGGATCCGCGTACCGAGCTGACGGACGAGGATGGAACCCGCGCTGACCTGCTGGCCGCCAAAGACCTTCATGCCGCGGCGCTGACCGTTGCTGTCGCGCCCGTTGCGGGAGCTGCCCTGCCCTTTTTTGTGTGCCATCTCGTTCCCGTCCCTGCCTCGGAGGATCCGCGACGCTGCGCCCAGGGCGCAGCACGATCGCTCAGCTCTCGATCTTGTCTACCTGGATCTCGGTGTAGTCCTGGCGGTGGCCCTGCTTGCGGCGGTAGCCCTTGCGGCGCTTCATCTTGAAGACAGTGATCTTCGGGTGTCGGGCCTGCGCGGTGATGGTGCCCGTCACCTTGGCGCCGACCACGAGCGGTGTGCCAATTTGGACGGCATCTTCGCCCGCGACCAGCAGGACGTCGTCGAGCTCGACGCGGCCACCCACGTCCCCCGGAAGCTTCTCCACCCGAACCCGTTCACCGGGCTCGACCCGGAGCTGTTTTCCACCTGTGCGAACGACCGCGTACATGGCTCACCTCGTGTCTTCGGAGCGCGGTAGTATCCGCGATTCCGCTTCATCGTCAAGCGGTTCCGCGCTTGTCATCGCCTGGGCGGCGGTTTCGGCGAGCGGATTCGGGGTCGGCTCTTCGGCCGGCTCGGCGACGGTCTCGGAGCCAGACTGTGGGCTGGGCTCGGACGGCGCAACGCCTGGCGTCGGGCCGGGCTGGCTGATCGGCAGTCGATCGCTGGGCTGCGACGAGGCCCCATCCGGCCCGGCCCCCTCCGGGGATTGGGCTTCTTGGGCTGGCTCGCCGAGCACGGGCGTTCCGGACCCCGCGCCCGTCTCCGTCCCGTCTGGGCTCGGCGTCTCTGCGGCGGCCGCGACGCCCTCGTCGGCGCTCGGCTCGGCGCCTTCGGCGGCCCGCTCGTCCTCCGCCTCGACGGCGGCCGCCCTTGCCGCGTCCGCCGCGTCCGTTCTTGTTCTTGTCACCCTTGTTCTTGTCGGCGGCTCGCTCTTCGGCGGCGATTTCTGCGGGATCACGCAGCCAGGCGAGCTTGATGTCTACGGGCGGTCCCGCGTCGAGGGCCTCGACCTCGAACTGCTCCTGATGGAGACCGGGACGAGCGCGGATCTCGATCTCACGGTCGAGCTCCTGCTCGAGCGCGTGCAGCGGCTTGGACTCGTGGGAGAGCAGCATCTCGGCCACGCGCGGGCTCACCGAAATGGCAATGCGACGGCCGCAGAAGCGCGGCAGATCGTTCCGGATCTCGCGCAGGATGTTGTAGGCGACGGTGTCGCCCGAGAGAATGTAGCCGCGACCCTCGCAGTGCGAGCACGGCTCGCAGAGCGTCTGCACCAGACTCTCGCGCGTGCGCTTGCGCGTCATCTCCACCAGACCGAGCTCGGAGATCTTCAAGATGTTGGTGCGCAACTTGTCGGAGCGCAGCGCGTCCTGCAACGCGCGGTAGACCTTGTCGCGATGCTCAGCGGACTCCATGTCGATCAGGTCGATGATGATCAGTCCGCCGATATTGCGGAAGCGGAGCTGGTGGACCACCTCCTTGACGGCCTCGAGGTTGGTTTTGAAGACCGTCTCCTCGAGGTCGCGTTTGCCGACGAAGCGCCCGGTATTGACGTCGATGGCGGTCAGTGCCTCGCACTGATCGACGATCAGCGAGCCGCCGGACTTGAGCCAGACCTTGCGCTCGAGGTTCGCGTGGATCTCTGATTCGATGCCGAGGTGGTCGAAGACCGGCACGGGGTCGGTGTAGTGCTCGATCTCGGGCTTTGGATCCGCGACGAACTCGCCTATGAACTCGACCAGATTGGCGTGCGCCTGCAGGTCGTCGACCACGATGCGCTTGGTGTCGTCGTTTGCGAAATCGCGGATGATGCGCAGCTCGAGGTCGTGCTCGGCGTGTAGCTCGGCGGGTGCCGACTTCTCGACGTGGCCGAGCTGGATCTTCTGCCAGATCGAGTGGAGGTAGCGGATGTCCGCTTCGAGGTCGGCCTCGCGCACGTTCTCGCCCGCGGTCCGGATGATGAAGCCGAGATCTTTCGGGCGCAGCCGCTCGACGATCTCGCGCAGGCGACGGCGCTCCCGATCGGAGCCGATGCGGCGCGACACCCCGACCCGCCGCGACGAGGGCGTGAGTACCAGGTGCCGCCCAGGAATCGAGATATTCGAGGTGATGCGCGCGCCCTTGGTCCCGATCGGCGCCTTGGCGATCTGGACGACGATCTCCTGCCCCTCGGAAAGCACCGTCTCGATCTTGGGTGGTTGACCTCGGCCGTTGCGGCGCCTGCGGTGGCGCGGCACCTCCGGGGTGTCGTCGTCGCCGGGCGTGTTGGAGAAGTAGTCGCCCACGTACAGGAAGGCGGCTTTCTCGAGCCCGATATCCACGAAGGCGGCCTGCATGCCGGGAAGCACACGGCTCACCCTTCCCTTGACGACGTTGCCGACGACGCTCTTTTCGGCCTCTCTCTCGATGTGGAGCTCGGTAAAGACACTCTGCTCAAGCAGCGCGACGCGCGTCTGGCCCGCGTCGACGTTGATGACGATCTCGTTTTGCATTTTTCTCTACTCGCCGCGGAGCGGCAGAGGGCGCGTGGCGCGCGGGCGGTCGGCGGCTTGGCCGATCGTCGGACGGACGTTCCTCTGCTCTCCGGGCATTGGCGAGCCGTCTCGAGATTCGCATCGGAGAGTCTTGCGGCGGCTGGAGGCCGCCGAGGCGGGGTGGCTAGCAGGGGATCGGGACGGCCCAGGGCCGGCCCTCGTGGGTGGAGACTTTCTCTAATATCCCGAAAACAAACAACAAATCATTGACTCGCACAGGTTCTAAAATGTACGGTTCCCGCTGGATGTTTTGCCCGACAAGCCCCAATCGGCAGCGCCCCGCCACCATTCACCTCATCGGGTCCGCCCGATCCCGACCGCCCGCTCGGACGATCCGCTCAGCTGGGAACTCGAGTCGCTTGGCCCGATCGATCAGCGATCACCTATGTCACCACTTGGGTCACCTAGGTTGCCCCACGTCAGCGGATACCTCGGATTCCTTGGATCCCTGGGTATCGTCTCGCGAAGTCGGGCGATGGGCCGGCGCTCCCCGCCGGGTTCGGACTATGAGCCAGCTTCCTCCGTCTTAATCACTGGGAAATACGATCATGGATCAGAGCCGCCGCGTCAACACAGACCCGCGACGTGACATCCCTTCTGTGGATCGGCTGACGGCTGCCGTGCTCGAGCAGAATTCGACATTGCCCCGCTGGGCGACCGTCGAGGCGGCGCGTCAAGTCGTCGCCGAGGCCCGCCTGGCCCTGACCGAGTCGAGAAATGAGGGTAAAAAGCAACAAACAAAGGCGTCGGTCGACGATTCGGCCGTTCGCGCCGCCCGCCTGGCCGCCCAGCTCGTCCGACCGCACCCCGGCCGGGTCGTCAACGCCACCGGCGTGGTGCTGCACACCAACCTGGGCCGGGCCCCGATGGCGGCCGGTGCAGCGGCGGCTGCCGCTGAGGCGGCGGCCGGCTATTCGGACCTCGAGCTGGACCTGGCCAGCGGTGGGCGGGGAGATCGGCTGGGCGCCCTGGCCACCAAGCTGCGACTGCTCTCGGGCGCCGAGGCCGCCTACGCGTGCAACAACAACGCCGCGGCCGTGCTTCTCGTCCTGAACACGTTGGCGGCCGGGCGAGAGGTCATCGTCTCGCGCGGCGAGCTGGTGGAGATCGGTGGCTCGTTTCGCGTGCCGGAGATCATGCGCCGCGCCGGCGTGCGGCTGGTGGAGGTCGGCTCGACGAACCGCACCCATGCGAGCGACTACGAGCAGGCGATTGGGTCGGAGACCGGCCTGCTCCTCAAGGTGCACCGCAGCAACTTCGAGCTGCGCGGTTTCGTGAAGGAGGTCTCGCTGGGCGAGCTGGTTGCTCTGGGGCGCGAGCACGGTGTTCCCGTGGCCGAGGACCTCGGCAGCGGGACGCTCCTGGACCTGCGCTCACGCGGACTACCCGAGGATTCCTGGGTGCCCGGACGGCTGCGCGAGGAGCCGGACGTGATCTGCTTCTCGGGTGATAAGTTGATGGGCGGCCCTCAGGCCGGGATCGTGCTCGGCCGCAGCGAAGCTGTCACCGCGATGCGGAAGAATCCTCTCGCACGGGCGCTGCGGCTCGACAAAATGACACTCGCCGCGCTGGACTGGACTCTTGCCGCGATGCTGGACGGCCGTGCCGAGTATGAGCTGCCCGTGGTGCGTCAGCTCCTCGAGCCCAGCGGGCATCTGCAGGCCCGTGCCGCGGCGCTCGCCAAGGCGCTCGCCGAGCGCGTCTCCGCCCACTCGCTTGGCGCCGAGATCGGCGTCAAGCGCGATCGTGTGCCGGTCGGCGGCGGCTCGTTGCCCGGCTTCGAACTCGAGAGCTGGGTGCTCGAGGTTCGGACGAGCGCGGGCGCCGAGAGGGTCGCGGCCCGCCTTCGCGAGCACACGCCCCCCGTGCTGGTGCGCGTGCGTGACGATGCCGTGCTACTCGATCTCCGCACGGTGGCCGATCGCGAGACCGACACCGTCATCGACGCGCTGACCAGCGCATTGCATTGAAGCGCGATTGTCCATCCTGTAGGTTGTTCCGGGCCACGGCGGGACTCGACGGGGGGCTGAGTCACGGATCCGAGCAATACACACACCAGTGGTCGTCGTAGTGCTGGTCAGAGTGCTGGTCAGAGTGCTGGTCATGGTGCCGGTCCGTCGCCGGTCGGGCAGGCACCGCGCCTGCCGCCGACCACTCCGTCCAAGAGCGCCTCGAAGAGCGGTCCTCGCATCATCTCCCTGGGCGGCGGCAAGGGCGGTGTTGGCAAGACATTCGTGAGCGCCAATCTGGCCACTGCGCTCTCGCGCATGGGCTACCGCGTGGTGGCCGTCGACGCCGACCTCGAGGGCGCCAACCTCCACACCTGCCTCGGTGTGCCGACACCGCGAAAGAGCCTGGCCGACTTCGTGGCCCAGCGCGAGGATGATCTCGGCAAGCTCCTCATCGATACCGAAGAGGTCAATCTCCAGGTCATTGCGGGCACGCACGCCCACCTCGGTGAGGCCCAGCCCAGCCATCTGCGACGCGTGCGTCTGATGCGCTCGCTCCGCCAGCTGCCAGCCGACTTCGTGCTGATCGACCTCGGAGCCGGTACGCACTCTTCCGTGCTCGACTACTTCTTGGTGGCGGACGATGGTCTGCTCGTCCTGCACCCCGAACCCACATCGGTCGAGAACGCCTACACGTTCCTACGCGCCGCCTTCTACCGCCGATTGCGTCTCGCGATGGCGGGGCACGGTGTTCGCAATCTCGTCACCCAAGCGATGGACCAACGCAACGAACGTGGTATTCGCACCCCCTTCGATTTGCTGCGCGAGATCGAGACCCTCGATCCGATGGAGGGCCGGCGCTTCGTCGAGACCATGCGCTCGTTTCGTCCCAAGATCATCGTCAACGAGGTGCGCACCGCCGAGGACGTGAAGCTCGGCTTTGCGGTTTCGAGTGTGTGTCGCAAATTCTTCGGCATCGAGGCCGAGTACCTGGGCTACGTGAACCATGATGAGGAGGCGCGGCGATCGGTGGCGGCACGCAGGCCGGTGGTTGCGAGTCAGAGCAGCTCGGATGCGGCGATCTACCTACAACGCATCGCGCGCAAGATCGCCGGAGTCACACAGACGTGAGATCGTTGTACGAGCAGGACTATTACGAAGTCCTGGAGGTCGGACGCGGGGCGTCGCCCGAAGAGATCGAGCGCGCCTATCATGTGGTGCGTGGCACCTATGCGGACGACAGCCTCGCCCTCTACTCGATCTTCGGGGAGCGCGATTCATCGGTGATCCGCGAGCGCATCGACGAGGCCTACCGGGTTCTCGCCGATGAGGGCACGCGGCGCGCTTACGACGCGCAGGTCGATCAGCCAGCTCTTGGGAACGGCGCTTCGGCCGGCGCGAGCGCACGCCAGGCGGCGGATCCAAGGGCGGTCGAGGTCCCTCCGGACGATTCACCACTGCCGGATGTCGAAGTCGAGAGCCTGAGTGGCGCCAGCGATGCATTCCGCGACCTCGAGGCCGACGTCGAGGAGGAGAGAGGTGACTTCGACGGCGCCATGCTGCGCCGCGCGCGCATGCGACGGGGCTTCGACCTCGATCAGATCGCAGACATCACCAAGGTCTCGATCGCGAACCTGAGCCACATCGAGGAGGAGAACTTCGCAGACCTCCCGGCCACCGTCTACGTACGCGGCTTTTTGACCGCTTATGCGCGGACCATCGGACTCGAGCCGACTCGCGTCGTGGCCAGCTATCTCGTCCGGCTCGACAGCGAGCGCGGCGCGCACGCACGCTCCAGCTTCCTCGGTCGGCACTAGATGGTCCGGCGCACGGCATTCTGGGTCGGGCTGCCAGCCTACGGGCAATGACGGCCGGAGCGGAAGGCGACGCGCTCGCCTTCACGGTGGGTGATGAGCTCGCCGGGCAGCGCATCGACCAGGCGCTGGCGATACTCTCGGGCGTGCCGCGATCCCAGGTGAGGCGCTGGATCGCGGATGGGCGTGTGCGTGTCGATGGACAGGCGGTGCTGCGGCCGAGCCGCAAGTTGGTTGAGGGCGTCCGCTTGGAGGCGAGGCCGCCCGAGCCCGTCGAGCTGGCCATCGAGCCCGAGGCCATCCCACTCGTCATTCTCCACGAGGACACGGATCTGGTGGTGATCGATAAGCCGCCCGGGATGGTGGTTCATCCGGCACCCGGGCATTGGAGCGGCACCCTGGTGCATGCGCTGCTGCATCATTGCAGCGACCTGGCGGGCGTGGGGGGCGTCTTGCGACCCGGCATCGTGCACCGCCTCGATCGAGGAACCTCGGGGGTCATCGTGGTGGCGAAGACAGATGCCGCCCATCAGGGGCTGGCGGCGCAGTTCCACGATCACACAATCCTGCGCCTCTACCGCACCATCGTTCGCGGATCTCCCAGTGCGGGTGCCTCACGCATCGATCGGTCGATCGGACGTCACCCGCGTGATCGCAAGCGCATGTCGGTGCGCACGCGCTCCGGCCGTGCGGCCGTCACGAACTGGCGGGTGCTCGAGCGCTTTCCAGCGAGCGCACATGCCTGGCTCGAGGTGCGGCCCGAGACGGGTCGCACGCATCAGATTCGCGTCCACCTCGCGTCGGTGGGCCTGCCCATCCACGGCGACGTCGTCTATGGGCGGGGTCGACGCAGGCGTCAGCCCGGCATTGCGACACTCGACCGACCCGCACTGCACGCCGCCGTGCTCGGCTTCACCCACCCGATTGGTGGGCAGACGCTGCGCTTCGAGGCGCCGCTGCCGCCGGATATGCAGACACTCCTCGATGCGTTGGCGACCCGGGAGACGCGCGCTGGCTGAATTCATCCGGCATCCCCTGCTCGATCGAATCGGCGTCCCGCACGGCTTTGGGGTGATCGATGCCGCGCCACCCGCCGGCCTGCTGCGCGTGCGTCAGGTGCACGGGATCGCCGTCGCGATCGTGGACGAGGAGGGCGTGCCGAGCCACGATGAGGCCGACGCCGTGGTGTCGTGCCAGACTCAGCGCCCGGTCGGGGTGATGACCGCGGACTGTGTACCCATCCTGGCGGCCGCTCGCGATGGCTCGGCGGTGGCCGCCATCCACGCGGGCTGGCGAGGGCTCGGGGCGGGTGTCGTCGAGGCCGGCATCTCCGCGTTGCGGGTGCAGTGTGGCGGCGTGCACGCCGACCTCGTCGCGGTGATCGGTCCGCACATCGGGGCAAGCTGCTATGAGGTCGACGCGCCTGTTCTCGACACACTGCGGGCGCGCTTCGGCGAAGCGGTGGATGACGCCAGCGAGCCGACGCGTCCGGGGCATCGCCGACTCGCACTCGGCGACCTCGTCGCCCTCGCCCTCGGTCGCGCCGGCGTGCGCGAAGGCTCGGTGGCGATGCTGGCCGGAGCCTGTACGTCATGCGATGCGCGGCGTTTCCATTCGTACCGTCGCGACGGTGAGCACGCGGGGAGGCTCGTTCACCATATCTCGGCACGAGCAGGCCGCTGAAAGGCACCGGCAGACACAGCCTTGACAGCCCTCGGACCCCCCGATACGGTCAAGAAATCGATACGTCCCTCGACGAGGCCCGACGTACTCCGACTCAAACACCCTGTTCGGGGTCGTCCGAGATGAGGCGCGGTAGCGGTAGGTAGAAGGGGGACAGGGGGTTACAAGGGGCACGAGCGCCGTCGATCATCGACCTTTGACCAATCGACCTTTGACCATCGACCTTTGACCATCGACCTTTGACCATCGACCTTTGACCAAAGGAGCCGAGAAGCGAGACCCAGAAAGCGATCAACCCGGGCACGCCGCAGCGACCGGACGATCGTGAGAATATCGTCAACTTCTCGGAGTATTCTGCCGAATAGGCATCCACCAACCAGGCAAAGGCATCAGGCAAAGGTATACAGGCGACAGCCAGCCGTGCCGCTCGGTCCCAACCGCGAAGCCGCCCCTTCGACCCGAGCCGTACTGTTCTCGCGCCCTCCCCAGGCCGCTGGCCATGCCCGTCTGATTCCCGATTGATCCCGATCCTCCGCGAACCCCCCGGAAACTCAGCCGCAGCAGGTCCCACCGAAACACCGCCTCCCCGACCGATCCCCCAACTCCACACAGCATGATCCTTCGAAGCAGGAGATGGACGACGTGAGCAGCGACCGAGCGAGTGATTCCGGGAGCGGTACCCCGCAGCAGCCAGGCCGCAATCGTCGTGGGCGCAGCCGGCGCTCGAGATCCGGCGGCAATCGGGGCAACCAACGCGCCGACGCGGGTGCGCCCAAGCGAGACTATCTGCCCTCCGACGCCGAGCTGGCCGAAGAAGAGGCCAGCATGGTGGATGACGAGGAGACCGAGCGCCTCTATGTCAAAGAGCTCAAGCAGCAGACCATGCAGGAGCTCACAGTCTTCGCGGAGGCGATGAGCGTCGAGAACGCAGCGGGGATGAAGAAGCAGGATCTGCTCTTCGCGATCCTCCACTTCGCCGAGGGTGTACTCGAAATTCTGCAGGATGGCTTCGGTTTCCTGCGTGCCCCGGACCAGAACTACCAGGCTGGACCCGACGATATCTACGTCTCGCCCTCACAGATCCGTCGCTTCAACCTGCGTACGGGAGACACCGTCGAGGGCCAGGTGCGGCCTCCGAAGGAGAACGAACGCTACTTCGCGCTCCTCAAGGTCGAACGGATCAATTTCGAGGAGCCCGACAAGGCCAAGCACAAGATTCTCTTCGACAATCTCACGCCCCTCTACCCCGAGGACAAGTTCGTCCTGGAATCGAAGTCTGGCGGGCTCACCACCCGCATCATCGACCTGATCGCGCCGATCGGGAAGGGGCAGCGTGCGCTGATCACCTCCCCGCCGAAGGCGGGCAAGACGATGGTGATCAAGGACATCGCGAACGCCATCGCGGAGAACCACCCGGACGTCTACCTGATCGTGCTCTTGATCGACGAGCGGCCCGAGGAGGTGACCGATATGCAGCGCACGGTGAAGGCCGAGGTGATCTCCTCGACCTTCGACGAGCCCGCCACGCGCCACGTCCAGGTCGCCGACATGGTGATCGCCAAGGCGAAGCGGCTGGTCGAGCACAACCGCGACGTGGTGATCCTGCTGGACTCCATCACGCGCCTCGCCCGCGCCCACAACACCGTGGTCCCGCACTCGGGCAAGATCCTCTCGGGCGGTGTCGACTCCAATGCGCTCCACAAGCCCAAGCGCTTCTTCGGGGCCGCACGCAACGTCGAGGAGGGCGGCAGCCTCACCATCGTCGGCACGGCGCTGATCGAAACCGGCTCGCGGATGGACGAGGTCATCTTCGAGGAGTTCAAGGGCACGGGCAACAGCGAGCTGGTGCTCGACCGCAAGCTCGCCGACCGCCGTACCTACCCGGCCATCGACATCAATCGCTCGGCGACACGTCGCGAGGAACTGCTAATGGAAGAGAATGCGCTGAACCGCATGTATATCCTGCGCAAGGTGCTGGCCCCGCTCTCGGCCGTGGACTCGATGGAGTTTCTGCTCGGCAAGATCAAGGCGACCGAGAGCAACGAAGAGTTCCTGGAGTCGATGAACTCGTAGACGGCCAAGCGAGGAGTGCGAAGCACTCCCGGGCCGGCAATCGAGCTCGCTCGGCCGACGCGGGCCATCTGGATGCGGCTCGCCCTAGAAGTCGACCCCGAAGCCCGCAGAGATTCGGAAGTCGCTCTTCTCGGGGACGTTCCCATCCGCATTCGGCTCGGGCGAGCTGATCCAATCCCAATTGAAGGTCAGGTCCAGATCGATCGGACCGAGGATCTCCACCGACAACATCGTGAGCAGATTCTGGCTCGTCTTGTCGAAGTCTGTGACGACGAGCTGGGTCTTGTAGCTCGTATCCCAATCGACATCGCTCGTGATGTCCACCTCGATCGTGGTGCTGAGACCGA
>JAFDDH010000463.1 GCA_019310975.1 Deltaproteobacteria bacterium | reverse complement strand
TCGGCAACCTGATCGGCGACGACCACGAAGCCGCGGGTGCTCTAGCGCTCGCGGAGCTCTGGTCCACCGCGGAGATGCCGATCGACAATTCGGGGGCCCGGGACCAGGCTCGGCATGCTGGATGCCAAGCCCGCGGCGCGTTGATTCGATTCGTCCACTGCCACAGGGCGTAGGACAGACAGTGCATTTCGCGAGCGCCGATGAGTGACAGTATGTCAAATAGCCCGATCTTGTTGAAGGTGAATGGGATGTGCCAGATCGGGGGATGGTTCACTTCTCGCTTTGCCGGCTCTCCGGCCGATGCGCTTCTTCCGTGCCGCGGGCGCGCCGGTCGATCGCATTCCGAATGCGCCGGTGCTCGCTGCTGTCCAGTCGGAAGCGGGTGAAGGCGGCAATGCCGACTACGAAGCACATGAAGGGGACGCCACCGTTGAGCAGGATCATCACGTTTCGGATCGACTCCGGCTGGTCGACGTTCTCGGTATAGCCGGCCCACGAGCGAGCTTGCCCACGAAAGCCCAGATCGCGAAGTACGAGCCCTCCTTCCGCTCGCCGGTGACGTACTCGTCGTAGTCGATCACGTCCGCCTTGATGGCTTGTCCGAGGGTGCTCCCGCAGCCCGATCCGGTTCCGCACATGACCGAGCAGAAGAGCATCACGCCGAGCCGCCCCTCATCGAGGAAGATCAGGCTGCCGTAACCGATCGCGCTCATCGCCATGCCCGCCATCCACAGCCGGTGACGCTCGAAGTGGCGGGCGAGCCAGACCCAGACGGGAATCGATGCGGCGGTGGGTAGCACGTAGGCCAGCAGGACGATCCCGAGAACGCCCTCGAGCTTGATCACGTACTTGACGATGTAGGGCGCCATCACGCTGGTTCCGCCCACGCCAAACATCTCGATGAAGAAGACGAAGAGCAGGATTCGAGCGTGTGGGTTGCGCCAGACGTCGCGCATGGCGCCGGCGAGGTTGCGGCCCCCACGCCCTTCGGCAGCGGTCGGCTCGCGAGGCAGGAGCAGCACCGCGGTCACGATCGAAAGCAGACATGCCAGCCCGGCGATTTCGCCGAGCCCGGCCGCGGTGGTGCGCGCCGTCGCCTGATGCTCGAGCAGCGGAGCACCGAGCGTGAACGCCAGCAGCAGCCCGACCGCCGATCCGATCTGGCGCGATCCGTAGAGCCGATTGCGCTCTCCGACTTCGAAGGAGAGCTCGGCGCCGAGTGCGAGCTGCGGCACGTAGAACGAGGTATAGGCCGTATAGAATCCGAAGATTGCCACGGCAATCCAGAGCACCAGTGCAGTTTCCGACAGACCCTCTGGCGGTGCCCACAGCATGAACGCGAAGCCTGCGATCGGGAGGCCGGAGGCGAGCATCCACGACCGCCGACGGCCGAGCCGCGAGCGCGTCTTGTCACTCAGGAATCCGACCAGCGGATCGGAGACCGCATCCCATATCTTCGAAGCGAAGAAGATCGCACCGACAGTCGCGGGCGCGATCATCAGGACGTCCGTCGCGAAGTTCATGTACATGACCATGATGAGCATGTAGACGAAGTTCACGGCGACCGTCGGGAAGCCGTAGAGTCCGATCGTCGACCAGGAAAGAGATTCAGGGGCGACTTGCGTGCGCTGCGTGGTGGTCGCGGATGACGCGGGCAACATCGACCCCAAGGTTGGAAATTGCCGGGGAGCGGGCCCGGGCGCGCGACACCTGCGGCGCGGCCCCCCTGGTCGTAGCCGTAGAGGCTAGCAGCGTTTTCACCGAGCATCGCGCGGGTTCCACTTCGGGCACCTCGCAAAAGCTCTCGTGAAGCTTCTTCCGGGTGTTCGGCCACCCCCTCGGAATCGATGCAGAATCGAGGCCGAATGCCTACTGAGAGAATCCTGGAGTTCGACAGCGCTTCGCCCAGGCCGCCGTGAGCAGGAGACTCAGACCGACTAGTGCGTACCCGTGCCAGCTGTCGAAGAGGGGTACCGGAGCCACTGCAAACACCTGTCCATCGATCGATGCAACCATCACCACGTCGGCCTGGAAGCCCTGAGGACCCTGAAGATTGATATTGCCGTGAACCCGCAGAGTGTTGGATGCGCTGGAAGCCGGTTGCGGCGCCAAGGCGTTGCTCCCGACACCAACCACCTACGGGCTGCGGCGCGCTCGTTCACGGGCCGTTATCTCGACTCACCATGCGTGCACAGGCGAGGACACTACAGCGTCTGCCTGAGGTCGCGTGCACGCCGGCTCGAACTCCCCACGAGACTGGGCATGAGTGCGAGCGCCCTCCCATGAGGCCGATCGCCCCAGAAACGGAGCCGCAGCATCCCTGTCGTCCGATCACTGGATTGTCGGCCGGCAAGCCGAAAACGGAATCGCACAAGGTGTCTGGTGGGGGGAGCTCAGGGCCGGGGCACGCGGGAATTCGGGGATCGCTCGGGCGGTGGGATGCATGTCTCTTCGTCACGACGCTGATTTTTCAAGCGGACGGACCTACTCCCTCAGATCGATCCGGTAGGATTGCAGGGTGGCGTCTAGGCGCCGTCTTCTCCCGGCTTCTCCGCTCCCCCCTGCGCGATTTCGGGCGGTGCCTCGC
>JAFDDH010000061.1 GCA_019310975.1 Deltaproteobacteria bacterium | reverse complement strand
TCGCTCACCGTCCCAAACCATCAAGCGATCGGCCGCGGCGACGCGGTCCCAGCTGAAATCGGCGAGCAGCTCGCCGGGCGTGACCCGCCGATCGGTGTCGCGCAGCCCAGCGGCGTGAGCCAGCACGCCGCACAGGCTGGCGCCGTCGTAGTGGGCGCGCAGGGCGTTCCAGCCCACGGCGCCGTGCAGCTTCGCGAGCTTCCCGCCGTGGCGCTCCAGCAGCAGCAGATGATGCCGATAGCTGGGAGTCGGTAGACCCAGCAGTCGCTGCAGCATCACCTGCACCGGCGTGCTCGGCGCCAGGTCGCGGCCGCGAACGACGCGCGTGACGCCGCTTTCGTAATCGTCCACGACGCTGGCGAGGTGGTAGGCGACGGCCCCATCGCGTCGCCGCACTGCGGGGTCGCCGTTGTCGGCGGCGGGGTGGCCCGAGAGGTCATGGCCGCTCGCGTCGATCAGGTCTACCCGACCCGCGGCGCGGTCGGGCAAGCGGACGCGCAGCACGGCATCCGATCCGCGCCAGCCGCCTTCACCGGGCCCGGGCAGCGAACGTTCGCGGCACGTCCCGGGGTAGCGCCAGCTGCCGTCGGGCGCGCGACGGGCCAGCTTGCGAATCTGGCTTCGACTGCAGGAGCACGGATAGAGCAGACCGGCCTCGGCGAGGCGATCCAGGGCGGCGGCATGCGCCGCGGCGAGCTCGCTCTGGCGACGAATGCCGTCCCAATCCAGGCCCAGCCACTCGAGCGCCTCGAGCATGGCATCGACGTACTCGGGCCGACAGCGGTCCGGATCGAGATCCTCCAGCCGCAGGCAGACGCGCGCACCCGCCGTCCGCGCATCCAGCCAGCACAGCAGCCCGGCGAGCAACGTGCCCGGATGCGCCGGACCCGTGGTCGACGGCGCGAAGCGTCCGACCCGAGCGGATTCTCCCGGCACCTGTTCTCCCGGCACCTAAGGGCGAGCCGCCAGATGGCCGCCCCGGGGGCCGCTGATCGAATCGCTAAAGCGCTTGGAAGACGGGCCGATCAGACGAGACATGCACAGAAAGCTTACGTCCGAGAGGGGCTGTATCGCCAGCTACGTCGGCCCGCGCGCCTTCGCGCCCCAGACCCGCGCAGCCCTCGGAGGCCTTGGCTACCAGGTCATCCCCGCCTTCGCGATGGGACGCTTCGACGATCCGTCCTGGCGGACCGACCTGCGGCTGGTCGACGAGCGCCAGTACTCCAAAATCCCGAGCGAGGCAGAGGATCCCGAAACGCCGGTGATCCTGATGACGGGCCTGCGTCCACTCGCGATCAAGGACGGCCGCATCGTGGGCCGTGTCGGTCGGCCGGTCGAGCTGCAGGACCTCTACCCGCTGATCCAGCGCGCGATGGAGATGACACCACGCGCGGTCCCGCGTGTGGCGACGCAGCTCGCCGCCCGCTGCATCCGCCGTGATCAGCGATCGGTGGGCCACGTGGTGTCGCTCTCCGCGGGCGGCTGTCTCTTCCGCAGCCGCCAGTCGATCACCGAGGGCACGCGAATGAATCTGCAGTTCGCACTACCCAGCGAAGGCATCGTCTCGACCCGCGCCGAGTGCATCCACCAGGGCCGCGCGGGCGTCGGTCTGCGCTTCAGCGGGGCACCGACCGAGGTGCGCCAGCACATCGCCCACTTCGTGGCCCGGCGCCTCGCCACCGCCTGATCCCGACCGCCTGATCCCGACCGCCTGATCCCGACCGCCAGTGTGCTCGACCGCCGGCGTCCTCGAGAGTCGGGATCGAGCCTTTTTTTCGACACTAATGTCGAAAAAGGCTATCCTGCAGCACATCGACCGAGCGAGGCCCGGGATGCCCAAGATCGTCAACGCCGAGATCCAACGCGAGGACATCCGCGCGGCCGCACGGCGGGTATTCGCACAGCGGGGAGTGGGGGGGACCGGGCTCGCCCACGTCGCCGCAGCGGCCGGCATGGGCCGCTCGAGCCTCTACCACTACTACGCCGACAAGGACTCTCTGGTGGCGGACCTGGTCCGCGAGATGCTGCACCAGGAACGGGATCTATTCCGCTCCTGCCTGTGCGGCGGGGGTTCCGCGATCGGGCGCCTCGAAGCCCTGGTGCGAGCCTGTGCGACGCTCTTTCCCGAGTGGGCCGCCTTCGGGCGCATGATCATCGAGCTGCGACTCGCCGACGCGGGCATGTTGCGCGGCTACTTCCGCGAGCTGCGCCGCGATATAAGGGCAGTCATCCTCGAGGGGCAGGCCGACGCCAGCGTCGCCTCGACCCTCGATGCGGGGGTCCTCGCCTCGATCCTGATCGGCGCCATCGACGGCCTGCTGCTGCAGTACTTCGTCGACCCGGACGCGCTGCCCTCACCGGAGGCACTGGCGCAGGATCTGGTCGACACGATGCGGCGCATGGTGGCCCCGTGAGCTCGCTGGCGTTGATGCGCTGGCTGGAGGGCACACCCGAGCGCTACGACGCCGGGATGCGCGCCCTCACCCTCGGCCGTGTCGCCATGCTGCACGCCGCCGTCGCCGAGGCCTCGGTGCGCGAGCCCGGGGATCGCGTGCTGGAGATCGGCTGTGGGACCGGTGCAGTGACGCAGAGGCTGTGCGCCCGGGGCGCTCGCGTCACGGCCATCGATCAGGCGCCGGAGATGATCGAGCAGGCGATGGCGCGCGTCCGGCCGAGCCACGCCGGGCCCGTGACCTGGCTCGAGCAGACGGCGTCGGAGATCGACAGGCTGCCGGCCGGCGAGTTCGACGCCGTCGTGCTGAGCCTGTGCCTGTCGGACATGTCGCCGGGTGAGCGCAGCTGGGTGTTGAAGCGAGCCACAGAGCGGCTCGCACCCGGCGGACGCCTGATCGCAGCGGACGAGGTGCGCGCGCCGGCCGGCTGGCGGCGCGCGGCCCAGGTGCTCTGGCGCATCCCACAGGCCGCGATCGGCTGGCTGCTGGTCGGGAGTCTGTCGCGACCCGTACCCAATCTATGCGACGAAATCCGAGCCACGGGGCTGCCGATCCGCAGCCAGACCTGCTGGCTGCTGGGCTCGCTGCAGCTGGTGGTGGCGCAGCGGGCGGCATGAGGGGCGGCGGGCGAATACTCGATCTCATCAAGGAGGTCCTGCAGACCTCGTTTCGCCTCTTTCCCTGGCCCACCGAACCGGGCCTGCGGCGCATCGGGCGGCCGGACCGCTCGAGTCCGGTCCTGCTGACGGGCAACTACGACCTCAGTGTCCGCCGCCTGCTCCGGGTCCTGGAAGGGCACGACGCCTGGCTGCTCGTCGCGCCCTCCGGTGGCATCAACGTATGGTGCGCAGCGGCGGGCGGTCAGCTCACGACTCACCAGGTGGTGACGGCGCTCAAGACGTCGGGCGTCGCCGACCAGGTCGACCATCGCCGCGTGATCCTGCCGCAGCTGGCGGCCACCGGCGTGCTGGCGCTCGATGTATTCCGACGCACCCGCTGGAGTCTTCGCTTCGGGCCCGTCCATATGCGCGACCTACCCGCCTACCTCGCGTCCCAAGAGAAGACCGACGCCATGCGGCGTGTGCTCTTCCCACTCGTGGACCGACTGCAGATGGCGGTCATGTGGGCGGCACCGATCATGCTCGTGCTGGGCGGGGCGGCGCTGTGGCTGAAGCCGGATTGGGTGCTGCCGCTCGGGCTGCTGATCGCGTCGATGTCGGTTGCGGTGTTTACGCTCTACGACCGCCTGGGCACCGCCCGGCGGGGGGGGTTGGCGACGGCGAGCGTCGCGGCATCGGTGGCGGCGACCGTCCTCGCCGGCGGCAGCGGACTGGCCATCGGCGCAGCCGTGCTCGCGCCGACGCTGCTGACGGCTCTGCTCACCTTCGACTACACGGGCAGCACACCGCTCGAGGGTGGCAGTCACTTCGAGGAGCGAAAGTGGTCGATCACGCTGGACACAGAGCGCTGCGAGGGCGTCTACCGGTGCTGGGAGGTCTGCCCGGAGGCGTGCTTCGAGAAGCGGGAGGAAGTCCGCAAGGTCGAGCTGGCCCACGACGAGCGCTGCATCCGCTGTGGCGCCTGCGTCGTGCAGTGCCCCGAGGACGCCCTCTTCTTCCAGGACGAGTCGGGGGCCCGTATCGAGCCCGACGTCATCCGCCGCTACAAGCTGAACCTGCTCGGTCAGCGCAGCATCGAGGCGGGCTGAGGCTCTGGCGAGCGCTGGGACGCCTCGGGCCGGCGACTTCTCAATGCCGCCCAGCGCGCGCGCATCAGCGTGAACACGCGCGGCGTGGCTGCTCAGATGCCGAGCTCAGACCACGGGCTCGGCAGTGCGGTCCAACACGATGCGGCCGGCCGCCACCACCAAGAGCGGGCGCTCGAGCGCCGCGAGGTCCAGCAGCGGATCCCCCTCGACGACGACGAGGTCCGCGGCCAGACCCGGCCGCAGCGCGCCACAGACCTCCGCCAGCCCGAGCGCCCGGGCCGACTCGCTGGTGGCCGAACGCAGGGTCTCCAGCGGCGTCAGGTCGCCGTAGTGGGCGAAGGCGCGCAGCGCGATCGGTAGGTCGGCGTGACGCACGCCGGGGATGCCGGCGTCCGTCGACGCGATCAGCGGCACACCGGCCCCGCGTAGCGCCGCCAGCACTCCGCGCATGCGGTCGTGGAAGGCAGTCGACCTGCCGTCCTTCTCGATCCGCCGCGCCCAACCCGCATTCACTGTCGGCGAGACCCACGCCCCGCTGCGTGCGACATCCGCGACCACCTCCGGGTCGAACGCCGACCCAAAGCCCTGCTTGCCCGCGAACGAGCAGTGCTCGATCGTGCGAACGCCGGCGCGGACCGCGTTGCGGATACCGGCGGCGCCGTGACAGTGGGCGGCGACCGAGCGCCCGGCCGCTTGGGCCAGCCGCACCATCTCGCGCAGCTCCGGCTCGTCGAATTGGGCGTGGTCGACCGCACTGCCGCGCGTGAAGACGCCGCCGGTCGCCATCACCTTGATCCAGTCCACGCCACGCTCGACCTGGCGTGCGATCACGTCGGCCCGTTCGGCGGCGTTGGCGGCCACGCCCCCCCAGAAGTGGCAGTGCCCCGACGGCAGCGTGACCGGTTGGCCGGCACAGAGCACGCGCGGCCCCGGAATCTCACCCTTCGCAATCGCGTCGCGCAGCACCAGCTCACGCCACTGTCCTGCGCCCAGATCGCGCACCGTGGTAATCCCGGCACGCACCATCGAAGCGGCTCGCGCCAGCATCCGCAGGTCGCGGTCCGCACGCGCTGCGGCCAGCTGGTCATCGGGCTCGAGGAGCGTCGGGTCCAGGTCGAGGTGGACGTGGGCATCGATCAGTCCCGGCAGCGCCACTGCGTGCTCGGGTAGGTGCACGCGGCGCCCGTCGTCCGCCGATCCACTTTTATCGACCGAGGTGATCAACCCACAGTCAATCTCGATCGAGCACGCCGCAGTGGTCGTCCGAGCCGCCACGCCGTCCCACACTCGCGCGCCGCACAAGCTGAATTTCATCGCGCGCCTAGCCTAGCCCCGGAATCTCGGGCGGCTCGATGGAGCCGCCCGGCAGCCGGTGAAGCTGTGATCAAGGCCACGCTCTCGTGCCCCTGTATTGCGTTTCGCACCATCTGGTGCATCCTCAGGTGGAGTCGAGGCGCGCCTGTATCGGCGTGTCGGCCAGGGCGAGCAGGGGGTGCTCGTCTCCGGTCGCCGCAGGGACGCGCCGACGAAAGGGGCCAGCGCCGCCATGTCCGATTCTCAGGAAGTGCTCGTCGTCGCCTCCAAGATCAAGAACCACATCAAGAACAAGGGCGATATGAAGACCTCGGCGAGCGTGCTTCAAGCGCTCTCCGACCGGTTGCGCAGCCTGTGCGATCAGGCCATCGAGAGTGCACGGAGCGACGGTCGCAAGACCGTGCTCGACCGGGACATCCCGTCCGCCTAGGAGCCTGCGCGGCCCTGGGCCGCGCAGTCGGGGCGAGCCGAGAGCGAAGATTTCGGCCGCTCACTCCTTTGGCCTCGGGGCCCGTAGCGCGTTCACGCGCGCGATCGCGCGATCGATAGAGGCCAGCACCCTCCCTGCGGGCCTGCGGGCCTGCGGTGGGTGCTGGCGCTTCGGTCGGGTTGCGGTCGCTGGGCGCGTGTCTGCGCTCGAGCGTTGCGGGCCACTGTTAGACTGCACCAGGTGTCGGCTCATACCTTCTGCATCGCCTCCCTGAGTGACGTGGGGCGCGTCCGGAATCGCAACGAAGACGCGTGTCGCGAGTTCGAGAACGCAGCCGGCCGGCGCCTGCTCGTCCTGGCAGACGGCATGGGGGGCCATCGTGCGGGTGCGACAGCCAGCCGGGTGACGGTGGAGACCATCGGCGAGATCTTTCATCACCCCGATTCCGCCTCGGAAGACCCCGATTCGCTCCTGCGCCGCGCCGTCGAGACCGCCAACACGCGCGTCCACGAGATGGCGAAGCAGGACGCCGAGCTGCGCGGCATGGGGACCACGGCGGTGGCGCTGCTGCTTGCACCCGATGGCCGCGGCTGGGTGGCGCACGTGGGCGATTCCCGCGCCTACCGGTACCGCGACAACCAACTCGGCGCACTGACGAGCGATCACTCGGTGGTGGCCGAGCTCGAACGGCGGGGACTGATCAGCGCCGAGCAGGCCGCAGTCCACCCCCGCCGCAACGAGATCCTGCGCTGCGTCGGCATCGACGCCCAGGTCGAGGTGGATGCGGCCGCCGTCGACCTGCTGCCCGGCGACCGCTTCCTCCTGTGCTCCGACGGCCTCTCGTGCATGCTGGACGAGATCGAGATCGCGGTGATCCTCGACGACCACCCCCCCGCCGAAGCGGCTCGACTGCTAGTCGAGCGCGCCAACGAGCACGGCGGCCACGACAACGTGACCGTGCAGGTCGTCGAGGTCGTGGCCGGCGTGGCGGGCTTGGAGATGGAGGAGGGCGTGGAGACAGTCGAGATCGTCGATGGCGTGCAGAAGACACCGGCCGCGAGCAGATCCGGAGACGCGCGACCCCCGGCCGACCTCGAGGGCAGCCAGCCGCGGCGCGTGCTCTGGCTCGCCGCGAGCGTGGCAGCGGCCGTGATCGCGCTCGCCCTGCTCTGGTGGAGGGGCTAGTCGGTCGAGCCGGAGGCTCGACCGACGAGAGAACGCAACGCGACCGCGATCCGGTCGTAGCGGAACCGGAAGCCGGCCTCGAATGCGGCCTGTGGCATCACGTGCTGACCGGGCACCAGCGCGTCAGCCGCTTCACCGAGCACGAGCCGGAGTGCCAGGAGCGGCACCGGCAGCACGGCCGGCCTGCCGAGCGCATCGCCGAGCGCGCGCGCGAACTCGCCCATCCGCACGGCGCCGGGCGAGACCACGTTGACCGGTCCGCTCATCGCATCGTCTCCGCCCTCGAGGGCGCGCCGCACCAGCGCCGTGGCATCGTCGAGATGCACCCACGGCGTGTAGCGGTCCGGCGGGCCGAGCGGGCCGCCGAGGCCCTTGCGGAAGATTGGCAGCATGCGGGCCAGCGCCCCGCCCCCCCGGCCCAGCACCATCCCAAAGCGCAGGCAGACCACACGCAGGCCGAGGCTTTCGCCCGCCCGCGCAGCCGCCTCCCAATCGACGCAGAGCTGCGCCAGGAAGTCGCTGCCCGGCCGCGCAGCCTCGTCGAGCAACTCCCCACCGCGGGCTCCGTAGTAGCCACACGCCGAGGCACACAGAAGGGCCTTTGGCTTGCGCTCGGCGTCGCGCACGCCGTCCAGGATCCGCTCCGTGCTCGAGATGCGGCTGTCGATCAACCCCCGTTTGCGCTCCGCCGTCCAGCGGCCGGCGGCGACCGACTCGCCGGCCAGGTGGACGATGGCGTCTACGCCATCCACCGCCGAGGGCCAGTAGCCCTCCTCCAGCACGTCGCCGTGGATCCAGATGATGGATGGGTGCAAGGTCGGCTCGAGGTCATGGCGCGTCAGCGCCCGCACCTCCCATCCGGCCTCCGCCAGCTCGACGCAGAGCTGTGAGCCCACCAGCCCGGTAGCACCCGTCACGAAGACCCGACGTCTGGCCATATCCGCTCAGTCCTGCTCGTACTCCAGGCGGTGATTCACCTCAGTGATCCGGCACTCCGGATCGAAGGCGATGGCCAGGAGTTCGCGGCCCACGTACTCACCGCTGTTGAAGGCACCGTCGCGCTTCATGTCGAGGAATTGCTGCACGTCGGGAAAGCGATCGGGCGAGCAGTCGCGAATCATCGCCTGCATGTCGGTATCCACCACGCCCGGCGCGACGGCGTGTACGCGGAGCCCGGACTCCGCTTCCTCGACGGCGGCCACCTCGCTCAGCAGCGCGACGCCCGCCTTGCCTGCACAATAGGCCCCCCAGCCCGCGTAGGCGTTCCACGCCGCACCCGACGAGATGTTGATCAGCACACCGCCACCGCCGTGGGCGCGGCGGTGGCGAATGTAGGTGCGGGTACCGATGAATACACCGGTCAAGTTGATGTCGATATGCGCGCGGAAGTCCGCGACGTCCACGTCCCGCAGCTTGGCGATCGGCGAGAGGATGCCGGCATTGTTGATCCAGAGGTCGATGGCCCCGAAGCGTTCCTCGACCTGCTTCGCGAAGGCTTCGACGCCGGCCTCGTCGATCATATCGACCCGCTGGGCCACCACCTGGGGACGATCAGCCAGCACGGGCTCGCCCAATGGCCCCTCCCCCGTCTCCCGCGCGGATGCGGTCGAAGTCCGCGCCGGCCGGCGCCTGGAAGATGCGCAGGTCGAACTCCGGCATCATGGCCAGGATGTGGTCGAAGATATCGGCCTGGATGCTCTCGAAGCGCACCCAGTCCTGATCGTTGCTGAAGCAGTAGATCTCGATCGGCAGCCCCACGTCGCTCGGCATCAGCTGACGCACCATCAGCGTGTAGCCCGAGTGGTGGATCTTCGGATGCGACCCGAGATAGGCCAGGATGTAGGCGCGCAGGGTGCCGATGTTGGTCAGCCGCCGAATGTCTGCATTGATCTCGCCGTCTCGGCCCGGCTGCGCGTTCCACTGCGCGATATCCGACGTCTTCCGAATGATGTAGTCCCGGAGCAGCGACCAATCATGGAAGCGCCGGATCTCCTCTTCGGTGAGGAAGCGGACGCTGTTCATGTCGACGTAGATCGCACGCTTGATGCGTCGGCCGCCCGAGAGCGACATCCCGCGCCAGTTCTTGAACGAGTCGCTGATGAATTTGTGGGTCGGAATCGTAGAGATGGTCTTGTCCCAGTTCTGTACCTTGACGGTGTGGAGCGCGACATCGATCACGTCGCCGTCGGCGCCCGCCTGGGGCATCTCGATCCAGTCGCCGATCCGGATCATGTCGTTGCCGGCGATCTGGATGGTCGCCACGAAGGAGAGGATGGTGTCCCGAAAGACCAGCATCAGGACTGCGGTCATGGCCCCGATGCCCGAGAGGAAGAGCCACGGCGATCGGTCGAGCAGGGTCGCGACCACGATCAGCGCCGCCACCAACGAGATCCCCAGCATGGCCACCTGCAGGTAGCCCGTGATGGGGCGGTTCCGATACTCGGGAATGGCCGAGTAGATTTCGTTGACGGCGGCGAGGAAGGCGTTGAGGGTAGCCGCCGTGACGACCACCATCAGCGCCACGGCGACGCGCTGGACGAAGGCGTCGATCTCGTCGGTGACGCCCGGGATGAGCTCCACCCCGTAATAGACGACGGCGGCCGGCGCGATATTCGCCATCCGGTTGAAGACGCGCGCCTTCACGAGCGCGTCGTCCCAGGTGATGGCACTCGCCCTCACCAGACGACGGATCGCCGCTGCCAGCCCCCAGCGTCGCCCACGCCACCCACGCCAGCCCGAGAATCTCGGCCGTGCGAATCAAGCTCTGGGCGGTCTCACCCTGCACCCATTCCGGCATCGCCCGGAATCCTCCTTTGCGAACTTCCAACGGCCCAGCCGATCGGCCACCGCCCCTGCAGGCGAGATGGGACACAGAGTATCGAACTTTGGTTGATGCCCTACGGGGCGGCGGGGTGGGCGGTCGGGCAGCTGCTGCCGCGGCGTGTCAGCAGTCGGCCGCCGCGCGGGGCGGACCACCCGGCCCCGGGTTATCCTCGTGGCTTCCCGCCACGCAATACCACGGCGCCCTCCGTGGAGCAGACCGCACGCGCGGGACGCGCATCCCAGGCGTGCGCCCGATCGTGCGACAGACGCGAGAGACGCGAGAGACGCGAGAGACACAACAGACGCGAGAGACGAAAGGAACATGGCCGAGCTGGATCGAATCCACATCAAGGGCGCAAGAGAGCACAATCTCAAGAACATCGAAGTCTGCATCCCGAAGAAGAAGCTCGTCGTGATGACGGGCGTCTCGGGCTCTGGCAAGTCGTCACTCGCCTTCGACACCCTCTACGCCGAGGGCCAGCGCCGCTACGTGGAGTCACTCTCCGCGTACGCGCGGCAATTTCTCGGCCAGATGGAGAAGCCGCACTACGACACGATTCGCGGCTTATCCCCCACCATCTCCATCGAGCAGAAGACCACGGGCAACAACCCGCGCTCCACGGTGGGGACGATCACCGAGATCTCCGACTACCTGCGCGTCCTCTACGCGCGGGTCGGCGTGCAGCACTGTCACCAATGCGGCGACCGCGTACAGGGCCAGACCGCTCAGCAGATCGCGAAGAGCCTGATCTCCGGCTCCGCGGGCAAGCGGCTGATCCTGTTGGCTCCGCTGCTGGTGAACCGCAAGGGCGAGCATCGCGAGCTGCTCGACGAAGCGCGCCGCGCCGGCTGGACGCGCCTGCGCGTCGACGGAGAGGTGGTGGAGAGCGACGGCCTCGAGGCGCTCGACAAGCGGCGAAAGCACACCTTGGAGGCCGTGATCGACCGCATCGTCGTGAAGCCGCGCATTACCTCGCGTGTGACGGACTCGGTGGAGACAGCGCTCCGAATCGGCGACGGCACCCTGATCGCCAGTGTGGACGGTGAAGATCGCACCTTTACCGAGAGTGCGGCCTGTGCGCGCTGCGGGTTGTCCTTCCCGGAGCTCACGCCCCAGGCCTTCTCGTTCAACAGTCCTCAGGGCATGTGCGATGACTGCAACGGCCTCGGCACGCGCTTCGAGTTCGACCCGGATCTGGTGGTCCCCGACGCGTCGCTCAGCATCGAGCAGGGCGCGATCAAGCCCTGGGGCGAGAACACCTCCCAGAAGAGCGGCTGGGGGGCCAATCATCACCGCCAGCTGATGAGCCAGCTCGGAATCGACCCGGACGCGCCCTGGCGCAAGATCTCGAAGAAGCAGCGCCATTCGCTCCTCTACGGCTCAGAGGGCCGCAAGTTCAAGATCGCCTGGGAGAACAAATCGGGGAAGGGGCACTTCGACCTCGCCTGGGAGGGCGTGCTGCCTCGGCTGATGCGCCGTTTCAAGGAGACCAAGAGTGAGGGGATGAAGCGCTGGTACTCACAGTTCATCTCCGACACCACGTGCACCACGTGCCAGGGCAGCCGGCTGCGTGCTGAGAGCGCGGCCGTGCGGGTGGGAACCCGTAGCATCGTGGAGGTCTCCGCACTCACCGTCGACGAGGCGCGCGACTTCTTCGCAGGTCTGGGGCTCAAAGGTGCTGCGAAACAGATCGCCACCGAAGTCCTCAAGGAGATCCGCGCACGCCTGGACTTTCTGGGTGCGGTGGGGCTTGGCTATCTCTCACTGGATCGCGCCGGCCCCACGCTCTCGGGCGGGGAGTCCCAGCGCATCCGGCTCGCCAGCCAGGTTGGCTCCGAGCTCACCGGCGTGATCTACATCCTCGACGAGCCGTCGATCGGCCTGCACCAACGCGACAATCGCCGTCTGCTCGACACGCTCCTGCGCATGCGCGACATCGGCAACACCGTGGTGGTCGTCGAGCACGACGAGGAGACGATCCGCGCGGCCGACCACGTCATCGACTTCGGCCCGGGTGCCGGCGTGCACGGTGGCAAGATCGTGCACGCGGGCACACCCAAGAGCCTCGAAAAGGCGCGCAACTCGCTGACCGGCGCCTACCTCTCGAAGCGCAAACGAATCGAGGTCCCGGACGGGCGGCGTGAGTCGGTGGGCAGCATCAAGATCCAGGGCGCGTGCGAGAACAACCTGCGCGAAGTCGACGTGGAGATCCCCCTCGGCGTGATGACCGCCATCACCGGCGTGTCCGGGGCCGGGAAATCGACACTCGTGAACGAGATCCTCTTTCCGGCGCTCTCGCGCAAGCTGCACGGCTCGAATCGGCGCGTCGGGCGCCATCGTGGAGTCTCGGGCCTGTCGCAGCTCGACAAGGTCATCAATATCGACCAGCGCCCGATCGGTCGCACCCCGCGGAGCAACCCGGTCACCTACATCAAGGTCTTCGACGCCATTCGCACCTTCTTCGCCCAGTTGCCCGAGTCGCGCGTGCACGGATACAAGCCGGGTCGCTTCTCGTTCAATGTGAAGGGCGGGCGCTGTGAGTCCTGTGAGGGCGACGGCGTGCGCAGGATCGAAATGCACTTCCTGGCCGACGTCTTCGTGCGCTGCGACGAGTGCCAGGGCAAGCGCTTCAATGAAGCGACGCTACGCGTGCGGTACAAGAGCCACTCGATCGCCGATGTGCTCGAGCTGACGGTGGCCGAGGGGCTCGACCTCTTTGCCAGTCACCCGAAGATCGCCGGACCGCTCTCCCTGCTGCAGCGCGTCGGACTCGACTACCTTCACCTCGGCCAGCCTTCGCCCACGCTCTCGGGCGGCGAGGCACAGCGTATCAAGCTCGCCCGCGAGCTGGCCAAGCGTGCCACCGGCCGCACGCTCTACATCCTCGACGAGCCGACTACCGGGCTGCACTTCGAAGACGTGCGGAAGCTGCTCCTGGTGGTGAACCAGCTGGTGGACGCGGGCAACACCGTGCTCGTCATCGAGCACAACCTCGACGTGATCAAGACCGCGGACTGGATCGTGGATCTCGGTCCGGACGGAGGACCGGACGGGGGGCGCATTGTCGCCCAGGGCACGCCCGAGGACGTATGCCGGGTCCGAGGCTCGTACACGGGCCGATTCCTCAAGCCGCTGCTCCGCTAGGAGCTCACGGGGGTCGTGGCCCCACCCCCGCACTGGGTTATGCTTGGCCGCCCCCAATTCTTCGCCCTGATTCCCAAGGAGCGCCCATGACCCGCCCGATCCGTCTTCGAAAGCTCGTCGCCGCCCTCGCGGGCGGCCTGGCCGTGACATGGGTCGGGGCCACCCTGGGTGCGCCGGTTGCGACGGCCAAAATGACCCCGCAGTCCGACGAGGAGAAGACGATCTACTTCCTCGGCGTGCTGACGAGCCGCCAGGCCCGCGAGCTCGGGCTCTCCGACACCGAGGCCGAGCTGATGATCCAGGGCCTGCGCGACGCGCTCGACGGCAAGGCGATCGAGCTCGACCAGGCGGTGTACTTCCCCAAGCTGCAGGAGCTCGCCCAGGAGCGGCACGCCGTCGTCCTCGAGAAGGAGAAGGCCGATAGCAAGCTCTTCCTCGAGAAGGCGGGCCAGACCAAGGGCGCTGAGGTCACCGAATCAGGATTGATCCTCACCGAGCTCAAGGCCGGCAGCGGCGCCAACCCGGCTCCCACCGATACTGTGCGCGTCCACTACCACGGGACGCTGCGCGACGGCACCGTCTTCGACAGCTCGGTGCAGCGCGGCGAGCCCACCGAGTTCCCCCTCAACCGCGTCATCCCCTGCTGGACCGAGGGGGTGGGGATGATGAAGGTGGGCGGGAAGGCGAAGCTGGTCTGCCCGCCCGACATCGCCTACGGGGACAGGGGTGCGCCGCCGAAGATTCCGGGCGGCGCGGCGTTGACCTTCGAGGTCGAGCTGATCGAAATCGTCGGCTCCGAGTAGGCATACTCGGTCCTCGGCGTGAAGACCTGCGGCGACTCGGACGACGCCGGCGCGATCCGCTCGACGCCCAGTGTGACTCCGAGCGCCAGCACCGCCACCAGCCAGACTGCTGCGATGGGGCCGGAGAGACGCACTTCGCGCGCCACGCGGCGACGCATGCTCTTGTGGCGCAATCGGCGTGGAGCCAGCAGCGGCATCTCGAAGGCGTGCGAAGCGGCGGCCATCGATCCCTCGTGAACAAAGCGGGCACGCGGGCCCATCCCTCCGGACACGCCCGACCATTTCGGGCGCTTGGGGTCTGTATCGGGACGTTCGGGGGCCGCCTTGACCACGCGTAGGGGCGGAGAGTTCAGTCGGAGCTACTGGATTTCCGCTGCTGCTGTACTTGCCGCTCGAAGAGAACGCAGCGCTCGCGCAGGGCAGTCTCTGGATCGACCCGCAGCTCCCGCGCGACGGCGACGATCGCAAAGAGCAGGCGACCCACGTCGGCGCTGGTGGACGCACCCGCTGCCGCATCCAGATCCTCCCGCCTCGCGCGTTCCGTGAGCTGCGTCGCGATCAGGGAGAGCTCGGCGGCCAGCTCGCGTACGTCTGGCGCCGGTCGCTCGCGCGCCGCGCGCGACTGCAGCTTGGCGGCGCGCATCAGGGCGGGCAGCGCCTCGGGGATGCCTTCGAAGAGCGGGTCCGCTCCGTGTCCGCCTGCGGCCGCCGCAGCAGCCCGTGAACCGGCCCGCTCGGCCCGCTCACGCGCCTTCTCGTCCTCCCATGCCCCGAGCACCGAGGCCACCGAACGATCGTCGGGCTGCGCGAATACGTGGGGATGCCGCCGGATGAGCTTGTCAGCAATGCCGCCCGCCACATCCTCGAAGTCGAAGAGGCCCTGCTCGCTGGCCATCTGCGCGTGGAACACGACCTGCAGCAGCAGGTCGCCGAGCTCGCCGCACAGATCCTCCATGTCGCCCCGGCGGATCGCGTCGTCGACCTCGTAGGCCTCTTCGATGGTATAGGGCGCAATGCTCTCGAAGCCCTGCTCGAGATCCCAGGGACAGCCCTCCTCGGGGTCGCGCAGGCGCCGCATGATCTCGAGAAGCCGCTTGAGTGTGCTCACCGTCGTCTTCGCCAGCTCAGCTCGCCATCAGGTCCCGCGCGATGGCCGAGATCTGGATCTCATCCGTACCCGCGTAGATCTGCAATGCCTTCGCATCGCGCGCGAGCTGCTCGACCTGGTACTCAGCCATATAGCCGTTGCCACCATAGATCTGCACCGCCTCGAGAGCGACCTCGGTCGCCGCACGCGCCGAGTAGAGCTTCATCGCCGAGGCCTCTGCGAAGCTGAGCCCGCGACCGAGCTCCGCCGATTCGATGGTGCGGAAGAGCATATTCTCGATGTTCATGCGCGCCACCACCATTCGCGCGAGCTTGTCCTGGATCAGCTGGAACTCGCCGATCGGGCGACCGAACTGCACGCGCTCCTTCGCGTATTTGAGAGAGAGCTCGAGACAGCGGTCCACGATGCCATACGCCATGGCCGCCACACCGGAGCGCTCCATCGAAAAGGTGTCCTTGGCGCCCTCGCGCCCCTTCGAGCGCTCCTCGCTACCTCCGAGCAGCCGATCGACGCCCACCTTCACATCCTGTAGGAAGAGCTCACCGGTGGGAGACGAGTGCAGCCTCATCTTGCGCATCGGCTTGCTCTGGGTGAGTCCTGGCATGCCCGAGTCCAGCACGAAGGTCAGGACCTTGCGATCCTTCGGCTCGACCCCAGCCTCGTCGAGCTTGCAGATGAAGACGATGATGTCGGCGAAGGGGCCGTTGGTGATGAACGTCTTGTTTCCGTTCAGCACGTAGCCTCCGTCATCTGTGCGGCGAGCCGTGGACTTCATGCTGCCGAATGCATCCGAGCCCGAGCCGGGCTCCGTGATCGCCCAGGAGCCGATCTTCTCGAGCGTGAGGATCTCGCGCCCCCAGCGCTTCTTCTGATCGAGCGTCCCCTTGGACATGATGCTGGCACCCGTCAGGCCCATGCTGACGCCCAGGGCCGTCACCATGCCGGGACAGAAGCGCGAGAGCTCGATCAGTGGGATCAACTGCATGGCGAGCCCATCCCCTCGACCACGAGTCGACTCGCCCTTCTTCGCGCGCGCACTCTCCCTCTCTGCAGCGGAGTCGCCGCGAGCAGCCGCCTCCTCCCTCGCGATCTGCTTGTCGAAGCGCGCCCGGCCGAGCTCGTCCATGCCAAACGTTCGGAAGAGCTTCCGCAGCACGCCATAGGGCGGCAGATCTCCGTGCTCGAGTGCCTCCAGGTTGGGGACGATCTCTGCCTCGACAAACTTTCGCACGGCATCGCGAATCATCAGGTGCTGCTCGCTCCATTCGATCATGGCATCTCCTCGCAACAGTTCCAGTCGGACTGTACCGCCCAAGGGGTGACTCGGCGGCTGCGGAGTGTCGCCCTCCGCGTACCACCGCGCCAGCACCGGCGCGGCCCACGGGGCAGGCACATGCGTCAAGACCTCCGGGCGCAGGGCCGAAACGGTTGAGCAGGAGTACTCGCTCTCGATGCACCCGCTCGTCCTGATTCCCCTGCTGGCTTGCGTGATCTGCTCGGCCTACTGCCTCGTCACGACGCCGGCGCGATACGATTCCAGGAGCAGCCGGACCCACTGGCTGGCCAAGGCCCTCCATGCGTGTGCGGCCGTGTGGGCGTTCTGCGAGGTGAGCTGGAACATCGCCCCCAACGCGATCGAGGCAGAGCGTTTCCTGCCGCTCGCCGAGATGGCGATCGTTCTGATCGGCCCGATCGCGGTGGATCTCGCCCTCTCGATGGCACCGCACCGCTACACCCGCATCCGTCGACGCATAGTCTGGCTCTACGGGCTGGCCTGTGCACTGATCATGACCACGTGGACGACGCAATGGTTCATCGCCGGCCTGACACCGGTAGCGTGGGGCCACTCGACCGTGCCGGGCCCGCTCTTCCCTATCTACTACTGCTTCGTGGCCGGCTGCGGTGTGTTTGGCCTGATCGCCTGCCGCCGGATCATGCGCGAGGCCCTCGACCTGAACTCGGGCCTCAGCGGCAAGGGAATCGTGCTCGCGATCTTGGCGCTACTGATCGTCGCGTCGCTCACCGACTCCCTGCTGCCGATGCTTGGCATCCAGGTCCCGCGCCTCACCACCGCTTCGTTCGCCGTCCTCGCCAGCGTGAGCCTCTGGAGCATGTCCCGGCCCCAGGGCTATGTATTCGCCTCGCAGGCAATGATATCGCGCGAGATCCTTCGCGTGCTGCACGAGGGAGTCGTGTTCGTGACGCTCGAGGGGCGTGTTCTGCTTGCCAACGAAGAGATGGGCAACTTTGTCGGCTGCACGGCCGACGAGCTCGTCGGCCGTTCCTTCCAACGTCATCTCCCCGAGCTCGCCCTCGACCAGCCGCAGGAGCGTGTCGATGTGGAGACACAGCTGATTGCTCACGGCGGCACCTCGATCATCGTGGCCACATCCATCTCGACGGTGCGCGACGATCGCGGCCAGCCCATGGGGCTGGTCGTCGTGCTGCGCGACCTGCGCGAGCTGAAGCTGCTGCGCGGGCGGCTCATCACGTCCGGCCGCCTGGCCGCGGTGGGCCAGCTGGCCGCGGGCATCGCGCACGAAATCAACAATCCGATTGCGTTCGTGCGCACGAACCTCGCCGTGCTGCGCGACCACTGGTCAGCGGTCGAGAAAGCGCTCGAGCAGCGCGATCTCGACGACAGCATGGCCGAGATTCTTCACGAAGGCGAAGAGATCATCGACGAGTCCATCGACGGTGTAGATCGCGCTGCACGCATCGTGCGCGACGTGCGCGAATTCTCGCAGGCCGGCGCGCCGGAACGTGAGCTCGTCGAGCTCGCCCCGCTACTCGACCGAGTGGCGCGCGTCGCGGCACCCGAGCTCGGCCCCGGGATCCAGATCGAGTGCAACTACGCGCAGATCCCCGAGGTCCCGGCCTCACCCCAACAGCTGAAGCAGGTCTTCCTGAACCTGCTGCTAAACGCCGTGCATGCGGTGGACGGTCAGGGCACGATCTGCATCAGCACGTCGCATGAGGGCGATGAGGTCATTGTCCGCATAGCCGACGACGGCTGTGGGATCCCTCCCGAAATGGCGGATCGGATCTTCGATCCCTTCTTTACCACCAAGCCGGTGGGCAAGGGTACTGGCCTCGGACTCTCGATCTCGCACGAGATCATCCGCACGCACGGTGGCGAGATCGATGTCGAGCCGAGAGAAGGCGACGGGATCTGCTTCTGCGTGCGGCTCCCGCTCGTCTATCCCTCCGAGGAAGAGGGCTCGCACGACGCCTGACCGCCCGTGCCCGTGCGGAGTACGATCTCGGTGATCTCCGCTGGCGCCCGCAATCGCATCGGCGGGCCCCAGAACCCCGTGCCTCGGCTGACGTAGAGGGTCGCCGCACCGCGACGGTAGATCCCGGCTACGAAGGGCACGGCCAGCTTCACAAAGAAGTTGAAGGGCCAGAGCTGGCCGCCGTGGGTGTGTCCCGAGAGCTGGAGATCGACACCACGCTTCGAGGCCTGCTTGAACGTCGAGGGATCGTGGGCCAGGAGGATGAGCGCACGATCCGGATCCACCGACGCCAGTGCAGAGTCCAGATCCTCGCCTTCCTCGCCGGGCAGTCTGCGCGCCTGGTGATCGTCCACGCCGGCGACCTCGATGCGGGCACCGCATTGCAGAAGCGTGACGTGCTCATTGCGCAGCACGCGGATTCCGAGCTCTGCGATCCTCTCCGCCCAGGACCCGGCGCCCGAGTAATGGTCGTGGTTGCCGGTCACGAAGAAGGCGCCGTGGGTCGCACGCAGCTTCTCTAAGGGCGTCACGTCGTCGAGGACTCGGCTGACCGGACCGTCCACCAGATCCCCGGTGATGGCCACCAGATCCGGCGAGAGCCGATTCACCTGCTCGACCAGCCAGCGCGCAAAGTCCGCGCCGCGCAGCGACCCGAAATGGATGTCCGAGATCTGCACGATGCGGAAGCCGTCCAGCGCGCGCGGCCAGCGGGCCAGTGCGAGCTCGATGCGTTTCACGCTCGGCAGCGCCAACCCCTGCCGAAGTGCCAGCAGCGCAGTCGGCAGCACGAGCCCGACGATTCCCGCAGCACGTACCCGGGCTGCCAGCAGGACGACGGAGTCGGTCTGGGCGCTGGCGGCCACCAGCAACATCAGCATCTCCGAGAGGAGCAGCGCCATCAGCAGCAGGAAGGCGAGCCCCATCCAGATCGAGGCCGGCCAGGCGACGATGCGCCGGGTGCGGGCCGGGAGAGTGCGCTCGGCAATCGGCTGCAACACCAACGTGCTGCCCATCAACCCGATGCCGAAGACCAGCGCGGCAGACAGGGGCTCGGGCAGACCCGGATCCAGCACCAGCCGGCGGATCAGATACCAGTGCCCGCCCACGAGCACGGACAGGAAGACGATCAGGACGGGCAGCAGCATCGCGATGCGTCGAGCATCGCTTCTGGCATGCCGCCGAGACGCGTTCCCGCCCTTCGACGGCCCGACTTCGGCCGCCTGCATCGATTCCGCCATCGAATCGCCGTCCCTGCCTGCCGTGTAGTGTGTCTGGATGGTCGCGCAGGTGAGCTTAACCGACCGCCGTCCCGCGAGCGAACGAGGCGGCGGGGCGCTATCCGGGCTGCCCATCGACCAAGGGCTCGAAGCGCGCCTTGTCGGTCGCCTTCATATAGGCGTCGTGAGCCGTGATCTTGCCATCCCTGGCGTACTCGAAGAGCACGTCGTCCATCGCCCGCATTCCCAGGCCCTTCCCGGACTGGATGATGGAGGCCAGCATCTGGGTATTGCCGTCGCGGATCACGTTGGGTAGCCCCGGGGTGCGCAGCAGGATCTCGTTGACCGCGATTCGACTCTTGCCGTCGGCGGTGGGCAGCAGCAGCTGCGAAACGATGCCCGCCAGCGACTCGGAGAGCGAGAGTCGCACCATATTCTGCTCCTCAGCGGGGAAGGCATCGATGATGCGGTCGACGGTCTTGGCTGCGTTATTGGTGTGAAGTGTGCCGAAGACCAGCATTCCCATCTCGGCAGCGGTAATCGCCAGCGCGATCGTCTCCTGCTCGCGCATTTCGCCCACCAGGATCACATCGGCGTCCTGCCGAATCGCCGACCGCAGCGCCGGACCGAAGCCCTGGGTGTGCAGACCCACCTCGCGGTGAGAGAACGTCGAGTTCCGGTTCTGGTGCACGAACTCGACGGGGTCCTCGATGGTCACCACGTGCCGCGCGTAGGTCTTGTTCAGCTTGTCGATGATCGCCGCAAGCGTGGTCGATTTGCCGGAGCCAGTCGGTCCCGTCACCAGCACGAGTCCATGGCCGAGATCCGCAAGGTCGGAGATGGCGTCGGCCAGCCCGAGATCCTCCGCAGGAATGATCTCCTCCGGAATGATTCGGAAGACTGCGCCCGCGCCCTGATTCTGCATGAAGTAGTTGGCGCGGAAGCGTGCCACGCCCTCGATCGCGTATGCGAAGTCGAGGTCGTTGGTGGCCTCGTAGTCCTGCCAGGCGCGCGGTGAGGCGATCTCGCACATGAGCGCACGCAGCCCCTCGTGGTCGAGCACACCCTCATCCTCGATCTTGCAGATGCACCCCTTCTGCCGGACGCGAGGCTCGAGCCCCGCAGCCAGGTGGAGGTCTGAGCCGTCGTTGTCCTTCAGGTAGGTCAGCAGTCGATCGATCTTGGCCACGCCCGTGCGTCTCCCTTGATCTCGGAGCTCGGATCAGCGCCCCGCAGTGATCAGCTTGTCTTCCTCGGCGAGCTCGAGGGCTTTCTCACGTGTGATGGTGCCCGCGGCCACGAGCTCGTTCAGCGACTGCTCGAGCAGATACATGCCGTGGGCCTTGCCGGTCTGGATCGCGGATCGGATCTGCACCGTCTTCTCGTCGCGAATCAGATTGCCGATGGCGCGATTGATCACGAGCAGCTCGAGCGCGGGCACCCGGCTCCTGCCGTCGGCGGTGGGCACGAGGCGCTGAGAGATGACCGCGCGCAGCGACTCCGAGAGCATGGTCCGCACCTGCCCCTGCTCGTTCGAAGGAAAGGCGCCGATGATCCGGTTGACCGTGCGTACCGCATTATTGGTATGCAGCGTGGCGAGCACGAAGTGCCCCGTCTCCGCCGCCGTCATGGCGAGCGAGATCGTCTCCAGGTCGCGCAGCTCACCGATCACGATGACATCGGGGTCTTCACGCAGCGCACCTCGCAGCGCTCGCGCGAAGCTGCTTGTGTCGCGGCCCGCGTGGCGCTGATTGACGAGGCAGCGCTTGGGCGGGTGCAACACCTCGATGGGGTCCTCGATGCTGAGGATGTGCTCATTGCGCTCCTCGTTGATCAGGTTCACCATCGCAGCCAGGGTGGCCGACTTGCCGCAGCCGGCCGGGCCGGTGATCAGCACCATGCCCTGGTGGTAATTGGTGTACTTCGCCAGCTCGTGGGGCAGACCCAATTCGTCGAGGCTGGGCGGCTGGGCGGGAATCGAGCGATAGACGACATCGAAGCCACGTTGCTGCCGGTACGCGTTGGCGCGGAAGCGGCCGACCCCCGGCATCTCGAAGCAGAAGTCGATCTCGCCGTCGCGGACCAGCTCGGCGCGCTGCTCAGCCGAGAGGCTGGCCGATACCAGGCTCTCTACGACCTCGCGCGACATCGCCTCGCCCTGGCTCACGAGCTCGCCATTCAGGCGCAGCTTGCTCGAATCGCCACTGTGCAGGTGGACATCGCTCGCACCGGCCGCGATGGCACTGCCGAGGATCTGCTCGAGCTGCTGGCGATGCGAGGCGTCGGCATCGGGCAGCACGAGCCCCAGCGAAGCCGGTCGGTCGTCGGACTCCACCGGCCCCTGCAAGGGCGCTGGCGGCACCTGGGCGGCCGGGGGGACGGCTCCTGCAGGCGCGACGGCAGCCGGTTCCGAAGGCGGCGCCGGTTCGGGCAGAGCCGGCGCGGCGGCTACCGCAGCCGGCGGGACCGGCGCAGCGGGCTGGGCAAGCTCGGCCACGTGCTCCGTAGTAGTCGGCGAGGCGTCCTCGGCGGCCCGCGTAGCAGCCGCCAGCACTTCCTCTTTGGAGCGGACGATGGGCGAGGGCGCCGAGGTGGCCGCGGGCGCCGCAGCGCCCGCCCGAGCCTGCTTGGCACGGTGCTTGGCAATCAAGTCCTGCTGGATCGAAGCCAGCTTCTGCAGCTGTTTCTGATTGATGAAGCCGAGCTCGACGAAGATGTCGGCAAGGCGCTTGTCCCCGTTGCGACCCTGCTCCGCGGTGGCTTGATTGAGCTGATCCATATTGATCAGCTTGAGCTGGACGGCGAGTCGGCCTATCAGCGGGGGCTTCTTCTGCGTCATCGTGACAGCCCTATCGGCAGCTCGGGGTGGGTCGTTGAGCCCCCCATGCCCATGCCCGGGCCGGCGGCGTTCCGCTGCGGCCGGACCCTTGGCGAGCGCAGCCGAATCGAATAACGTCCGGCCCCCTCATGGGTTCCCCTGCCAGGAGACCACCATGCCCCCCGAGTCCACCCTGCAGCCGATCGGCACCCTCACCGGGCGCCAGCGTCGCCACCTCCGTGCTCTGGCGCACTCGATCAGGGCAGTCGTCCAGGTGGGCGAGGCAGGCCTCTCGCCAGCTCTCATCAAGGCGCTCGACGCCGCGCTGCGCGACCACGAGCTCGTCAAGGTGAGACTCCATCAACCCGCGGACAAGAAGGCCGCCGCCCGCAAGCTCGCCGACGAGACCCAGGCGCACCTCTGCGGCGTGGTCGGCCACACGGTCATCCTCTATCGCCGGCGAGAAGACGATCCGCGGATCGAGGTGCCAGGGCTGGACTAGAGGCCTTCGGCTCGGCCGATCGCTCGAGCGGGCCGCGCCGACTCACCAGCCGCGCAGATCCACCATCCAATCGTCCAGCACCTCCTCGCCCCGCACGAGATGGAATCGATCGTGATAGGCGACTGTCGGGTCGACGTGGGCCGGCACGACGCGGATGCGATCGCCCACGCGCGCGGGACGATCCTCCGGCACGAAGGTCACGTGCTCGTCGGAGCAGAACAAGACCTTCGCATCCTCGATGGCGGGGTTGCCGTGGTCCATGCCCAATGCCTTGAGCCCGCAATCCGCCACCGCGTAGCGATCCGAGACGGAGACGACAGTGGCCAATACGACGAAGGCCTGGACGAAGGGCAGGCCCAGCTTCGCATAGGCGGTGTCCATCAGGACGTAGGAACCGGCCTGGATTTCCGTCGCCCAGCGGTTGCAGTCGTAAGTGCCACTGCTGCCCGCCGAGATGATCTCGCCGCCGACGTCGGCATGCGCGGCCACGAGCAGCTGCATGCTCTTCGCACAGCCGTCGCTGCGCTGATCGCGCTCGGCCACGCCGACCACGTGCCCCTCGTAACCCATCACACCGCGTACCTCGAGGCTTTCTCTGCGCGCCCGGTCGGCCAGCTTGCCCGCCTCTTCGGGCGCGCAGCCGCAACGTGGCAGGCCCACATTCACGTCGATCAACACCTCGCGCACGCCGCCCTTCGCGGCCGCTGCAATCGTCGCCGGCGAATCGACTGCGACGGTGATCCGGGCGTCCAGGGCGGCGAGGCGACGAGCGTCGAGCGTCTCGTTGGCGAGCAGAAGATCGTCGCCGAGACCCGCCATCGCCATGCCCTCCATCTCACGCAGCGTCGCGCAACAAAAGCGACGATGCCCCGCCTCGTACTGACGCCGCGCGATGGTCGTACTCTTATGCGCCTTGACGTGGGGCCGGAGCCGCTCACCGGGCAGGGCTTCCGACATGCAGTCGATATTGCGTTGCAGCGCATCCGGGTCGAGAAGCAGCGCTGGCGTCGTGAGGTCATGGATGGAAGGCATCACTCAGACACTGGGCCAGGTCGCGAAGCAGTCCGTGGCGCGCTCGAATGCGCGCGCGACCTGCAGCACGAGATCGTCCCGATGCCGCGGTGCGACGATCTGAAGTCCCACGGGCAGCCCCGCATCCGAGAAGCCCGCACGCACGGTCGCCGCGGGCTGCCAGGCAAGATTGAAGGGCATGGTGAAGCTGCCGAAGTTGGCGGGGGGCTGTGGGCGCCCGTCGAGCTCGCGGAGAAAGGGGCCACCGGGCGGCGGCGGGTCATAGGGCACCGTCGGCGTGAGCAATATGTCGTAGCGTGCGAACACGTCCGCACACCACTGCGAGATCTCCGCTCGCAGCTGGCGCATGCTCCGCCAGCGCGCAGCATCCACGCCGTGTGCGCGCTTGATACCGCGGATGAATACGCGACCGAAGTCGTCCTCGTGCTCGGGCAGCTTCGGAAGCAGCTCGGAGAGCAGCTCCCAAGCCCCGCCCAGCCCCCAGCGTCCCCCGGGCTCCGGCGGACCAGCCTCGATGGACTCGACCGGAATGCCCATCTCCTCGAAGTGGGTGAGGGCACGCAGCGCCACCTCCGCAACGTCACGCTGCACGACCGCATAGCCGAGGTCGGGTGACCAGGCCGCACGCAAGCCGCTCGGCAGATCCTCCAACACGTCCGAATAGCGAATGCCCGGATGCGGGAGTGAGTTGGGATCCAGCGGATGCGCGCCAACGCTGACATCGAGATGCAGCGCGGCATCCGCCACGCAGCGGGTGATGGGCCCGTGCACCGCCGTATCGTCCATCACCCACAGATCAGAGGGCCCGTGTGGGATGCGGCCGTAGCTGGTCTTGAGCCCGAAGCAGCCCGTCACCGCGGCCGGGATCCGGACCGATCCGCCCCCATCACTGCCCGTCACCATCGGCACCACACCCCCCGCGATGGCCGACGACGACCCGCCGCTCGAGCCACCCGGCGTGTGATCCAGATTCCACGGATTTCGCGACGCGCCAAAGAGCAGGTTCTTGCTGATGGCGGTGTAGCCAAATTCGGGGGTGTTCGTCTTACCCACCACGATTGCACCGGCAGCGCGCAACCGCTCCACCTGCAGCGAATCGCGTTCCGCCACGTGATCCTTGTAGGGCACGGATCCGTGGCTCGTCACCATGCCCTCCACATCCTCGAGGTCCTTCACGCCGAGCGTAATGCCTTCGAGGGGGCGGGCATCGCCCCGGGCGATGCGTTCGTCCGCCCTGCGCGCCTCAGCGAGCACCGCGTCCGCTTCACGCAGACAGGTGAATGCGTTCAGCGTCGCCTGGGTCTCGCCGATCCGCGCCAGTGTGGCGCGGGCGAGCTCCTCGGCCGAGAAGTCGCGCTGCCGGAGTCCGGCGACGAGATCGATTAGGGGGCGGGCGAGCATCTCCTCCACGGCTTCCTCCGCTGGAAGGGGAAAGGGGCGCGATCCCCTTCGGGATCACCCGCCCCTACCATACCAGCCGGATGGCGCTGCGTGGAGCGGGTTCAGCGCACCTTGCCGACGGCGCTGTACCAGTTGCTGTCCGGATATTTGGAGACGCGCTTCGCCATCGCCTTGTTGATCGACTCTTCGACGTCGATGTAGCGGGGTCCCATATACTTTCCGATGTACTTGAGGACGGGCTCCTCGAGCATCACCAGTGTACGGCGCGCCTCCTTCTCCTCGATCTGCTCGAGCAGCGGTGTGATGAGCCGCGGCGATCCCATGACCTTGACGTCCTTCTCGCGCAGTGTCCCGCCCTTTGCCACGTATTTTCGCTTCAGCTCGATGATGCGCTTGATGGAAGAAAGAGCCAGCCGTCGCGATTCCTCGTCGCTGGCCTTCAGAAACTTCACCAGCTTCGGCACGTCCTCGATCTGCTTGATGTTCTTGAACGTCGAGGAGGACAGGCGCCGCGCCTCCCGAACGACCTCCGGCTTGTCGTCGAGGTTGACGAAGTAGAGCAGATCGTCGATGTCGTCCGCGGTGAGCTTGGCCTCGAGGTAGAGCTTGTAGTTCTTGAACTTCTCTTTGTCGTACCTGGTTCCGTTGAAGATGAACTCCTGGAGATGGCTGAATGCCAGGAACATCGCAGCGAGGTTGTCCTTGCGATGTGCCTCGACGAGCTCGATCACATCGGTGTACTCGTCGTTCTCAAAGAGCTTCTTCGCCTTCTTGACCCAGGATGGCGCGGCCATCGCCGGCGACGCCATCAGGGCGAATACCAGCAGGGCCATCGAAATGATGGCCATGCCCCCTAGTGCAGGCCTCGCGGACCGTGAATCGACCTGACTCATTCAAAGCGTCCCTTCGACGTGGCTCCAGATACCGCTAGAAGCTGTAATGGGTCCCAAATCGCAGCGTTCCGGCGCCATTGAAGACGTCGTCGCTGGCCATGTAGTAGCTGCCATCGACGTAGGTGCCCCAATGGTCCGTGAGCAGAATCTCGAGACCGGCGCCAAAGCGCCCCATGAAGACAGTCACGTTCTCGGCCCCGAAGCCGCCGCGCATCGAAGCAACCGGGATGGACTGGGCGATCCCACCGCCAATCCCGATCACGCCATAGGGCTGGACCCATTGCGGGATCAGATCCGGCGAGAAGGCCAGGGGATAGAGTTTCGCATTGGCGGTGATCGCCATCAGGGACGACTCCGCAGTCTTGACGCCGAAGCTGTGCAGGTCGGCTCCCCCGATCAGGACGAACTCGGCATCCACACCGACCCATGTCGCGATCCGGCTGCCCGCGGCAAACGACAGTCCGATCATCGTGCCATTTCCAGTCGTTGGAGGTGCAGTGAAGCGGCCATCGATGTTCGGCCAACCGAGCACGATTGCGACCTGTCCGTAGAAGCCCGTCGAATCCTGATAGTTCTGTGCCAGCGCCGACCGCAGCGGCAGCGAGAGCAGGAATGCGGCCACGAGCGCCACGCGGATGGACCTCATTTCGCTTCGCTCCTCGGTTCCCGAATCGCGCACAAATCGGGTGCGCGCTCGGCGGGCGGGCATCAGCGCGGCCCTCCCAGCGACCCGAATCCCCTTCGAACGCACGGCACCCCCACCCCGTGTCCGCCGATGGCCCCAGAGCATTCGCGATTGCGATCGACACCAGACGGGGGGCATCCGGAAATTCTCGGCGTGAGCGTACCAGCCCTGCCCAGGCTGTGGCCACGACAGCAGGCTCGGTGAACCTGGACGAAACCTTGAGGGGTTTGAGCTACGGGATCCGAAGGTGGGAAGAGCCGGGCACGGGCGTCGATCGCACCGCTAACGGATACCGGTGCAGGCTCGACACAAGGTCGTGGCCAGCAGGCCCTGCTCGCCAAGGCCGACGAAGGCGCGCGTGCCGCGCGGGAGACCCACGCCACAGCTCGCGCAGATCTGCTCCCGGTTGAGCACCAGCGGCTGCCAGCCGAGCACTTCGGGGAACTCGGGGCGCTCGCGGGGCTCGGGCGCCGGATCTGCGGGCCGTTGCGCCGGACCCGGCCCGCGAGCAGATTCGCCGACCTCGTCGCGCCGGAGCTCCTCCTCGACGGTCGAATCGAAGCTCTCCCCACGATCACGCGACCGATCGGTGGAGCGATGTCGTCGTCGATGCCGACTGTGGCGGCTGCGCTCGGATTGTCGGCGGATGCGATCCCGGACGGACTCGGCCTCGTCGAATATCTCCTCGAAGATCTCGCCGACATCCTCGGAGACCGACTCCACCATCGTGAAGACCTCCTCGAGTACGTTGCGCACGAGGTTCGAGGTCGGGACACGAAGATCCTCGGCCAAGCGTCGGATGTCGTCGGAGAGCTGTTCGGAAATGCGCGTGTGCAGCACGCGCTCCTTGCGCCCGCCGTGGCGCCGCCGATGGCGACGGTGGCCGCGCTCTCGCGATCTTTCCGGGCCCTCGGTGTCGCTGGAGCGCTCGTGAGCGCCTGTCTCGGAAGCGCTGCGGCCCTGGGAAGCGCTGCGGCCCTCGGAAGAAGCGTCGCGGCCTCTGGAATCGGCGTCTCTCGAGTCTGAGCCCGAGTCTGAGCCGGAGCCCGATCGAGCCTCATGATCGTCCGAATTGTGTACTGTCATGTACTCCATTGTGACACATTGTGATTCATCCGCAACGGGTCCTGGAGCCGGGATTGGGTCTCCGCGGCGTGAACCATGCGCCTTAGCCGGCCAGGCTGGCCCCTGGATCAGCCGCCCTGCGCCTCGGACAGCCCGCTGCACCTCTAGACGTAGGTCAGCCAGCCCGCGTAGCGCTCGTCGCGTCCGGCCACGACATCGAAGAACGCGGTCTGCAGCGCTTCGGCGACAGGACCGCGCTGGCCGGTTCCGATCGTCCGGTGGTCGATCTCGCGGATCGGCGTGACCTCGGCGGCTGTGCCGGTCAGGAAGACCTCGTCCGCGATGTAGAGATCGTCGCGCGTGAGCTGGGCCTCGACGACCTCCATGCCCCGATCGCGCGCAAGCTGGATGATGGTCGCGCGGGTGATGCCGTCGAGCACGGTCGC
>JAFDDH010000060.1 GCA_019310975.1 Deltaproteobacteria bacterium | reverse complement strand
TGCTCGCTCTGCTGCTGGGAGACCAGCCGGCGGCGTCCGAAGCGGCGTCGGAGGAGACCGCTGAGGATCCCGTCCTCGAAAAGGTCGAAAAGGTCGAAAAGGTCGAGAAAGTCGCAAAGGTCGAGAAGATCGACGAGATCGTCGTTCGCGCCGCCCGCGTCGAGCGCTCGGCGCTCGAGATTCCGGCCGCCGTCGGCATCGTCGAGAAGGAACAGATCCAGCTCGCGCGCCAGCAGCTGAGCCTCGGCGAGTCGCTCTCGGGCGTGGCGGGTGTATTCACGCAGAACCGCCAGAACTTTGCTCAGGATCTCCGCATCTCGATCCGCGGCTTCGGATCGCGGGCGCGCTTCGGCATCCGCGGCATCAAACTATTGATCGACGGCATTCCGGCGACGCTGCCGGATGGTCAGGGACAGGTGGATACGCTTCAGCTGGCCACGGCCGGTCGCATCGAGGTGATGCGTGGCCCGTCGGCCACCCTCTATGGCAGTGCGGCCGGCGGCGTGATTCGGATCGAGAGCGAGACCGTGCCCGACGTGCCCGACGTCCAGGGCCGCGCGGCATTCGGGAGCAACGGGTACCGAAGCTACGAGCTGAAGGGCGCCGGTCGGGCGGGTCCCGTCGGCATCCTGGCAGGGCTTACCCGCCAGGAGATGGGCGGGTATCGCGAGCACAGCCGCATGGAGACGAATGTCTTCAACGGCAAGGTCGACTGGGCGATCGACGATCGCTCGGAGCTGAGCGGCATCCTGCGCGTCGTCTACTCGCCGATTGCGGACGACCCGGGTGGCCTCAACGAAGTGGAGAAGTGGCAGGACCGCAGGCAGGCCGCGCCGCGCAACCTGCGCTTCGACGTCGGCGAGCGGCTGGGTCAGGTGACGACGGGGCTGCGCTATCGCCGCAACCTGGGGGAGAAGCACGAGACCACGGCCGCCGCATGGTTCGGCTATCGCGACTTTGCGAATCGGCTTCCCTTCGATGGACAGTGCACGGATGGTGGGCCGCCCGGGGGTGCCAGCGTTGCGCTCGACCGCTTCTTCACGGGCGGGAGCCTCCAGCACGTCTACAGCGACGAGATCGCGAGCCTGCCCAACGAGCTCCTGGTCGGCTTCGACGTCGAGGTGCAGCGCGACGACCGCAAACGGCGCTGCCTCTACGACACCGGTGAGGGCCGGCATACACTGCTGCAGGACGAGAACGTGACGAGTGTTCGCGGCTTCCTGCAGGACGAGCTCGGCCTGCCCGCGGATCTCGAGCTGGTGTTCGGCGTGGGCTTCGACGCGCTCTTCTACCGTGTCGACGACCGCCTGGTCACGCCGAGCGATCCGGACGACTCGGGCTCGCGAGATTTCACGGAGTGGAGTCCGATGCTGGCCATGACGTGGCGACCCGAGCGGGCCCTGAACGCCTGGTGGCGCATCTCTACATCCTTCGAGCCCCCCTCCACCACCGAGTTGCGCAACCCCGTCGGCGGTGGCTTCGATCAAGATCTCGAGCCGCAGCGCGCGGTCAATTTCGAGCTGGGTGCCAAGGGGATCGTATCCGGCCGCCTGCGCTACGAGGTCGTCGCTTACTACGTGGAGATTCGCAACGAGCTGATCCCCGTGGATCTCATGGGTGACACGTTCTTTCGCAACGCGGCGAAGACGTGGCGCACCGGAATCGAGACCGGACTCACCTGGGAGATCGCCAATGGGCTCACGGCGCGCGCCGCTTATACGTTCACGACCGCCGAGTTCGATCGGGCCAGCGACCTGCTCGGCAACTCGCTTGCTGGCAACCAGATCCCGGGCGTGCCGGAGCAGCTGCTGAGTATCGATCTGGCCTGGCGCCACCGACTCGGCTTCTTCGCCGGAATCCAGGGCCGCTATGTGGGCACATTCTATGCGAACGATGCGAATACGGTCGAAGCCGACTCGTACGGGGTCGTAGATCTGCGCGCCGGCTGGGAGATCGAGATCGGGAGCTGGCTGCTCATGCCCCACGTCGGTGTGAACAACATTCTCGACCAGACCTACGACGACAATGTGCGCATCAACGCGACGGCCGGTCGCTACTTTGAGCCGGCGCCCGAGATCGAGGTCTACGGTGGCGTGACACTCGCCTACCGCTTCGGGGAAAGCTGATTCCGCGGGCTAGAGAATCGCTCCCGACTGCTTGAGCTTTTCGATCTCCTCCCACTCGAGCCCGAGCTCCATCAGCACGGCCTCCGTATCCTGCCCGTGCTCGGGCGCGTGCTCGAGCACGGCCGGCTGCTCGTCGAATTGCACCGGGTTGTTGACGAGCTGGCACGTTTCGCCGTTGCCGAGCTCGACCTCGGGCAGGTAGCCATTGGCCAGCACCTGCGGGTCCTCGTAGAGCTCGTGGGGATTCTGGATCGCCGCCCACACGCCGTCGGTCGTAGCCAGCGCCTGCTTCCACTCCTCGAGGCTGCGCGAGGCAAAGATCTCGTCCAGCACGTCCACGCACTCGCCCTTGTTCTGCGCGCGCAGCTCGCTGGTCGTGAAGCGTGGATCGTCGATCAGATCCTCGCGTTCCAGATGCTTGCAGAGGTCCGGCCAGTTGCGGTCCGACTGAAGCATGATCAGCATGATCCAGCGCTCATCCGCGGTCTGGTAGGCGTTGACGATTGGATTCGGGCTCATGCGTCGGTTCATTTTGGGCATGCCCTTGTCGAGCCCGATGGCGGCCAGCGCCTTGGCCATGGTGATGTCCGCAGAGATATTCCACATCGCCGTGCCCAGCAGTGAGATATCGACCACGGCGGGCACGCCGGTGCGCTCGCGCCGGAAGAGTGCGGCCGCGATCCCGCCCGCCACCGTCATGCCGCCAATGCTGTCTCCGAACGCCGGACGTTGCATGACGGGTGGGCCCTTGCTGCCGGCCCCGGTCAACGCCATCGCGATGCCGCCGCGCGCCCAATACGACGCGCCATCGTAGCCGCCGCGCTCGGCGTCGGGGCCGCGCACTCCCTGTCCACTGCCACGTGCGTAGATGATCTTGGGGTTGATCCTGCGGATGTGCTCGACGTCGATCTCGAGCTTCTGGCGTGCTTCGGGCAGGAAGCTGGTCAGGAAGACGTCGCTCTTCTCGGCCAGCTTGTAGAGCAGCTCGCGGCCACCGGGCGTCTTGATGTCGAGCCCGACACTCTTCTTGCCGCGGTTCGGCTGCTCCCACATGAAGTTGAAGCCACCGGCGGGCACGAGGCCGGACGTGACGAGGCCGCGCTGGGGATCGCCGGTCTCGGGGTGCTCGATCTTGATCACGTCGGCCCCCCAGTCCGACAGGATTCCGCCCGCACTGGGTACGAACCACCACTGGGCTACCTCGAGCACGCGTACGCCGTCGAGGGCTCCCGACATCTCATCCATGGCTCATCTCCCTGTGCGAGGATGCGTATCTGACGATCCGTCAGAACGGAGATCCTAGCAGTCGGAAGCCGGGTGCGTCGTGCGCTACCCGAGGGCTGTGGAGCGCCACAGCGCGATGGCCGCGTAGGCGCGCCACGGCCGCCAGCCGAGGGAGCGCACCTCGAGGGCCCGTGGCGTGAGCGGCTTGCCGCCCCCGGCCGCCACGCGGCGCAGCACCAGGTCACCGCTTGGAAACGCGTCGGGCTCACGCAGAGCCCGCATGGCGATGTAGTCCGCCGTCCAGGGACCGAAGCCGGGCAGCTCGAGCAGACGCGCCCGCGACGCGTCCGGATCGGCTCCGAGACCGAGTACCAAATGCCCGATGGCGACGGCCCGCGCGAGTCCGCGAATCGCCTCGGCGCGCTTCGCCGGCATGCCGATCCTCGCGACGTCGGCCTCCGCGAGCGCGTCCGGCGTGGGGAAGACGTGCGTCAGCGCCGGGTCGCCCGTGTCGGCCAGCGGCGCGCCGAAACGCTCGACGAGGCGACCGGCGAGGGTGCTCGCACCCGCCACCGAGACCTGTTGTCCGAGTACGGCGCGCACCGCGAGCTCGAAGCCGTCCCAGGCACCCGGCACGCGCAGACCCGGCGTGCGGCGGATCGTCCGAGCCAGGAGCGGGTCGGCGCGCAGCACTCGGGCGATCGGCTCGGGATCCGCATCGAGGTCGAAGAGGCGTCGCACGCCACCGACCGCCTCACCGAGCGAGCGTGCGGCGACGCCCTCGATCGAGAGCTCCACGGCGTCCTGGTCCTTGGCGATCTGCACACCGATGCGCGTGGTCACGCCGTTCAAGCACACCGTTCGCCGGTAGATATTGCCCTCCACGTGCTCGACACCCGGGATCGCGCGGGCTGCGAGGAAGTCCAGCAGTGCGGGCGCGGCAAACGGGCGTCGCGCGGCCAGACGCAAGCGCAGGGGCCCACCCGGGCAGCTCGGCCGATTCGAGGCGCCGCCCCGAGCGCGACGCAGATCCGAGGGCGGTACGCCATACGCGCCGCGCAGGGCCGCGTTGAAGCGGCGCAGACTCGAGTATCCCGCCGCAAACGCCACCTCTGTCATGGGCAGCGGAGTTTCGTCGATGAGCTTCTTCGCGAAGTGCAGTCGCCGCGTCTGCGCGACGGCGACGGGGCTCGCCCCGAGCTGCTCGCGGAAGAGCCTTCGCAGATGACGCTCGCCAATGCCGAGGCGCCCAGCGAGCCCTTCCACGGACGAACCGTCGAGTGCGCCGTGTTCGAGTAGCCGCAGTGCGCGCGTGACCGTCGCGGACGTGCCGCGCCAGGCGGGTGTGCCGGGCGAGGTCTCGGGTCGGCAGCGCAGGCAGGGCCGGAAGCCGGCCTGACCGGCGGCGGCTGCGGATGCATAGAAGAGGACGTTGCGGCGGCGCGGCGTGCGCGCCGGACAGACCGGGCGACAGTAGATCCCGGTGGTGATGACGGCGACGAAGAACCGGCCGTCGAAGCGCTCGTCGCGCGACGAGAGAGCTCGGTAGCAGCGGTCGGGATCGAGGTCCATTGGCAGAGCCTGACGGGATGGCTGGCAAGAACTCGCCATTTTCGGACATTACCATCTCCCCGACGAGGTCCGAATCGGGCCAGTCAGGGTCGTTCACGGCGACGATTCTCCGGCCGCTGGCGCACACCGCGCAGCAGACGAGTCAGGAGATCCCATGTCCCGAAGCATCCGATTCACGACCGCGGCCTGCGAGCTGGGCCACGTCCTCGTCGCCGCCGGTGAGCGTGGCATTGGCCACCTGCGCCTCGGCGACGATCCCGCCGAGCTCGTCCGCGGCCTGCGCGCGGCGCTGCCCGCCGCATCGCCGGCCGAGCCCGGCGATCCGCTGGAGTCGTGGTGTGCCGAAATCGTCCGGTGCATCGATGAATGGGGCGGGCGTGGAGCGCCCCCGGAGCTGCCCCTGGCGCTGCGCGGCACGCCCTTTCAGATCCGCGTATGGGATCAGCTGCAGCGCATTCCAGCCGGCGAGGTGCGGACCTACGGGGAGCTGGCTCGCGAGGTCGGGCAGCCCGGGGGTGCCCGGGCCGTGGCCTCGGCGTGCGCCCGCAATCCGGTGGCGATCCTCGTCCCCTGCCACCGCGTGGTTCCGAACGGTGGCGGATGCGGGGGCTATCGCTGGGGCCGCTGGCGCAAGCAGCGGCTCCTGGAGCGGGAGTGTGGGGCCAAGGATGTAGCCGATGGACCCGCGGGGACTTCCAGAACGCCGAATCGGGCCGATGCGGGTCGGGTTCCGCGCGCCTTGGCCCGGCCGAAGTGAGGCCCGGGCGAAAGTGATAATGTTCGGCCGCCGCGAATCAGGCAGTGGGGATGGGCTGCGATGTCGACGCCCGCATGGATACGAATGGGATCGGGGTGCCCGCGGACGAGGGCCGCAGGCCTGGCTCTGCTCGCCTGGCTCTTGTGGCTCGTCCCGTTCGCCGCCCAGGCCCGTCCTCCGTGCGAGCTCGACCGGGCTGCGGGCTCCCCCGAGCTCAGGCGCTGCCTTCAGATCGAGCAGGGCATCCAGGCAAACCTCGATGGCCATCTCGACCGCGCCGACGCGATCTGGACGCAACTGATCGCGGAGGACTCCCGCGATCCCGTCCCGCGGCTCTGGCAGGTGGACACCGCCCTGTGGCGCCTGGTCCTGAACGAGGGCGAGACCGCGAGCGACGATCTCATCCTCGCGCAGACCGACGCAGTGATCCGACTGGCGAATGCCGCACTGAAGAATCGTGGCGACGATGCCGAGGCTCTGTATCGAAAGGGCACCAGCCTGATCCAGCGTGCGCGCCTGAACGGCGTCCGCGGACACTACCTGGCCGCGGCCCGCGACGGTGAGCGCGGTCGCGAGCTGCTCGAGCGCGCCCTCGTACTGCGACCCGACGACACGGAGATCAAGTACCCGCTCGGCCTCTACAGCTATTACGTCAGCGTGGCGCCGCGCATCCTGAAGTGGGTGAGCTGGCTGTGGTTCGTGCCCAAGGGCGATCGGGCGTTGGGGCTCGCCTACCTGCAGGACGTCGAGAGGAGTGAAGGCGCTCACGCCACGGACGCTTCGTTCATCTTGACGAATATCCATACGTATCACGCGCCGCTCGATCTGACGGCGGCGCTTCAGAGCAGTCGCGTCCTGCACGCGCGGCATCCCGACAATGCGCTCTTCCACAGCGAGTTGATCGAGGTGCTCGTCAAGATTGGCCTCTATGACGAAGCGATCGAAGCGGCGCTGGCGCTCGAGAGCTCGCACCCCGAGGCTGCCGAGGCCAAGGTACGGCCACAGCTCGCGCGGATCTTGCGCGCCCAGGCGATTCTGCTCGACGGTCGCGCCGACGAGGCCTGGGCGGTGCTCGAGCCGATGGACGCCGAGACCAGCGAGCTGCCGAGCTGGGGCGGTGCCTGGCTGAACCTGGTACGCGGACAGATTCACGATGCCCGGGGCGATCGCTCGCTCGCGCTGGCGGAGTACCGAAGGGTCGTCAAGCTGAAGGGCGTCGCCTACAACCGGCGGGCCGCACTGATCGCGGAGGCGGGGTTGGAAACCCCCTTCGAGCCCGCGGCGTATCGCGAGCTGCCGATGATCAGCGCGGGACCTTGAGGCGCATCGACTCGCCGACGCTCTTGCCCCTCTTGGGCTTCCCGCGTCCGCAGGGCGCTGCGTAGCCGGTGGTCGCTTGCCCACCCCCAGGGCGGCACTTATTGTGTCGCCGGCACGTGGGATCAATGGGATCGAAAACGAGCATGGGCCTGACGAAACCCGCCACCGACGGCGATCTCGAATCCGCGCTCGCGGAAGCGGTCGGCCGCTACGACGCCGAGGCGCTGCGCCAGCGCTTCGAGGACGACGACCGCTTCATCGTGCTGGACGACTTCCTGCCGGGTCGCGTCGTCGAGGCGCTCGTGTACGACGTCGAGTGCACGCGCGACGACATCAATCGCAACTATGTGCCGCGGCAGAAGAAGGGCGGCAGCGTGAGCCGCTTCGCGCTGGACCGCATCGGGTCGGGGGCGGCCGGAATCTACGGCTCGGCCGTGATGCGCCACTTCATCGAGACGATCGTGGGTGAGTCGGTGGAGGACTGCCCCGTTGATGATCCACACACCTACGCGCTCTATCACTACAGCGAGCCGGGTGACCACATCGGCTGGCATTTCGACACGTCCTTCTATCGCGGTCGGCGCTACACGCTGCTGCTCGGGCTCGTATCCAACGAGAGCTGCGTCCTGGAGTGCGAGCTCCACAAACGCGATACCCGGCGCGTGAACGAGCGGCGTGCGTACCGGCTGGCGCCCGGCAGCCTGGCGCTCTTCGACGGAGACCGGCTCTGGCATCGCGTCACGCCGCTCGGCGAGCACGATGGTGAGCGCGTGATCCTGACCATGGAGATGGTTACCGATCCGACGATGAATCCGTGGCGGCGGCTGATCTCGAAGGTAAAGGACTCGGTGGCCTACTTCGGCTTCCGGGACAGCTTCCGTCCGGGCCGTCGAGGCGAGGCGGGCGGATCGCCGCTCCTGCGCGGGGATCCGTAGAGGCCGGCGATCAATCGGGCAGGTGTGCGCGCGGGCCGAACTCTTCGCGGTTCTCTTCGAGGATGTGCTCGGTGAGCTCCGGGAAGTCCGCCTGCGTGATTGTGTGTCCGATTTGATCGAAGACTTTCTGCTTGCCCACCGGCCCGGTCACAGTGATCTCGAGGGTCGCGAACTCGCTGAAGTGGCGACCGTCCAACGACTCGGGGATGCGGATCACGGCCGGCTTCGGGTGCTTGCCGCACTCCTCGGCGAGGTCCGCTCGCAGCGCCGCGTCGGCAAGCTTGTCCGGCAGCAGCCAGGCCTCGAGCTCGGTGTCCGTATCCAGGTAGCGGCGCCGTACGACCGCCTTCTCGGGCAGCCTGGCATCCGAGTCCCACCAGATCTTGTCGACGGCGTGCACCGCGCGCTCGCCCACCGGATTGCTCACGGGGCGGAGATCGGCGAGGGCGGCGCGGATCAGCTGGTCGACGCTCTGATTGTACTCCTTCTCGCTGGATAGGATCTTCTCGACGTCTGCGCCGGTCAGGAGCTTCACTCCGATTGCATTCGAGAAGGGGTCCTCGGGCGAGAAGCCGGAGAGCTGCTCGGGATAGAAGGTGACCAGCGACCACCCCCACCACTGAGCCATCTCGTGCCAGACCGAGCCCTGGTAGGCGAGCCACTGCGCGACGGCGACGATCACGGCGTCGCGTCCGTGGCGATCGATCAGCGCCGGGGGGACCGGCTCGAGGATCAGCCGCCGGTGCCCGCCCTCGTAGGGCAGCTCGACCTCGGCACCGGTCTCGAGGTGGCGGTCGAGCTGTGAAATGAAGTAGGCGACCCAATCCACCTGCTCGCGTACGTGGGCGGTGTCGATGTAGCCACCGTGGCAGGCGTACATCAAGCCGTTGAACTCACCCTTCGGAAAGGCGTTCTTGCGGCGGTCGTCGATGGCCGCCGTAGCGCCGTCGTAGCGGTGCGGTCCGAGCTCCGAGAGATTGACCATGCGCCCGACCTTGACGAAGGGCAGCGGCAGCTGGCCGAACTTGACGCCGAGCCCAGTCCCGAACGCGCAGCAGAAGCGGAACTTCTTGCGAACGGGGATCTCGGGGATTCGCTGCTTCGTGCCCTCGATCTCACGCGACGAGAGTGTCGTGTCGCGGAAGACGAACTCGAGCGGCGCCGGGTCGGGAATCTCGGAGCGCCACTTGCCGGGGCCAAGGCATCCGGTCGCAAAGAGGGCGAGGATCGGCACAACAATAACGGGGAGGATCTTCACGCGGCGCAGCGTAGCGGTTTGCTGGTTGGCCGAAACCGCCAGAAAACGGAGTGGTGAAACCACTCCATAATAGGTCGATGGGCACCCCTCGGGAGAATCAAAATCGCTGTGATATCAATTGCTTAGCGGGCTGATCGGACTCCGAATCAACGCCGGGGTGCGTTCAGCGAACCGTGATCTCGACCCGCTTCGAGACCAGCGGCGGATCGTGGGGAATGTGCCGAAAGTCACCCAGGATCAGCTGCAGCGTGTGCTTGCCTGGTGTGAACTCCAGATCGACCTCGGTCTGCCCGCCGCCAAAGTGGCGATTGTGCTCGTCCGCGGGCAGCGGCACCCGCAGGCTCGGCAGCTCGGCGTCGATCACGAGGTGGTGATGGCCGGTGTCCGCCTTCTCGACCCCGGCCGGCGCGACCCCCATTGCGCGCAGGCCGAAGCGGACCGTCACCGGGCTGCGGAGTGTCTCGCCCGCTGTGGGCGAGATGATGTAGAGCTCTGCGCCGGGTGTGGACGCCGTCCGGTGCGAGTCCGCGTGGAGCGGCGTGCCCACGAGCAGGCTGAGCAAGCACGCGGCCATTGCGAGGGGTCGATACGAGGCACGGCGTGTGCGCGTCGAGTTCGTGGGCGCGGTGTGCAGCCGGTTGATCGCGGGCATCGGGCTCCTCCGGATCGCCGCGCCCGATCGGCCGGCGCGACGATCGCCAGCATACATCGCCGGGCGCATCACGTCGCGCTCGTGCCCGGCTCGCTCTCGGTCATCATCCGATACACGCGGCCATGGGCGCTCTCGCGCAACGCCTCCACGATGATTCCGCTTGGATCGCAGTGTTCTCCGGCTTCGAGGAGCCGCTCGAAGGCTTTGACGAAGCGTCGTGTGTGTTTCGTGCGGATCTCCGTTCCCCAGAGCACCTCGCCGGGATCGTTCTGGCCAGGCAGACAGCGACGGATCAGGTCGAGGCTGAACGCGGTGTCCTCGCCGCGGGCGCCGCGTCGCCAGAGCGTCATCACGTCGTCCTCGAAGGCGAAGCGTGATGTCACGATCCAGCCGCTGATCATGCCGAGCTGCTCGTCCACCAATTGCTTGATGCGCAGGAATGTGTCCTGGCGTGAGTGCAGCTCATCGGCCGCGATGGCGCGTGCCTGCACTTCGGCCAGCTTCGCGCTACGCCGCATCTCCTCGAGCTGCGCCTGGATGGTGCGCGTATTGTCGTGAAGCTGCTGTTGCTGGAGGAAGAATCCGACGACCAGCCAGAGGAATGCCAAGGGTGCGAAGGCGCCTTCCAGGAAGCTGCCGAGGGATGGCGCGTTCTGCTGTACGAAGGCGGTCCAGCCGACGACGCTGGAGATGTAGATGAAGCCCAGTAGCAGCCAGGCGGCGGTGATGCCGAGGCTGATGCGCAGTCGCCAGTCCGTGCTGCGGATCGGCTCGATCTCGATGGCTTGCATGAGGTGGCTCCTCCTGGTTCTTGGGTACTCACTAGAGGTACTAGAGGTACTAGAGGTACCAGAGGTACCAGAATAGGAGCCTGTGGCGATCTTCCATGCGGAGCCCGGGCTCTCCGCTCGACTGAAGATCAGCTGGCTTCGCGTGCGCGTTCGCGCAGTGTGCTCATGAAGTCGCGCGTCGCTCGATCGAAGTCGAGGATCTCGACCAGCGAGAAGCCGGGGCCCTGGCAGTCGAAGTAGGCGAAGCGCATGCCCGGACCCAGCGCGCCACGACTGGCGAGCGGTATTTGCCCCCTGGCCATGCCCTCGAGGACCGCATCGAAGTCCGGCACCAGGAAGGCCACGTGGTGCAGGCCTGGACCCCTGTCCCTCAGGTGCTCGGTGTAGATGCTCTCGCCGCGCACGGACTCGATCAGCTCGACCTGGGTGTCGCCGAGCCAGCCGAGCGAGAGATGCAGCAGGCAGTCCGACGGCTGTCCGCGATACTCGCAGCCCGCGGCAAGGTGTATATCGGCCAGGCGCGTGAAGCCGCGCACGCCCAGCGTGCGCTGGAACCAATCCTCGGCGCTCGCGATCTCGGGTACCACGTAGGCAACCTGGAAGAAGTGCGGGGCGAGGTCGGCGAGTACGTCGGTCATGTGAGCGGCTCCCTTCCTTTCTCTTTACTTCGCCTCACCCCACTCCACCTCACCCCACTCCACCTCACCTCACCTCACTTCAGGTCAGCGAGGCGATGGCCTCGATCGCAATATATTGGCCGTCGGCCGAGTAGACGGCCAGGGCCTGGTCGTAGAGCAGCTTGAGCAAGCCCTTCGCGGCGGGGTCGTCATGCGCTGCGGCTACGAGCTGCCACAGCCCCTCGCCGAGGGCGCGATTGAGATCGCGGGCGTCCTCGTTCTCCGGCATGGAGGAGAGTAGCTGCTCGAGTCGGCGGCAGAGCTCCGGCGAGCCCCGCTCGTGCTCCACCACGATGCTGCGTGCGCCGGCCATGAGATCGGCATTCATGCGATCGCACGGGTCGCCATCGGCCAGCCGATCGCAGACTTCCTGAAGCGCCTTCATCGCCGAAGCAACCTGCACCTTTGCAAAATCGTCCTCGAGCATGGGCAGGATGTGGGTCTGAAGCGATCGTTGCACGGCTGCGAGGATCTGATGGTTGTCCAGAAGGATCATGATTCCGCCTCCAGGTAGGCCTCGAGCTGACCCTCCAGCGCGCCGAACATCGCCTGTCCCGAGAGCGCGATGGTGGCCACGGAGAGCAGCCGCAGGTCCGTGCCGCCGCGTGCCAGGTCGTGTGCGCCGGCCAGGCCGATGATCGTGCTCTTCACCATCTCGAGGAGCTTGTAGTAGATGATCTTCTTGGGGTGGACCTCGATGCCGGTGATCCGCGAGTAGTGGTCGGCCAGCGGCCCCTCCACCGAGCACGGCCCCATGCCCACGGTCTGCGTGAAGGCGAGATCCGAGAGCGGGTCGCCCACGAAGGCGAGCTCCCAATCCAGGATTGCGCTGATGCGTCCCTCGTGCCACATCAGATTGGGCAGCCGATAGTCGCCGTGCAGCAGGCCGATCCGCTGGGCCTCGGGTGCCTCGCGCTCGAGTAGGTCGAGGGCATGGCGCAGCACCGGCGAGGGGATGAGCTCGGTTCGCTTCATGCGGCCGCGGCAGACGGCGACCTGGGCACGTGCAGCATCGGGGCCCGACGCATAGATCGGCAGTGTCTGCTGCTCGGTGGCGTGCACACGTGCGAGCATGTCTACGAATTGCTCCTGCACGCTGGAGCAGAGATCGGGGTCGCCCTCGATGCGCGGGTCCTTGCTGCGATAGATCTCGCCCTCGATGAACGACATGAGCAGGAAGCGGCCGCCCACGACGGACGCGTCCTCACCGAGGTGGAGCATGCGCGGCACGGGCAGACCCGCTCTGCCAACATCCTCGAGCAGCCGATACTCGCGCGTGATGTCGTAGGGAGGAATCACGCCGAACTCCGGCTCGACACGCATCACCCAGGTGGCGGGGCCATCGGCGGTGATGGCTTCGACGAGGTAGCTCTGCGACGAGAGACCGCTCGTCAGCCGCTCGATGGAATCGATGCTCTGGACCCGGAGCGACTTGGCGTTGGATTGCAGCGCCTTCTCGAGGCGTTGGGCAGGACCGCTCGGCGCCTGACTCAATTCAGCTTCTCCCTGCGTGGGCCCGCGGGCCGGGCAAGCGTATCACTCGCCGATGTGGGACGCGGCCTCCATCGCCTCCTGAATCGCCTCCTCGACTTCCTCTGCGTCCTCGAGGAGCGGCTCCTGCTCGCGCATCGCGGCGGTCAGGCTGGGGGCCGCCGACGCAGCTTCCCGTGAGAGTCGGCGCCGGTAGGGCCTGCGCGCCTTGGCCACGTCTTCATCGGACTTATTCTTGCGCCGCTTCTTCAGCACGCTCGCCGGCGGCACCTCGATCTGCACGTTCTCTCTAGCCGGGACGAGGCCGAGCACACGTCGCGCGATATGCAGCAGAACCAGGCCGGCGAGCCCGAGGCCGTGGCCGACCAACGCCGCATAGAGGTGTCTCCGATTCGGCGAACGATGCACGTAGCGGGCTAGACCCGGGTCCGCGAGCAGGTCGAAGAAGTCGAGGATGTCTTGGCCGCGCATCGGCATGATGTAGTCCCACTCGACCGGCGGCTCCATGCGTCCGTCGAGATAGAGGACATCCTGATTGCGCTGTGTCCTACCCCTGCTGAGATCCAGCACGAGCGTCTTGGTACCGAGGCCCTTCGACCAGAACTCCATCAGCCCACGAGTCCCTTCTTGCGCGCCTCGGTGATGTATTCGGGCTCGGTCCACCACTTGTCGAGCCCCATATCCTCGGCCACGATGCCCGCGCAGTTGTAGCCGCCGCCGAGCAGCACCATACCGCCCGGCCACACGCTGGCGCCCGCGACGTAGAGGTTCTCGATCGGCGTGCGATGGCTCGAGCAGTCCGCGTTCGGGCGGTTGGCGAGCATCTGGGTCGGCAGGTAGGCGCCGTGCTTGATCGAGCCGCGTACCATCTGCGGAATCTTCGCCGCGATATGCTTCGGGTGGTTGACGTAGTGGCGGATCACGGTGGCGTGCTCGAGGTTGGGCGCGTACTCGGTCCAGCGCTCGAGAATCGACTTCGCATAGCCGCTCTCGAGGGCATCCCAGTCGCCGTCGACATTCTCGAAGGGCGCGATGCCCTCCCAGCAGGCGACCGCGGCGCCCGGCTCCACGTCCACCGGCGCCTGCATCGGGTCGAAATCCGTCAGCGTCATGCCGGTGCCAGACGGGCCGAATCGGCCCTCCTTGGCGCCCGCAATCTGGGCCGTGACGTCGTCGACGCTCTCGACGCCCATGATCTGGATCAGTGCGCGGTCCGCATCCGGATCGAAGGCCTTGGCGTGGTACTCGGGGCGCTCGCTGAGCGCGTAGTGGACGTTGCAGAGGCTGGTCGACTCCCACTCCCAGGCCTGCGTCTGATTCACGAGGGTCGATGAGACCTGATTGCACACGTCCACGCCCACGAGGTCGAGGAAGGTCTTCTTGGGGTCGGTGGTGGTGACGATCTTCTTGGCGCGGATCTCCTCGCCCGTCGCGAGCCGCACCCCCACCGCCTTGGTGCCGTCGATCAGGATCTTCGTCACCTCTGCGGCCCGCTCGAGGCTGGCGCCACTCTGGTTCGCGAAGCGAGACATGGAGGCGGCCAGCTGATGCGAGCCGCTGCGGATTATGCTGGCGTGCAGGAGCCTGGTGACGAAGAGCGGCAGCAGGAAGCCGAGCCCACCCTCCGGGTCCATGCCATACATGGTGCCGAGGTGGAGTAGAGCACCCTGCAGGAGGTCGCTTTCGAATCCACAATGATCGAGGGTCTCGAGGAAGGTCTCCTCGGCCATCTCGTTCAGGACCTGGCCGACGTCGGAGCGCTGGTAGTTCACGGTGAGGTCGAGCATCGGGATCGGTGGCGCATAGGTGGCGGGGATCAGCGCCTCGTTGGTGATCGTGTACCAGTCCGCCATCACCTCGACGTAGCGTTCCGCGTCGTTCTTGTTGAAGCGAGCGATGCTCTTCGCCGTCTTCTGGATATCCGAGTAGAACGTCAACGCCTTGCCGTCGCGCGTGAGCACGGTGGCGGCCACGTCCGGCTGTAGATAGCGGCAGCCGAAGCTCTGGAGCTCCAGGTCGTGGTAGGGCGGCATCACGTCCATCATCAGCATGAGCTTGGCGTGGGTATTGAATCGGAAGCCCGACCACTCCTCGGTGACGAGCCCACCGCCACCCTCGTGGTGGCGTTCGAGCATCAATACCTTGGCGCCGGCCCTGGCGAGATAGGCGGTGGCGCATAGACCATTGGGTCCGCCACCGATGACGATGATGTCGTAGCTCTCGTCGAGATTGGCCACCTGGCTTCTCCCCATCCGGACGCCCTCAGGCGAGGTTGAATTCGAGCTCGATGCCGCGCCGGCGCAGCACCTCGATTCCGGCGTCCATCGGCTTTGCGCACCACCAATCCTGCTTGTCGCGCAGCCCCAGATCCTTGGCCAACACCTCGGCCGCCACGTAGCCTGAGCCCAGGTTCGAGGTGCCAAAGGGCCAGATCGAGTTGCTCAGGTAGAGGCCCGGGAAGGGCGATCGCGGTGCGCCGCAGCCCTCGAATGGACGGCTCGTCCCGTGCCATCTCCAGCTGGTCGCGCCGCTCGTGGTACTGCCCTCCACCATGCTCGGGTTCTTGCGGTAGTAGTCGAGCGGCGTGTTGCAGTAGCGCGCGATCACGCTGTCCATCATGCCAGGGTTGTACTCGCGCAGCAGCGCGTCGACCTTGTCGCCGTAGGACTCGCGGATCTGGTCCCACTTCTCGCTTCCGCCGAGCTCCGGCAGCTTGTAGGGAACATTCGACCACGCCATCACGGTGTACTGGCCCTCGGGCGCCTGACTGGGATCCGCCAGCGCGAAGCCCTGCACGGAGAGGCCCGAGACGATCGGCGGATCCGGAAGCTCGTCGCGCTCCAGATTGCGGGCGAGCCTGCGGATGTCAGCCACGCTCTCCATGCCGAAGTTGAACCCGTAGGCGTTGTTCAGCTCGTCGGGATAGCCCTCCCAGCGCGGCGGGCGATCCAACACCCAGTAGTTCGTGAAGAGGACGGTCTCGTCGTTCTTGTAAGCGTCCACGCCCTCCTTCACCCAATCCGGCAGCTTCTCCTCACCGACCATCTGCTTGAAGGTCGGGTGACACGAGAGATTGCTGATGACGGCCTCACGGGCCCGGATTTCGGCCTCGGGGAAGACCGCGTGGCGCGAGAGCGCGACGCCCTGGACGGCGTCGCCCTGCATGATGAATTTCTCCACCGGGCAGCCTGTGAAGAGGCGGCCGCCGTGCGCCGCAAAGCAGGAGCAGAGTGCGTGCACCAGGGCGTGACTGCCGCCGCGACAGGTCCAGGTCGCGCTATGTGTCGACTGCAGGACGGGGAAGACCACGGGCATCAGCGTCGCGGAGCCGCGCTCCCAGGGATGCGACCCCGTCATGATGCAATTGGCGAGCACGGCGGTCTTGATCTTCTCGTCCTGATAGAGGCATTCGGCGAGCTCGATGCCGCTCAGCTCGTGGGCGTTCTCCGGGATCTCGGGAAAGATCGCGTTCATCATCGAGGCGAGGCCGCCGGCCTGGACGGCCTCCTTGGCGCCGGTGGTGGGTGGGGTGAAGAATTGGCTCATCACGGTATCGCCCATCATCGGCGCCATGATGTTGTAGGCAGTCTTGAAGACCTCCGCATCGTGCTCGTTGATGCTCTTCCAATGCTCGTACTGCTTGCGAGCATTGAAGGAGTTGAACATCACCGCACTGCGATCCTTGAAGGGATGGAACATCCCCCACTCGCCGCTGGTCAGCATCTCGAGGCCGAACTTCTCGAGCTCGAGATCCGCGTAGGCGGGCGACCAGAGCGTGACCATATTGCAGGCGCAGAGGTTCACCTTGACGCCCGGATGCATCACTTCCTCGGTGCAGCAGCCGGAGCCCGCCTCGAGCTTGCGCTCGAAGCAAGCGACCTGGAGGCCGGATTTCTGCAGATAGATGGCGGCGGTCAGGCCATTGATGCCACCGCCAACGACGATGACGTCATACTCGGAATCGGGGCCGGAGCTCATGACTTCTCCTCTAGGATCGCCCGGGCGGTCTCAGGCGCGGGGGAGGGGGGTGCGTCGGTCGGGGCGGGATCCGTGGGGCCGCTGGGCAGCGGGACGGGCGGGCCTTCGAGGAAGAGCCCTGCCGTCCGCCAAGCGAATACGAGCGCCCCTTTGGCGGCCGAGCGCAACAGAGCCCAGCGACTCGCATCCTCGACCAGATAGCGGATGACGTCGGGACGCTTCAGCAGCACCAGGAAGTCGACCACGTCCCGCTCGTCCAGGTTGACCGACCAATCCCAGAAGGTCGGCTTGCCCATGGTGCCGTACATGACCAGATGGCCGTCCTCGACGTCCATCTTGCTCCGCTCGGACAGGCGCATCCGCAGCACCAGCCGGCCGAGTCCCTTTGACCAGAGATCCATCTAGACAGAATCCTGCATATATAGGAGGTTGAAGTTCGGCGTTGTGTGGCTCATCGTCACCTTCCTCGTGGACGGGGCTCCGTCCCGGCCAGACTCGCTGCCGCCGTGGCTCCGATCTCATCCTGGAGCTCGGAATTCGGCTCCGCTCCGAGGGTGATCGATTCAGTGGATTTTAACAGATGCAAATCAATTAATCTGTGCAAAAATATTAACGCGTTAGCCTAGGCATTCCACACGGGAATCGCCTGGCACGCGGAGTCCCGCATGACCGAGACGGCCCCCCAGGACCGCTATCCGAAGTTCCCCGATTCCTACCGCCAGCGCTGGATCGACTCCGGCCATTGGGCCCAGCGGACCCTCCACGACCTCTTCGACGAGAGCGTCGCTCTGGCCCCCGACGAAGTCGCCCTGATCACGAAGCAGCGCCGCTACAGCTTCCACGAGTGGAAGCGGGCCTCCGATGCGCTCGCCGCCGGGCTGATCGGCCTCGGGGTCGGGCCCGGCGACCTGGTGAGCGTGCAGCTGCCGAACTGGCCGGAGATGTGCTTCCTCCAGACCGCGCTCTCACGCATTGGGGCAGTCATCCAGCCCCTGCACCTCGTCTTCCGCGAGCGCGAGATGCGCTCGCTGCTCGCGTTCTGCGAGACCGACTTCGCGGTCGTGCCCGAGTCCTTTGGCGACTACGCGTACGCGGAGGTGATGCGCGGCCTGCAGGCCGAGCTGCCGGCGCTGCGTCACACGATCGTGGTCCGCGGCGGCCAGAGGCAGGCGGGCGAGAGCTCCTTCGAGGCGCTGATCCTGGACGGGGAACAGCACCTCGACCGTCTGGCCGAGCGGACGCCCGCACCCGACGACGTCTTCTATCTCAACTTCACGTCGGGCACCGAGGGCAATCCCAAGGGCTTCCTGCACACGCACAACACACTGGTCTCCACGTTCCGCATGGCCGCGCAGGCGATGAAGAGCATGGATCCCGACCTCGTGAACCTCGCCTGTTCGCCGATGACGCATAGCTATGGACACTTCACCACCTACCAGTCCGCGATGGGCCGGATCCCGATGGTGCTGGTGGACCGCTATCGCCCGCAGGACGTCCTCGAGCTGATCCAGCGCGAGAAGGTCACCGCACTCTCCGGGACGCCGGCGCATATGATCGGCCTCCTCCACCACCCCGATTTCGAGAAGTACGACACCTCGAGCATCAAATCGGCCGGCGTCGGCGGCGCGCGCAGCGCACCCGAGCTGATCGAGGAGCTCGAGCGGGTCTGGGGCGTGAAATCGGCCAACACCTACGGGATGGGCGAGACCATCCTGCATACCCGTACGATG
>JAFDDH010000217.1 GCA_019310975.1 Deltaproteobacteria bacterium | reverse complement strand
CTTTCTCGTCGTGTTCACCGGCGACATCATGCGGATGCCGGGGCTGCCGCGACGACCGATCGCCGAGCGCATCGATGTCGTGGATGGCCGGATCGTCGGTCTTGAGTAGGCGACTACTCCATCGATCGCTTCCACGACGCGCTCGGCCTGGCCCTCGAGCCCCTGCCCGTTGCAGGGCACGGCACGCCATCTGGATCTCGCCCGGCTGCGGCGATTCTAGACATTGGATGGGTGGCGATGATTCCAGAAGGCGAGGCGCGAGGAGCCGAGGCGGATCTCTACCCCGGCAAGGCACCGAACGTCCTGCGTGCCATGAGCCTGGTGCCAGACGCCGTGCGCCGCATGCAAGACCTGAGCTCGGCGCAGTACATCCCGCTCGATCAGCTCGCAAACCCGAGTGCCGATCCGGGCCGCGCCCTCAGCCGCGCGCAGATCGAGCTCATCGCCGGCCGGGTCTCGGCCGTGAACGAGTGCTTCTACTGAACCTCGGCGCATACCGTGCTGCTCCGTGCGAGCGGCGAGGCCCACGACGAGGCCATCGATCTGCGCGCCGTCACCGAGGGCGCCAAGGCGAAGAGTGGCTTGGCGGGTGGCGAGGCGTTGACGGCCTTCGCGGAGGCGAGTGTGCGTGGAGAGCGTGAAGCCATATCGTCGACGCGCGAGCGCGTAGAGCGGGAGCTGGGCGCTGCCGCGACGGTGGACGCCGCCGGCGTAATCGGGAACTTCGAGCGCATGGTTCGCATCGCCGACGCCACGGGCATTCCGCTCGACAGAGCGGTCGCCCTGGTCTCGGCGGATATGCGCGCCGATCTCGGCATCGATGAGTTCGGCGGCGCCCGCAGCACGCGGCCGGTCCGCGGGCTGCAGCGTCTGCTCGGCCGCGTGATGGTACGCATGATGCCGCTGGTGCTGCGCCGTTTCCGCAGCTGAGCGTCGCTCGGTGCCCCCCGGCCGGCCGCGCCCTCTGCCCTGGTCAGCGGGTACCGAGCAGCTGTCGGACGCTGGCGAGGAGCTCTTCGGCGTCGAAGGGCTTGCGGAGAAAACGCGTCTCGCTGTGCCCGAGCAGAGCGTCCGAGACGCGCTCGCGCGAGTAGCCGGAGGCCACGATGATCGGGACGTCGGCCACGATCTGCCGGATCGCATCCAATACCTGGCCACCACTCATTCCGGGCATCGTATTGTCGAGCACTACTCCGGAGATCTCCGCAGCGTGGGTTCGGAAGATTTCGATGGCCTCTACCCCATCCGCTGCCGAGAGCACGTGGAAGCCTGCCCGCTCGAGCAGGATGGACGTGAGTTCGCGGGCCCCCTCGTCGTCATCGACCACAAGGAATGTGCCCGACTGCTTCCAGCCATCGTGGCTCTCCTGCTTTTCGAAGCTGCTCTCGGTCGACTCGTCGGGTGCGATCGATGCGGCGGGCAAGATGATGCGAAAGCAGGTTCCACTTCTGGGGCCGCCATCGATGCGCAACGCACCCCGATGGCTCTTCACGATGCCGAGCACCACGGCGAGCCCCAGCCCCCGGCCCGTAAATTTCGTCGAGAAGAAGGGCTCGAAGAGGTGCTTTCGCGTCTCCGCATCGATCCCGACACCGTCGTCACAGACCTCGATGTACACGCAGGTTCCCTCGTCGAGATTGTGGCCGAGGTGGTAATCGCGCAGCTGGATTCGATCGACCTCGATCTGGCCAGTACGGATTTCGATGCGGCCACCCTGATCGCCGAGTGCCTCGGCCGCGTTCGCGACGAGGTTGATGACGACCTGGCCGATCTGTCCGTCGTCGGCCTTTACGAGTGGTAGATCCGGACCGAGATCGTAGATCAGCTCCGCGCGGTGGGCCGCAGTGGACTCGAGCAGTAGCTGCAAATCGAGGATGGCTTCGGTGATGTCGAGAGGTGCGAGGCGCGGTTCGGTCCTGCCCGCGTACGCGAGCATCTGCGCGGTGAGGTCTGTTGCGCGCCGCGCCGCCTTGCGGATCATCTCGACCCGCTCCTGGAGCGGAGAATTCTCCGGCAGCTCCACGCTCATCAGACCCGCGGTTCCGACGATCGGTGTGAGGTAGTTGTTGAAGTCGTGCGCGATGCCCCCGGCCAGGATGCCCAGGCTCTCGAGTTTCTGCGAACCGCGCAGCTGCTCCTCGAGCTGCTGCCGGATGTTCTCTGCCTCGAGCCGCGAGGTGATGTCACGTGCGACGCCGATTAGACGTACCTCGCCGTCTGGCCGCCGAAAGCGTACACCAGTGGCCTCCACCCAGATCCAGGATCCGTCTTTGTGACGCAGACGATGGGCTCGCACCGCGAAGGGCTTGCCGGTCTCCTGGTGGTGGACCACCTCCAGGCGGAATGCCTCGCGATCGTCCTCGTGGAGGATGTGCAGAGGACGTTTGCCGAGGAGCTCCTCGGTCGTATAGCCGAGCACGTGCGTGCAGGCTGGGCTCACGTACGTGAAGCGGCCATCACGATCTGTCTCGGTGACCATGTCGAGCGTGGCCTCGGCGATGATGCGAAAGCGCCGCTCGCTCTCCGCCAGCTCCGTCAGCTCAGCGAATCCGACCGTCACGTCGTGGAAGACGACCACCGCATTGCCGGTCGCGTCGAGCGGACCGTAGAGCCGCCCTTCGAGCTGGCACCAGCCCTTCTCGGGATGCCGAAGCGTCAGCGGGATCAGCACGCTCGAGCCTTCTTGCTGTGCCGCCGCGAGCGCGTGCTCGAAGGCCTTCCAGTCCGCCGACTGGAAATCCCCGCTCTGCAGCGCTTCGAGGACCGGACGACCGATTGGAGGCTCGGTCGCCGCACCTCCGGTGCGAGTCCAGCCAGAGCTCAGATGCAGCAGCAGAGCGTCGGGCCCAATCACCAGCACGAGATCAGCCCGTGCGTCGAAGGCGCGCGCATCGCGGTCCGCGCCGGCGCTCCGCGCACACAGATCTGCGGCGTCCGGGCCGTTCTGGCGCTCTTCGTCGCCTCGCGTTTCGATATCGCCTCCAGACGCGTTCATCCAGCTGGTGCTCGGTGGCGAGCACCAGCTGGGAGCGGGTCGTCGTCTAGCGGGTGTATTCTACCGCCTCCGCAAGGTCGAGAACCAGGTTCGTTGCTTCGACGACGGCACGCGGACCCGGGGAGAGGCTGTTTCAGCGGCCCGTCCAGCCGTGCCGGCCGCGCGGTGTACCTCGTGGCGGCGCGCCGGCTCGCGGCTATGGCCGGCGTCTCGCGGAGCGCTTGGTGGTCGAACGCTGCTGGCTGAGTTCGCCGGGGACAGATCGGCGGCGGCGGCTAGAAGTCGCCCAACGATCGCCGGAACGCCGAATCCGCAGGCTCAACGACGAAGAGATCCCATGCCGAGTTGATGTTGTCCTTGCCGCCCGGCGCGGAGAGAATGGCGGCGGGGATGAACATTGCGAAGCCCACCACCGTGCCGAGCGCACCCAGCGGGCGCAGCACGAGCACGTCGAAGGTCCCGGCGCCGATCTCTCCCCAATGGATCTCGGCCTGGGCCGGGCCTGCGAGACCGCAGCAGAGTGCCGCAGTCAAGAGGATGGATCGGAGCCCGCGTCTGCTTCGGTTTCGCATCAGGCCTGATCCTAACCCAAGAAGTGGGTCCTGCGCAGCCACCTGGACGGGCGCGGGCGCCGCGACTCGCGGTCCGCGCCCGCCTGGCAGCCCGAAGGCGGCCCTACCGGCCCCCACCGAGCGAGCGCGATCTCGATCTGGGGAGGGGCCATTCCGCAGACCTTCACTCGGTGAACGACACGCGGGCTAGAGTGGACCGGATCCGGCTGCTTTCTGGGTGACAGACGTTCACACGAGGAACCGCCGGGTTCTTGGCTGGCACGCTGGTAGAGGGACCGATCATCGGCACCAGGAGTGACCGGTGGCTGGGGTGGGGATGAGAAGTCGCTCGAATACCTGGATCGGTGTGGGGCTGGCGTGCGGGCTGCTCCTCGTCCCGGCCTCGAGGGTCGCTTCGAGGGACCTCGAGATGCGAGCCCAACCCGGTTCGGTCACGCCCGCTGAAGTCGCAGAGCTATGGGCCCGCGCGAGTGCGCTCGAGGGCGAGGCCCTGGCGCTCGACCGGACTGATTCGGAGCTGGGTCGCGAGCGCCTGGTCCGCGCCGCAGCGCTCTTCGAGCGGGTCGGCGACGCAGAGGGGGGCCGGACCCAGGGCTATTGGCGAGCGGCGCGCGCCACCTGGATCGCCGGCGATCTGCTGCCGCTGGAGGCGACCGCGGCCCGCATCGAGGCGTTCACCGATGCTCTGTGGCTGGCCGACCGCGGAGTCGCCGCCAATCCCGACTGTGCGGAGTGCATGCTGTGGAAGTTCATCGCCATGGGACGGTTGCGCACCACGAGCGGTGTATGGGAGGGGATCCGCCAGGTGCCGGAAATGGCGGAGCTACTCGATCGCGCCATCGAGCTCCAGCCCAAGCATCGCGACGATGAGAACAACTCGACGATGGGCAATCTGCACTATTCGAGCGCCATCTTCTATCGGCTGGTGCCCGAGTGGTTCTGGATCCGCTGGGTACTCGGGGTAAAGGGCGACAAGGAGCGGGCCCTCCAGCACAGCCGCAAGGCGCTCGGCCTGCATCCAAGGCGCCTCGACTATCAGATCGAGGTGGCGACGCAGCTCTTGTGTCTCGGCAGCCTGCGTGAGGATCCGGTTCGCATGCGTGAGGGCAAGATTCTGATGCGTGATGCAATCGCGCGCGATGCAACGGGCACCGACGCGCAGCGGGAGATCTACTTCGCTCGCATCATGCTCGCGCAGCCCAAGAAGTCCTGCGGCTACTCGGGCGACAAATTGCTCGAGTTGGACGAAGCGGCGGCGCGCGGGGCGGCGCGTTGACGCGCCGCCGGCGCAGGGCCCAACTCCTCCGCACGGGTCAGCTGGGCGATTCTGGCAGCCCGATCTCGATCCACGTAGCGAGCCCCAGCGCCAGTCGCTCTCCAGCCGCGGAGAAGAGCGCCGTGCCAGTGTGATGCTTGCGACCCCGGTGGTCGATCGGCCAGCCGGTCAGTACGCAGCATTCGCCGATGGGAACCGGCGCGTGGATGTCGACCGCGAGCTCACCGAGCACGACGGCGCGCCCGTCGGGCTGGGGAAACGCGAAGGCGCCCGGGCAGTCGAGTGCGGCCCAGATGAACTCGGGCGCAGTCATGCCGGGCCGACCCTCGAGAGAAGCGTCGGGTGTCCACGTGCAGGCGACCAGATCACGACCCGCCAGGGCGCCCGCAAAGATATGCAGCCCGTCGCCCGCCTCGCGATCCGGTCCGCAGACGAAGCAGGTGGGGAAGACGTGCTCGTCCCAGCCGCGGAACGACTTCGACGCTCGCTTCGCCTCCGCTGTGCTCGGCGGCGCCGGAACCTCGAGCTCGAGCCGTGTCGAGCGCGCCTCCACGACGATCGTCTCGCCATGGAGCAGTTTGACACCGGTGTCCGTGATACTCACGTCAAGTGGCTCGGCGAGCGGTGGCGGAACCCGGAGGCGCGCCGTGACGGGGCCATCCAGGAAGGCCGCGAGGCGCCCACACACGTAGCCGCCATTGCCCGAGTCGGGTGGGCCGTGGAAACGGCGGTCGATGGTGATCCGGGGCTCGGCGGTCTCAGGCATCTCGCTCCCACACAGGTCGGATTGTCTGAGAAAACCTACCACCGGCCGCCGATCCGCGAAGGCCCGCTCACAGCTCGGAGAAATTGAACCGGATGCCACCGATCACCTCGTTGGCGCCGAGGTCGATCTCCATAGTGCCCTGCCGGCCCGCGCCGCTGTAGAGCGGGACGCTGGCGCCGCCCATGTCGATGTACTGATAACGGGCCTCGAATGAGAGCCAGGGAAGCGGCTGATAGCTGAGCCCGACGCCGCCCTGCCAGGCGAGCTTCGAGCTATCCGAGCGCCCGATCTCCGCGCCATGGGTCGTCGCGAGCGAGACGCGCGACAGGCCCAGACCGCCGCCACCGAAGGGGGCGAGATCGCGCACGATTGGCGTGTTCGGGAAGAGTCGACCCAGCGAGTACTCGAACCAGAAATTGCCCTGCAGCGTCCACACATCGGCGTCGGTCACGTAGAGCCCACCTGAGCTCGGCGTGGTGAACGTGAAGGAGCGGCCGCCGGTGCCCTCGAGCTCCAGGCGCAGGTCGATGAACCCGAGCTCGAGGATCGTTCCGAGGGCCGCGCCTGCGAACGCCGACTGGTCGTGGCTCGAGCCGGCGAAGTCGCCCGAGAAGGTTTCCCCCTCGGCCTCGCCGGTCGCAAAGGAGCCGCCGGCAATCGCGGTCAGGTAGTAGTCGCTTGTCTCCTTCTTTTCGGCATCTGCTGCGGCCGTGGCAGCCACGAGACCCAGGCTCAGCAGGGCGAGGACGAGCGGGATGTCTCTCGAGAGGTCGATCGATCGGATTGTTCTCGGCACTTTGTTCTCCTCTGGTTGGATGCTGTCCCGGATACTGAAGGCGACGCGGCGTCCGATCGTGCGACAGCCGCGGCGCGGCTCCGGTGACGTGGGAGGAGACTCGCCGCGACGCGCCGGAAGGCCATCGGGCGTGTGTCCGATCGCCCCGGAGACGGGGCGGATCCGGCGGATGACCTATGCCTGGCTG
>JAFDDH010000462.1 GCA_019310975.1 Deltaproteobacteria bacterium | reverse complement strand
CCGCGATGCGCTGCTCCTCCTCCTGGGTGAGCAATGCAGCCTCGCCATCGTCCTCGAACCCGGCGAGATCGTCGCCAGCACGACCCAACGACGAGTAGCGATCCAGCTGGAGCACGATGGTGGTAAGTCGGGCGTCGGCCGAGATCAGCTGATCGATGTAGAGGGGGTTCGCGAGGACCGTCTCGCGCAATTCGGCCAGCTCGGTCGAATCGCCCGGCCAGTCTTCCAGGAGATTCTCGACGACGAGTTCATCCTCCAGCCCGTAGGTGTTCCGAGCGTTCACAAGGCTGGTGATATCCTCGATCTGGGGCAGATCCTCGAACTCCTCGTGCAGGGCCCGCAGCCGGGCCAGGAAGTCGAGAGAGAAGACCTCCTCGGACTCGATGGCGACGAGGACGGTGGAGTCTCTCCCGAACTGGCGGTTGAATGCGTCGTAGGTGACGCGAACCGGATCGTCCTCACGCAGGAAGCCCTTGTCCGAGAGGTCGAACTGCAGGCGGGGCAGCTGCGCGACGAGCGCGCTCGTGAGAACGAGACAGAGGCTGATGACCGCGCAGGGTCGACGAACGACGAACTCCCCCCAGCGCCGGAAGACCGCCTCAATGCGGTCGCGACGCCGGGCTCGGGGCGGGCTCGGGGCGGGCGGAGCCATGCTGGATCCTCCCTTCCAACTATCTCTTATCACTCTTATCTCTCAGCAAGTGATGTGCCGTGCGGCTGCGAGAGAGTTACAGCGCAGCGTCGATCCGACGGGATCCACCGCAGGCGACGAGTTGCACCCGCAGTCCGATCGTTGCAGGCCTGGAGCGAAACGACCCCGCTCGCGGCTTCACCGTTCTCGAGGTCTCGACTGGGCACGACCAGAACACACTTGACCTGGCAGCGGACTGTGCTTCGAGCGCCTCGTTCCCGGGATTCGAGACCTGTTGTGCGAGTGCCGGATGAGCGTCCTAGGGCGAATCAGCTTCGATCCCGTGTGCACGAAATTCGTTGGATGCAACGGCGCTCATGCGGCGTCCTGCGAATTGTGCTCGAAGCCGGGGAGCGGACCAGGGAGGCGGCCACCGCAAGCGTGCGGCTGCCCGTCCAGATGCGGCCGTGCCTTCCTTGCATCACCAGCGAATCGCGACCCGATTCTCATCCGCATCCGATGACGGATAAGGCCCTCGAATAAGTGATGCATTATGTCTCGCAGCCAGAATTCGCGCGAGCCGGCGGCGACGTCTCGAGCGCCCCGCTCTGAATCGCATAGGATCCTACACGTCACCGGACATGGGTGTCGGTGGCGTCGAATAGTCATTAGCCGCCGTACGCGATCTTGTGGCACAAGAGGAGGGAACATGTCGAGCCATCCCGTACCGAACCTGAGACCGCTCGCTCCGGGTATCATTCTGGCGCTGCTGTCGATTGCCTTCGGCTTTCTTCTTGGTGGCTCCTTTGGTGCGGTGGAGGACTCCATCAAGGGCCACTTGCGCTCCTCTGCGGAGGCTGTGTTCGAGACTGTCTATCAAGGTGATGCGAGCAAGAGGGATGCGGTCGTTTCCAAATCGTGGACCTATATGAAGCGAGCGCATCTTCATGGGGGCGCGATTGGTGCGGCCGCGCTCGCCTCGATCGTTCTCCTTGGGTTGCTTGGAATCACCGGCCTTCTTGAGAGGGCCTCTGCCCTAGCATTTGGCGCAGGCTCTCTCCTCTACTCCGTCTTCTGGCTCGCGGCGGGGCTCGCTGCGCCTACACTCGGCAGTACGGGCGAGGCAAAGGAGGCGCTCAACTTCCTCGCGATCCCCGGCGCAGGTCTTTGTCTACTCGGCATCGGTGGCACGTTGCTCTCGGTGCTGAGACAGCTGATCGCATCCCCCGTCAATTTGGACTAGCTCAGCCATTCCACATCTGGGACGGTTCTTGCAAAATGCAAAGAAAAAAGAGCGGATGAAGTGGGCGTTGAATAGCTATGTTCAGTTCTCCGGTCCAACATCTGGCACTCAACTTCTCTGGCGCGGCGGCGGCATGCTACCCACGCATCGGGGCATTTGCGGGATCACCCAATCGACCTGGACCCGATAATCGACCAGCCCCCGAAAGCCCGGCGTCTGCTTCCACTGAAG
>JAFDDH010000461.1 GCA_019310975.1 Deltaproteobacteria bacterium | reverse complement strand
GCCGCGTTGTGCTTGTCGGGTCGGTTGTTCGTGATGATGGCGATGGGCCCGTCGTACACGAGTGTGATCAAATCGGTCGGCATCGGGTCTCCTGGAGAATGGGGGGATCGGGAAGTCGACGATCTGCTGGGGAGGGTCGACGGCCCCATCCTACCTCGGCCGCGCGGTTTCGGCCGGCGTCGGCGTCCAGCCCTGCCGACGAGCACGGCCGGGGTCCGGGCAGGACTCTCTAGCGCGGCCGGTGGAGAAGAGTTCGAGGAGCTCGAGCGTCGGAGGGCGTCAGTGCGTGGCTTTCCACCACTTCCGCAGCCCGGCCATGTCCAACATGCGCGCGCCGGTGTGCCCCTGCATCGCGCGTTCGGCCTCGCGCTGACTTGCATAGGCGAGCACGGGCGCGCCCATGATGCCGGGGCGCGGAATGCCGATCAGATAGATCGCTTCCTCGGCGGCTGCCCAGGGATGCTCGCCCGTGTGCGATTGCATCGGATCCTCCCCCGCTCCCATCACCTCCACGAAGAGCGCCTCCACGCGCCCATGTGGCGAGGGTGCGGAGAGGTAGGTGAGCATGTCCCCGAGCGAGCAGAAGAAGAAGCGCGATCCATCGCGGTGAACCAGCTGACTTCGCGGCGCGGATTGCTCGCGAAGCAGCATTCCGCAGACCTCATCCTCCTGATCGGCCAACGCCACGGCCTGGTGCGCAGACGAGGCGGCGCGCTCGTCTGCCGAACCGCAGCCCAGCAGCGCGAGCGCAAGGGTCGCAGCAGCCAAACATCCACACCGCCCTGGAAGCGCCATCACACCACCTTGCGCCGCCACAGCAACGCGCCACTGATCGCCGCGGGGACGACGAACCAGCCGCCCCAGAGCAGCCAGGTGGTGAGCGTCCCGGGCGGCCCCATGCTCAGTCCGAGGTCCTGCAATGCGTCGGTGCTGGTGAAGGCGTGCATCATCTGAATGCGGTAGAGCCCCGTCGGATTCCCCACGACGAGCGCCGAGACCAGCGATTGGGGTAGCTCGCCGTCGCTCACGATCAGCAACCCCAGGACGCCGAGGTCGTAGAAGAAGACGAGCCCGAACCACACTACGACCACGATGCTCGCGGCGGTCGTCTGTCGCCGCGCAAGGGTCGAGATGAGCAGTCCCATCGAAAGGAAGGCCAAGCCGAGCAAGAGAGTCGGCCCCATCAGCGCTCTCAACGCCCCAGACCCTTCCGGCTCACTCACCAGCATGGCGGCCCCGAGCCCAAGACCCACGGCCGCCGCCAGGGCGAGGCTGCGCCCGATGAGCTTGGCGGCGACGACCTCGAAGCGACTCACGGGCAGAGAAAACAATAGACCCAGCGTATTGCGCTCGCGCTCCCCTACGATGGCGTCATGCGAAAGCACCAGCGCCACCAACGGAACCAGCAGACTGGACAGCGTGACCAGGCTCGGACCCGTTAGCTTCGCGACTTCGGCCTCGGCGCTGCGGCCATAGAGACTGACGCCCGAAGCGAGCATCGCGAAGAGCACGCTGATGACGATCACCCAGCGGTCGCGCGTCCGCTCGAGCAGCTCGTGCCAGACGAGTGCACGCCCGACCCGTCCCATCACGTCTCTCCTCTTCCTGGTCGGCTCAGGAGCTTGTCGTAGATGATGTCCAGCGTCGGTTCTTCGACGCGGATGCCGCGCACCACGCCGGGGAAGCCGCTTTGGATCTCCACCAGCGCGAGGGTTTCCTCCGAAGCGACCTCCGCGAGGATGCGATCGCCCACACGCTCGATCCGCCCCTTGCCCCACGCTCGCATGGCCTCACACAAGAGCTCCACCTTCGGATCCGGGGCCTCGCCGACCTCCAGCCAGATTCGATTGCGCAGACTCGCGCTGCGGCGCAGGGCTTCGGCGGTCCCATGCGCGATGACGCGACCCCCCCGGAGCACGCAGATCTCGTCCATCCTTCTCTCCATCAACGCGAGGTCGTGGGTGGAAGCCAGCACCATGCGCCCCGCCTCGCGCCACTCGGCGATCAGCGACCACAACAGCCACTCGGCGATCAGCGACCACAACACCGCGAGACCCTCCTGGTCCAGCCCCACAGTCGGCTCGTCCAGCACGAGTAGATCCGGTGTGGAGAGAATGGCGACCGCGAGCCCCAAGCGCTGGCGCATCCCGCGCGAGTAGCCGCGGATGGCGCGCCGCGCAGCGGCGCTGAGACCGACCCGCCGGAGCACCTCGTCGATCCTCGCGCGCGGAACGCCGCGTGCGCTCGCGAAGAATCGAATCAGCTGCAGGCCGCTCAAGTTGTCCGAGAAGGCGACGGCCTCGGGCAGGTAGCCGATGCGCCGCTTCCAGTCGTTGTCGACCCGGACGCGCTCTCCGTCCATCTCGAAGACCGCGGAATCGGGGCGCACGAGGCCGAGCAGCACCTTGATGAGAGTGGACTTGCCGGCTCCATTCGGGCCGACGAGCATCACCGCGTGCCCGGGGTTGACGCGCAGCGCCACATCGTCGAGCGCCTGCAGCGGACCGAATCGCACCGAGACGCCGCGCGCCCCCAACCCCGTCATGGCGCCCCGAGCAGCGGCGACTGGTCGATGATCGTC
>JAFDDH010000216.1 GCA_019310975.1 Deltaproteobacteria bacterium | reverse complement strand
GAGAGGGCGGCCCCACCCCGAGCTGCTCGCGGCCCTGGCGGCGGTCCTGTTTGGCTCCTCGGACTTGCAGGCAGCGCGGGACGCGATGATCGAGCTGCTCGGCGAGGGCGTCGCAGCCGGCGATGTCACGGATGCCTACCCACTCGAAACCCTGGCCGATGCGGTGATCGGGACCTTCTATCGAATCATCATCGACTGGGCGAACCAGGACGACTACGCGATTGGTGAGCAGCTGGAAAGCGCTTGCCGATTCTTGTGCGATTCGATCACATCTGGTTCGCGGACGAATGACTGATCAGGCGTAACGCGCACACCCAATCAACCAGGCAAACAGCGGAGGACCGGAAATGACCAACGTACGTTACGCGGCGCGGCGTGAAGAACCGTCCAGCGAAGTCAGCTCGGCGCCTGTGAGAGCCACGGCGAAGGCGCTCTGGGCCGACTACGAGACCGATCCCGAGATCATTGCGTCGGTCCTGCCTCGTCCCATCGTGCCCGGCCTCGAGCCGATCGTGCATCTCGCCATCGGCCAGGTAGAGATGGAAAGTGGTGCCGGCTTCGGCATCGGGAACATCACGGTGCGCGCGGCGCACGGCGACCTGCAGGGGGAATACGGGCTCGCGATGCCGATGGGAAGCGAAGCCGCGGTGATCGGCGGCCGAGAGACCTGGGGCGAGCCGAAGAAGATTGCCGACTGCCGCATCGACCGAAATGGCGACGACGTGGTCGCGACGATTACGAGAGGCGGCATCAGCTATGCCGAGCTGCGCGGGCGCGTCGTGGAGACGCTGCCCGTTCCGCCGCCGCGCAAAACCCTCGACTTCTATTTCAAGTTCATGATCTCGCCCGATGGCAAGGGCTTCGACCAGGATCCGGTTCTCGTCCACTGCCGGCGCACCTACCGGATCAGCCGCTGGGAGCGCGTGGAGGGCGACGTCATCCTGCGCGAATCACCGCTCGACCCGATCGTCGACATCCCGGTCCGCCGTCTGGTGCAGCTCCACTACGTCGAGTTCGAATCGGAGCAGGTGGGCGAAATCGTCGATCGTGTGCCGGGCGAGTGGATCGCACCCTTCGCACACCAGCGTTACGACCACTTTTCCTGGCAGCGCTGAATCTTCAAGGAGCTTCGCGAGATGCAGCAGCTGAGTGGTCGGGTGGCGGTCGTGACGGGCGCGGCGAGCGGGATCGGGCTCGCCCTGGCGCGGCGCTTCGGCGAAGAGGGTATGAAGGTCGTGCTCTCCGATGTGGAGGAGGGCGCCCTCGCGGACGCCGTGAAGACACTCGAGACGGAGGGTCACCGGGTCGTCGGTATTGCCTGCGATGTTCGTTCTCAGCAGTCGGTCGACGATCTGCGCGACGCAGCCCTGAGGCAGTTCGGTGCCGTCCACGTGGTGTGCAACAACGCCGGTGTCGCCCGGGCGCCGGGTGGCGGTTACATGTGGGAGTACGACCTGAACGATTGGAACTGGATCCTGTCGGTCAATGTAATGGGAGTCGTCCACGGCCTGCGCTCCTTCGTTCCCGTGCTGCTCGAACAGGGCGAAGAGGGGCATATCGTCAACACGAGCTCGGGCAATGGCGGTCTCTCGCCGCTGCGAGGTCTACCGATCTACGCCGCCTCGAAGAGCGCCGTCACCCAGATCAGCGAGTGCTTGTGGGGTCAGCTCCAGGCGCTCACTGACGCCGTGGGCGTCTCGGTCCTCTACCCGGGACCGAAGGCGCTCGACACCGGACTCTGGACGGCGGAACGCAACCGGCCCCAGGAGCTGGCCTGGTCGAAGCCTCGCGAGGCCCAGACGGTGGCCGGTCTGCGGGAGTACATGGCCAATGCCGGAGTCGACCTCGAGCTGACGCCGCTCGGCGAGATCGCCGACTTCGTCGCGCGCGGGATTCGGGAGCAACGCTTCTGGCTGATTCCCGATGCCGAAAACATCGACCAGACCATTCGCACACGAGCGGAGTCGATGATCGCGCGGGAGGCGCCCGAGTATATGATCCAGGCGCGCGAGCTGGTGGTGGGCGGCATGGGCGGAGGAGAGACGCAGGAGTGACCGCACACGAAGGGACAAGCGATCGCTACTTGATGATCTCGGCGGATTGCCACGCCGCTCCGAAGCTCGATGACGTGCGCCACTACGTCGACCCGAAGTGGCGCGGGGCCTTCGACGATTGGCGCCGCCGCCTGGCTGATTCAAAGGACGGCGGACGCTTGGGGGAGCCCCTTTTCGACGAGCAAGCCCGAGAGGATTTTCATCAGGCAGCTCAGGTCGACGACGGCGCCATGGACGGTATCTGGGACTCCGACCGTCGGCTGCGCGAGCTGCGCGCGGACGGCGTCGTCGCCGAGGTCATCTTCCCCGGCGGCGCGACCACGCCGGATGGCGAGGCGGGCAGCCTGCCATTTGATGTCGGGATCGCGACCTATCAATACGAGCAGGACCCGGCGTTGTGGCAAGCCGGGCCCCCCGCCTATCACGACCCTCGTTATGAGCCACTCTGGGCGGCGTGTGCCGAGCTGGAGATGCCGGTCCACACCCACTCGGGTTGGACGCCGGACTTCGGTGGACACCCGGGATCCGCCGGTATCTTCCTCTCGGAGATCATTTACTGGGCCCACCGGCCATTCTGGTTCATGGTCTGGTCCGGTGCCTTCGAGCGTCACCCGGCACTTCGTCTCGTGATGACCGAGCAGAAGGCCGAATGGATTCTCGACACCCTTGCGCTCATGGATTCGCGCTACGAGCTGGCGATGTTCGCCCAGCTGCGCAAATCACTCCCGATGAAGCCGAGCGAGTACTACCGGCGCCAATGCTATCTGGGTGCGTCCTATATGGACGAAGGAGAGTGGGACGCGCGGCACGCGCTGGGAGTCGACCGCCTGGTCTGGGGTTCCGATTACCCGCATCTCGAAGGCTCGTGGCCTCACACCATCGAACGCCTCGGACAGACCTTCAAGGACGTGCCCCGTGACGAGGTGGCGAAGATGATCGGCCTCACGGCGGCCGAGCTATACGGCTTCGATCTGGACTCGCTCTGGACTCTTGCTGCGGAACACGGTCCGATGCTCGACCGGATCGGCTCTTCGTAGCATCGACACAGAACGAGCTACTCGGAGGAAAACCATGAGTCGCATGCTCTTCATATCCACCGATTGCCACGCCGGGCTGCTGCCCGGCCAGTACCGCGAATACCTCGACCCGCAGTTTCGTGAGGCCTATGACGCCGACGTGGCGGTCCAGCGCGAGATCGCGAAAGAGAACCGCAAGGTGATGCTGGTCGAGGAAATCAACGCGAAGTGGCGTCAGGGCATCGAGCAAGAGCTCACCGGGGCCTGGGATCACGCCCAGCGCATCAAGGTGCTCGACGGCGATGGGATCGCTGCGGAAGTCATCTTTCCCGACGGCATCACCGAGGAGAACGCACCCCCCTTCGGAGCCGGGCTGAGCGTGGGCCCCCTCGGCGGCGAATACGAAACCCAGTGGGCTGGGGCGCGGGCGCATAACCGCTGGATCGCCGAGCTCTCGCAGATGGCACCGGCACGACACCTCGGCGTGGCCGTGGTGCCCGCCACCTGGGATGTCGACGAAGCGGTTCGCGAGGTGCGCTGGGCGCGCCAGAATGGACTGGGCTCGATCATGATTCCGGTGATGTGGGGCCCGCACGCTCCCTACCACCATCCCAAATACGACCCGCTCTGGGCCATCTGCCAGGAGCTCGACGTCGTGATCCATTTCCACTCGGGTCCGGGCGCGGCCGAGGAGTATTTTGGCCCGATGCCGCGCCAGCCGGGCCATCAGGACATGGTCGGCGGGATGGGGATCTACGTGTGCGAGGCGGTGTGGGCTGTCGTGCGACCGCTGACCTTCCTGATCTGGGGAGGCGTCTTCGAACGCTACCCGACGCTCAAAGTCGTGGTGACCGAGGCGACCACGACCTGGGTCGCGAACTATCTCGAGCACCTCGACGACCGCTACGTCGATTGGCACGTGACGGCGAAGCTCGGCGACTACAAGAGCCATCTGTCGATGAAGCCCAGCGATTACTTCCACCGCAACATTCGGCTCGGAACCTTCTTTCGACGCAAGGAGGTCGAGCGGCGCCACGAGGTCGGCCACGAATGCATGATGTGGGGCAGCGACTACCCGCACCCTGAAGGCACTTGGCCCTACACGCGGGACATGATGGTCGACACTTTCCGCGGCGTCCCGGAAGCGGAGATCGCGACCATGCTCGGCGGCAGTGCGGCGGCGTTCTACAACCTCGACACCGATAGGCTCGCCCCTCTCGTCGCGCAAATCGGCCCCGACACGAGTTTGTTCAACAGCTGATTGAGGCCACCGGCGGGTGCACCCACACAGCAATTGCGTGGCTTCGCGCATGCTGGTCGCCCCTCTGGGCGAGTCCCATTATCATTTCCAGCCGTTCGAGAAGAGGAACACGCCATGAGCACGAGAGCGATCGATTTGTGGGTCAATGTCAGTATGGGCTCGATGGTGGACACCGACTTCATGGTGCGGGTCAAGGAGGACTACTTCAAAGGCGGCGAAGACTTCTTCAAGAACCTGACCAGTGACGAGACCCTCGAGGCCATGGATAGGGCGGGCGTCGAGAAATGCCTGCTCACCCTCGACCCCGAACGTGCCGACGAACGCACCCTGGCGTTCTGTCAGGACCACCCCGGCCGCTTCTTCCTGGCGCTTCAACCCAATCTGAAACGGGGCATGCGCGCGATCTGGGCCATGGAGGCGATCGCGCGCGAGCATCCGGTGGTGTTGGCGAGGGTCACCCCCTTCGGCATCGACGTGCCGCCGAACGACGCGATCTACTTCCCCTTCTACGCAAAATGCATCGAGCTCGACCTCGCGGCGGGCATCAACACCGGAATCCCCGGCCCGCCCATGCCCGGCGAATGCCAGCATCCGATGCTCCTCGATCGCGTCTGTCTCCACTTTCCGGAGCTCAAGCTGATCATGCAACACGGCGCCGACCCGTGGTGGGACGTCGCGATCCGCTTGATGATCAAATACCAGAATCTCTATCTGATGACCTCGGCCTATGCACCGAAGTACTTGCCGGAGTCACTGATCCACTACATGAATACGCGCGGCAAACACAAGATCATGTTTGCATCGGACCACCCGGTGCTCAGCATGGAGCGCTGTATCTCTGAAGCCAAGGAGCTCGAGCTGCGACCCGGCGTCCTCGAGAGGTACCTCTACGACAACGCGGAGGCCGTACTCTTTCAGCCACGGAAGCCGCGCTACTAGCGCGCTAGATCCACGCTATTCGCAATATCCGCGTTATCCGCCTTATCCCCATTCGGCACAGCGAATGGCCGCCGGGGTTTCCCGCAGTTGGCTCCGATCCTACTCGCGCGTCAACAACATACAGCCGCAGGTGTTGCCGCCGCCCGCCGCTGCGATCGCGACCTGTGGGTTGCTCTTGGCGATCTGGCGTGCGCCGCCGTCGCCGCGCAGCTGTACGACGGCTTCGTGGAGGTATCCGTAGCCGTGCAGGCGGCCCCCGGAGAGCTGCCCCCCGTTTGTATTGAGGGGCAGGACGCCATCGCGGGCGATGCGCTTTCCGTCCTCGACGAAGGGGCCCGACTCACCGACCGGACACAATCCAAGCCCTTCGAGCCAGGAGAGTGTGAGGAAGCTGAAGCCGTCGTAGAGCTCTGCCAGGTCGACGTCCGAGGGTTTTAGATCGGTGCGGCGCCAGAGATGGGCGCCGGCGTCGCGGGTCCCCATGGTGGACAGATCGTCGAACTGGTCCCAGGAGGGGCGTCCGTGAAGTGCCGTGCCGACGGCCTCGACGCGAATCGGCGGGTGGCGCAGGTCGGCGGCCCGCTCGATGCGCGAGATCACGAAGGCGGTGGCGCCGTCACAGGGCACATCACAGTCGAAGAGGCAGAAGGGCTCGGAGATCATGCGCGCCGCAAAATAGTCGTCCAGCGTCATGGGCTCGGTGTAGATCGCCTTGGGGTTGTGCGCCGCGTTGGCGCGCGCGTTGATGGCGATCTGGGCCAGCTGTTCGCGGGTGGTTCCGTAGAGATGGAAGTGACGCTTCGCGAACATCGAGACCCAGATGGCAGCCGAGGGTGCCGAGAAGGGCAGCGTCCATTCCATGAAGCCAGACGGTGCGCGTGAGGCGCCACGGCCATCCCCGCCCGGCATCACCGCCGAGCGACCCTTCTCACCCTGGGCGCTGCCCTCCCACACGCTGCGGAAGCACAGCACGTGACTGGCGAGTCCGGCCGCGACCGCCAGACAGGCTTTGATGACCGAGCCCAGCTGTCCCGAGGTCTCGATGCCGGAGTCGTACCAGTCGAGCTCGAGACGCAGCGCGTCGTGGACCGAGACTGCGCCGGCGCCGCTGAAGCCCACCGGACCGCCGAGTCCGGGATAGGTCGAGAGCCCGTCGATATCCTCGACTTTCAGGCCTGCGTCGTCGATTGCCGCGAGGCAGGCGTCCAGGGTGAGCTCGAGGGGATCGCGGTTCAGCCGGCGTGCTATGTCGGACTGGCCGATGCCGCTGATACAGGCGCGGCGCTCGATGATCTCGTTTGCATCCATCAGCTGCGCTCCGGGTCGGGTTCGAAGAGCGGGATCCAGACGTCGCCGTCCTCGTCCGCGTGGTACTCGAAGACAGCGCGCACCGGCATCCCGATCTCGACATCGCCGGGCTCGACGTTCACCAGGTTGGTCATCAGTCGCACCGACGGATCTTCCTCGATCGTGACGATCGCCACGACGTAGGGCAGTTCCGGACCGGGCATCCACGGCTGATGATTGATGGTGAAGGTGTGGACGAGCGCTCGACCCGAGACGACGTCCGGCTTCAGGTTCTTGGAATGGTCGCGCGGGCAGATGGGCTGCGGCGGATGGATCCAACAGCCGCAATCCTGGCAGTGCAGGAACATGAGCTCGCCCCGCTCTCCCGAGGTCCAGAAGAAGTGGCTGCTTCCTCCCAGCTCGGGCAGCAATCGAAACGGCACTTCAGCTCGACTCACTCTGGGCCTCCCCATTCACATCGCTCTACCCGACTCATACGCTGCGAGCCAGAAGGCTAGCCAACGGGTTCCGCCAAGGCCTTGATCTCGAGGAATTCCTCGAAGCCGGCGGCGCCGTTCTCCCGCCCCAGTCCCGAATTCTTGTAGCCGCCGAAGGGGACATCGGGCCCGTACCACATGCCGCCGTTGATCATCATCGTGCCGGTGCGGATGCGTCGGGCCACGCGCCTGGCGCGCTCGATGTCGGCGCAGAGGATGCCGCCCGAGAGTCCGTAGCTGGAGTTGTTGGCGATCCGGATTGCGTCCTCTTCGTCATCGTAGCCGATCAGACACTGCACGGGGCCGAAGAACTCCTGCTGGGCGACGACCGAGTCCGGCTCCGCCACGAAAGCCGTTGGCTCGACGTAGTAGCCCTTCGGCTGATCCTTCGGCCGACCGCCACCACATAGCAATCGGGCGCCATCTTCGATGCCCTCCTCGATCAGAGCCAGAACGCGGTCGCGCTGGTCGGCACTGCACTGCGGGCCCTGTACGGTCTCGGGATCGTTGGGGTCGCCCACCTTCACGTTTGCCATGGCGGCCGCGAGCTTCTGCGCCGATTCGTCGAGCTGGCTCTTGGGCACGAGGATCCGGGACAGCATCGCGCAGCCCTGTCCGGAGTGCATGCAGACACTGGCCCCGGCCTGGCCCGCGATGTCGGGAATGCCCGGCAGGTCGTCCATCAGGATCAGCGCTGACTTGCCGCCCAGCTCCAGGGCCACTCGCTTTATGAAAGGCGCCGTCACCTCGAGAATGCGTTTACCGGTGGCCGTCGAACCGGTAAACGACACCATGTCGACTCGTGGGTCCTTGGTGAGCTGCTCGCCGATTCCGTTTTGGGACGAGGTAATGGTATTGATCACGCCCGCCGGGATGTCGGTGTTCTCGTGAAAGAACTTGCCGAGGAGCAACGTGCACCAGGGTGTTGCGGGTGCACCCTTGAGCACCACCGTGCAGCCCGCCGCCAGCGCCCAACCCACCTTCTTGAGATTCAGCTCGTGGGGGAAGTTCCAGGCCGTGATGGCAGCCACCACGCCCACCGCTTCGCGCTCGAGCCAGCGGCGTGCTTCGCCGGCGCCGAGTGGCGCGGCGGTGCCCAGCTCTTCGGTCCACTCGAACTTCTCGAGGAAGTCGGCGTAGTATTTGAGGCTCTCGACAGGCGCGTCGATGCCCGGGCCGTAGGTCATGTTGATGGGACAGCCGACTTCGGCGATGTAGCTCTCGCGCAGCGCATCGAGATTTTCCTGAAACGCGTCGTGAAGCTGGCGCAGGCAGCGCGCACGCAGGCTGTGATCGCGCGCCCAGTCTGTGTCGTCGAAGGCGCGCCGAGCGGCGGCGATGGCCCGGTCGATATCCTCGGACCTGGCGTCGGCGGCGACGCCGATCACCTCCTCGGTGGCCGGATTGATATTTTCGTACGTGGCGCCCCCGCTTGCCTGGACGAGCTCGCCGTCGATGAGAAGTCGCTCCTCGCGAAAGAAGTCGGTCATGGCGGTTCTCCGTGCATTCCGCTTGCTGCGCGGTTAGCGATTCATTCCACTCGATTGGGTGTGAGGCTGACTATACCCGCCCCGAGGCGGGGCGCAGCCGCGGCGCATTGCGGCCCATCAGCGGGGCGTGCCGCGTGCTGCTTGTGCGCCCGCCTGGCGCCCGAAGAAGGTCGCATCCGACAGCGAAATGCCACTGTTGTAGCCCCGCGCCGCCAGGCCCGAGGCGGTGGCACCGGCAGCGAAGAGACCGGGCACGTCGCGCCCGTCGGGGGTCAGGACCTGACCGTTGGGTCGCGTGTGGAGACCACCGAGGCTGAAGGTCGTGCTGCGCTCCGATTCGCCGCAGCCGAGCGCCGCGTAGGGGGGATGGACCAGCGGCGTCAGATACTCCGGCGCCTTGTGGAAGCAGGGGTCCTCGCCCCGCGCCGCGTCCTGGTTGTAACGCTCGATCGTGGCCTGAAGGCTGCCGTCCGGGATCCCGAGCTCCGCTTCGAGCTCGGCCATGTCCTCGCCGACCGCGGCGACGACCGAGGGC
>JAFDDH010000006.1 GCA_019310975.1 Deltaproteobacteria bacterium | reverse complement strand
AGGGCGACCACCGAGGCCGCATCGAAGCCCGCGGCCACGAGCGCGCGCGGGCGCCGCTTGTCGGCGGCTCGCGTCGTCGACGGGCGCTGGGCACCCAGGGCGAAGGGCATGCTGAGTGTGGCGGCCTCCGTGTCGGCCGCGGCGCGAGCCGTGCGCAGTGCACTCCAACGGGCATAGAGCGCGGCGTAATCGTCGGCTTGGTCGGCGACCGGGGCGTGCTCGGTGGTCTTCACGTGCCGCCCCGCTGCAGTCTGGAGATCCGGATATGCGCCCGACCCGACCCCGGCACAGAGCGCTGCGCCGAGCGCAGTCGCACCGACGTGCCCGGGGACCGCGATCTCTTCTCCCAGTACACCCGCCAGGATGCCGACGAAGGTCTCGCTCTGTGCCAGCCCGCCCGCGACCCGCAGCGGTGTGTGATCGCCGCCCCAGACCTCGAGGATCTGCTCGAGGTTGGCGCGCAGCGCGCAGGCCATGCCCTCGACGACGGAGCGCGCCAGATGTCTGCGCGGCGCCGCCTCGTCGATGCTGCTGAGGTGGCTCAGCGTGAGATGGCCGACGGGCAGCCCCATGGCCCTCGCGTTCATGACCTCGGCGCCGAGGCTCGAGATCAGGCCCCGCGCACCCGGCGTGGACGTCGCGGCCTCGCCCAGGAGGCGCACCACGGGTACTGGCGCCTCGGGAAAGAGCAGCCGGGCAAACCAATCGAGTGCCTCGCCGAGCGGGCCGCAGTTGCTCTCGATGACCCAGTGACCTGGAATCACGTGGTGGCCGGTCCACAATCGACGCTCGGCGTCGATCGCCGGGCGGTCGACCACGAGCTGGATTGGGCCGGTGGTGCCGGCCACCGCGGCGGCGTCGCCCACGCGAACCGCTCCGGCGCCGAGCAATCCGCACTGGGTGTCGCCACCCCCGATGGCGACCACGATCCCGGGTGTCAGCCCCAACGCCTCGGCCGCCTCGGGGCGCAGGGGACCGAGCTGCGTTCCCGACTCGCGTATCTCGGGGAAGATCTCACGCGGGAGCTCCAGCTGCTCGATCCACTTCTCCGACCAGCTGCGCGTGTGCAGATCGAAGAGCAGGGTCTCGCCGGCTTGGCTGGGATCAGACGCGCGCTCGCCCGAGAGCTTGAAGGCGACCCAATCACTCATCGACAGAACGTCGCGGACGCGCGCAAAGTCATCGGGCCGCTCGGCCTGCAGCCATTGCAGGCGGGCCGCGGTGTGGATCGGGTAGGGCCAGCGCCCGCTGGCCTCGTAGAGGGCGTCGCCGTGCTGCGCGCCCAGCATCAGTCCGGCGCCGGCGGCGCGTGCGTCACGGTTGGGGACGGCGAGAACGGCGGCTCCGGCCTCGTCGAGCATTACGTTGCCGAGGCGCAGCGCCGTCGCCGCGATGCCGATGACTTCCTCCGGCCGGGCGCCAGCCCTCCGCATGACTTCACGCGTAGCATCGGCAAAGAGCGTCCAGACCCGGTCGAGATCGACGTCGAAGCCCAGGCCGCCCGTCCCTGGTGCGGTCGGAAAGCGCCATGCACGCGAAGCCACGACAATTCCGCCGCCCTGCAGATCGAGCAGCAGAGAGCGACCGCCGCCGCCACCGAAGTCGAGTCCGATCACGTACGTGCTCATCGCGATCGCCTCTCGCCCAAGGTCGTTCCAGCTCTCAGGGCCAGCTCCGAGCTCGAGGCTGCTTCCGAGCTCATGGCTGTTCTCGAGCTCAAGGCTGTTCTCGGGCTCAAGGCTGTTCTCAGGCTCAAGGCTGCTCCTAGCTGCGTGAGAAGTAGGAAAGGAAGCGCACCAGATCGAGCGCGCTGCCCTCGATCTCGACGTCCCCGGATGCGAAGGCGACGGCGGGGCTACGGAAACCGGTCACCACCTCGCGCCAGGTCTGGCTGTCCACCACGATACCGACATCCTGCGCCGTCGGTGCACCGGGTTGCATCTCGAGCACTCCGCGACGCAGTGCAAGCGTGTAGTGCTCGTCGACGTCGGTGAAGTGGAATCCCACCGTCATGGTCACATCGCCAGCCAAACTGGGGTCGAGGCTGCTCGGCATGGCGGCCAGGAAACGGTCGATGGGGATCTCGTGGATCAGCGGCAGGACGGACTCATTGATCTGCGGCGCTGTGGCCCCAATCGTGCCCTCGACCTCGCCGGCCTGGGTCAGGTAGTAGTTGCGACCGTTGGGGCTCTTGCTGCGACGGCCGAGTGCCCGGTAGGCGGCGGCCACGAGGCGTCGGGCTTCGCCATCATCGGGATCGGCGCGCATTGCGTGGCGGGCGAGCTCGGCCGCCCAGGCATGGTCGCCGGCATCGAGGGCCGCTCGGGCGGCCCCGCGCATCGCCTCGGCACCGCCGGCCAGCTCGACCAGGCGACGCGAGCGAACATCCGGAGGCTCGGGTGAGAGCGTGGCCGCGTCGCCGTCGAACCATCCCATATAGCCGTCGTAGACGGAGCGCACGCTCCACTCCACAGTCCCGTAGAACTCCTCGAGATAGGGGTGGTCGGCCAAATGGGGCGGCAGCGCGACAACCCCGACGAGTTCATCGGGTGTGAGTCCCGCATTCATGCCGCGCACGGTCTGGTCGTGCACGTACTGGATTGCGTCCCGATAGGCGGTCAGGACAGTCTGTACCTCGACCTCGCCGGATAGCGGTCGCGTGTGACTGGGTACGAGGTGCTCGGGTCGCAGCGCGCGCATGGCGTCCAGGCTCGCCACCCAGTCGAGCACGTCGCGGTAGGGCGTTCCGCGGATCGTATAGAGATTGGGGAAGGCCCGATAGATATTGTCGCCCGGCAAGAGCACGCGCTTTTCGGGGAGCCACACGAAGAGCTGGTCGTTGGTCTCGCCCGGTGCGTGCACCAGCTCGATGCGGATGCCTGCGATCTCCAGCTGCATGCGATCGCGGAAGGTCTTGTTGGGGCGAATCAGGCTCGGCGTGCCGCTGTCGGGGCCGAGCGCGAGGCGCGGACCGATGCCGGCGTTCACCACGGCATCCGGTCCCTCCGCGGGCAGCACGCTGCCGAACATGCGCCCACTCCGCGTACTGATCACCGGGCGCACGACCCCAATGAGCCGATCGATGTAGTCGCTGGTCGTCTCGTGGGCGTAGACGTCGACCTCGCCCTCGGGCACGAAACCGCGCCCACCGAATACGTGATCGGCGTGGTTGTGGGTGTAGATCAGCGCCGCGATGGGTGCCTGGCTGATCTTGCGGAAGTCGGCCATCACCGCGCTGGCGCTCTCCGTGCTCTCCATTGTGTCGACGATCACGACCCCGCCATCGCCCACGAGCAGGATCGAATTGGCCAGCCCATAGCCCACGGCGACGTGCACGCCCTCGGTCACCTCGTAGATTCGCCGCTCGAACTCCGCCGAGTGGGCGCGCAGCCGAGGGTGCGCACCATCGACCAGCTCGACCTTCGTGTCGGCGACCTCGATGCGATCGGGTGTGCGTTCGCAGCCCACGATCCAGAGCAGGCCGGCAGCGACGAGCGCCAGGTACGCCGCCGCGAAGTGTGTGGGTCGGATCAAGCTTGCTCTCCGTAGAGGATGGCTCGCAGGTCGGGCACCATCGATTGTCCGTCCAAGTGAAGCCGGCGTCGATTGTAGCCGTCGGCCGAAATGTCGAGCACGAGCTGGCTGGAGGGGATCTCCGCGGGGGTCGAGAAGCCGTAGACACCGCCCGGACCGGTACGGCCACGCGCGAGGCGCTCGGGTGTTCGTGCGTCGCGGTGCTGGAAGAGATCGACCCGTGCCCCCTCCACGGGCGGATGTGCGCCACTGGGAAGAGCATCGTTGTCGCGCACGAAGACGCGCGCCGTGCGGCCGTCGGGGGCGCGCTCGATTTCGATCTGCAGATCGAGCAGCCAGATCATATTGTCGTGGACCACCGCGGAGAGTCCGGCCTCGAGCACGTGGCGCGCCGGGTTGGCGCGCAGCGTGGTGTCCTGAGGCGCCATGCCGTGGTCTGCGGTGACGACGAAGAGCGTGTCCTCGAAGCGCCCCTCTTCGTCGAGCAGGTTCAGTACGCGCCCGATGCGCCGGTCGCTCTCGTCGAGGGCCGAGCGCAGGCCGTCCGAGTGCGGTCCATACTCGTGGCCGACGCCGTCGGTGAGGATCAGCTCGTGGAAGACCAGATCCGGTGAGCGAACGTCGTCGCGGCGAAAGAGGTCGATAATCTGGGCGACGCCGCGAGTGTCCAACGTGGATTCGCGCTGAGCGTCCGCGCAACCCTCCTCGTGCCAACGCGGATCCTGGTCGCGCGCGAGCTCGTTGTTCAGTGCGCGCAGATGGCCTCGATCGCAGAGGTTGCGCCCCTCGAGCACCGCGTGGTCGGCACCGCGTCCGAAGGGCGCATAGATGGCGGCGGAGAGACAGTCGCTGCCGCGTACCCGCCGGAAGGCCTCGTAGATGGATTCTACATCCCGGCTCGAGAAGCCCTCGGTCTCGAGCTGCTGACCCTGAGGTGAAATAGTCTCTCGCTTCTCACGCAGGTAGTAGCTCGGATTGACCACGTCGTGGTGTCCGCACCAGGCCCCAGTTCCGATCGTGGTGTGGCTGGGCCAGGTGATGGACGGGAAGTTTACGATGCTGCCGGAGGCCAGCACCGCCGCGCGCTCGCGCAGACGTCGCAGATTCGGCAGGGCGTCGGCGTCGTTCTCCAGCCGGTCCTCGAGCTCGGTCGGATGCAGGCCGTCCAATAGAAAGATGTAGAGGTAGCGGGGCGGCTCGGGCGCGCGATCGAGCAGAACTTCGAGTACCTCGCCGTCCTGCCGGCGCAGCAATACGTCGGGAGCCACGCCGCGCTCGCTGGATGTGCGCCCGGTGGCGTCGCGTCCGTCGATGGCTGGGAAACCCAGTGCTGAGAGCAGCGTGGGCGCCAGGTCTACAGCGCGCGCGGCAAGGTCGTGGATGCCGGGCACCACGCCGCGGCCCGCGATCCAGAGCGGCGCACGCGATTGGCGAACGTGCAGGCCGCCGTGCTGACCCTTTTGTAGGCCGAATGACCAGTCGCAGGGCGAGAGGATCAGATCCGGTGCGTGCGGCGAGTCGAAGAGCTGCGCGATTCGCTCGTACGCGAAGGGATGGCTCTGGTGCTCGGGTGCGATGAATCGGCGCCTCGGGTCATCGGCCTGGAAGCCGGACGCCTCTGCGGCGTGGCGCTCGGCCGCGAGCGTGCGGAGCGCGTCGGGGTCCTGATCTTGGATCGGATTCTGGCCCACGATCTCGAGCACCTCGAAGTCCAATCCGCCATCGGCACCGATCACGCGCTGGAAGCGAACCATGCCGCGCGCCGACCAGACCTCGTAGGCGCCGTCGGCGTCGTCGGTCTGATGGCGATAGGTGGCGATGAGGTCCACCTGTGGCCCGATCACAGGGTTGGTGAGCAGGCTCAGAATCGCCCGCGCTCCGGACTCGGCCTGCGCAGCGCCGAGCCCCTGGTCTCGCTGACGCTCAGGCCCCAGGATCTGGCTCGACGTGCTCATCCGTCCTCTCCCCTCGAATCGCCGACCAAGCGTACCAACTTCAGGTTGGCATCGAAGCCGCGTGCGCACGCGACTATGCTTGCGTCGGTCCAGCGTACGTTGAGAGGAGGGGAGCTTGGAGGCGTTGCAGGAGATCGTGATAGCGGGCACCGTGGATGTGGATCCGAGCCGGCGAGACGCCGCCCTCGAGGCGGCGAAGCGTCCGATGGCCGCCACGCGTGCGATGCCCGGTTGCTCTGAATATGTGTGGAGCGCCGATCCACTGCTGCCCGGGCGCATCCATGTCTTCGAGCGCTGGTCGAGCCGCGAACACCTCGAGGCGCACTTCCAGAGTCCCCACTACCCGGCCATGCGCGACTGCATCTCGGCCTACGGGATCGTGGGTCTCGACATCGCGAAATACCGCGTGGACCTGCGCGAGCCGGTCTACGATCCGCAGGGAAAGCCGCGGGCCGACTTCTTCACGGACGAGGAGCGGGCATAGAAGGTGTGGCCCTTTGCACGGTCTTGCCGCTGGGCCGCGGTCTCACCGGACCGGGCCTCACGTGCAGGCGAAGCCGGGGGCGTAGCTTAGGCGCGCCGCGTCCCGATCTCGTCCGGCTCCTCGATCACCGCCGGATGCCGGATGACGTTCGGGCCCTCGCTGGGACCCGTGCGCGGGCGCGCGCCGAAGAGGTGCTTCACGTCTTCCAGCACGCGGTAGCTCACCGGCACCAGGAAGAGGATGACCGAGCTCGAGAGCAGCACGCCGAACGCGATCGAGATCGCCATCGGGATCATGAAGCGGGCCTGCATGCTGGTCTCGAGCATCAGCGGGCTGAGGCCGACGAAGGTCGTGAGCGACGTGAGCAGGATGGCCCGGAAGCGAGCCTGGCCCGCCTCGACGATGGCCTCTTCGAGTGCCATGCCCTTCTCGATCAGCTTGTTCACGTAGTCGACGAGCACGAGACTGTCGTTCACCACGATGCCGGCCAGCGCCACCAGCCCGATCACTGAGTACATCGTGAGGTTGTAGCCGAGCAAGAGGTGGCCCCATGCCCCGCCCACGAAGCCGAAGGGGATCGCCGACATGATGATGAGGGGCTGCAGGTAGGAGCCGAGTGGGACGGCGAGAAGGACGTAGATCACCAGAAGGGACGCCCCCATTCCGATCAATTGGGCGCGCAGGAACTCCCGCTGCTCGGCCTGCTCACCCTCGAACGAGTAGCGGACGCCCGGGTAGGGCGCGATGGCCTCGTCGAGCCGGCCCCTCTTCAGCTGGCGCACGATCTCGTTGGCGTTCGCCGCGGCGAGATCGACCTCGGCCGTCACGCTCACGACACGCCGTCGATCGACATGACGGATGGTCGCGTAGCCGGTGCCGAGGCTGGCCCGGGCGACCCGCGAGAAGGGCACTTGGCTGCCGTCGGCACTGCGGATGCGCATCTGCTCGACGTCCGCGAGCGAGCGGCGCTGTTCGGCCGGGTAGCGGACCATGACCTTCACCTCGTCGCGCCCGCGCTGGATGGTCTGTACCTCGGCACCGTAGAAACCCTGCCGTAGCTGGCGCGCGAGATCCGCGAGCGTGAGCCCCAAGGACTCGGCGGATGGCAGAATCTGGTACTCGAGCTCCTGCTTGCCGCCGCGGAACGAGTCGGAGATGTCGTACAAGCCCGGATAGGTCGCAAGCAGGCGCCGGACCTCGCCGGCGGCGAGCTGGAGGCGGCGCAGATCGTGCCCGCTGAGCTCCACCTCGATCGGCCCGCCGATGTCCATGAGCTGCGACTTGAAGTCGAGCTTGACGGCGCCGGGGATGTCGCCGACGCGAATCCGCCAGCGCTGGGCGATGTCGGAGACCTCGACGTCACGCTGCCTGAAGCCGAGCACCTCGACCTGGACCTCGCCGACGTTGCTGGTGCTGCGGCCGCGTCTGCCGCCGAAGCCACCGCGTCCATCGGCGAAGGGCTGCTGACCGATGGTGGTCATGACGTGCGGAAAGATGCTGGGCTGGTCGCCCGGACCCGCCGCCGCGTCGATCTCCCGGCGGATCTCCTCCAACGCCCGCTGCATCTGCTCGACCGCGGCGGCCGTCATGTCGGCGGGGGTGCCCTGAGCCATGGTGACGTCGGCGACGATGAAGTCGGCCTCCACGTTCTCCTGGAAGACGAACTTGAGCCAGCCCGCGCCGACGAGCCCGGCCGAGATGCTGAAGACTGCGACCGCGACGGCCACGGTCAAGTAGCGCCACTCGATGGCGCGCTCGAGTGTCGGGCGGTAGAGGTCGCCGATCACGTACGCCAGACCGCGCGCAATGCGGTCTTGGAAGTTGCGCCAGCCCAGCGAGACCGCCGTTGTGGGCTGGTGGTCGAGCGGCTTGCGGCCGCGTCCGAGGTGCGCGGGCAGAACGAACATCGACTCGACCAGCGAGAAGAAGAGGCAGGCGATCACGATCATCGGCAGAATGCGAGTGATTCGGCCCATCGGACCCGGCAGGAAGAGCAGCGGCGCGAAGGCCGCCATCGTGGTGAGGACGCCGAAAGTGACCGGCACGACGATCGTCTGGGTGCCTCGGATCGCCCCCAATAGCTTCTTTCCGCTCTGGGCCTGGTGGGTGTGCACGTTCTCGCCGACCACGATGGCGTCATCCACCACGATGCCGAGCACGACGATGAAGCCGAGTAGCGAGATGAAGTTGATCGAGATGCCCATCACGGGCATGAGCAGCACGGCGCCGAGAAATGAGATCGGGATGCCGAGGCTGACCCAGAGCGCGAGCCGCAAGCGCAGGAAGAGGGCGAGCACCAGCACGACCAGGATGAATCCGCCACGCGCGTTGCGGACCATGGTGTCGAGACGATCTCCGAGTACCTCGGAGCTGTCGTGCCAGACGGTCACGTGTACGCCGTCCGGCATGCGGGCCGAGGCCTCGTCGACGTACGCCCGCACGGTGGCCGAGATCTGCAGTGCCTTCTGGGCCCCGACGCGATAGACCTGCACCATCATGGCCGGGTCGCCGTCGAAGGTGGCTGATTGGTCCGACTCCTCGAAGCCGTCGACTACGCGCGCCACGTCTCCGACCGCCAGTCGGGTGCCGTCGCTGCGCGACACCAGAGCGATCTGTTCGAAGTCGCGCGCCTGGTAGGCCTGTCCCTTGGCGCGCAGCAGGATCTCACCTGACTTCGTCTTGAGTGAGCCACCCGGCAGGTCGAGGCTCGAGCGCTGCACGGCGTGCACCACGTCGTCGAAGGTGAGTCCGAAGCGGTGCAGCGCCGATTCGGAGACCTCGATCGAGATTTCGTAGGGGCGGGCCAGCTCGAGGTCGGCCTCCGTGATGCCGGGCAGGGCGACGATCTCGTCGCGAACCTGCTGCGTGATCCGCTTGAGGGCCCACTCGTCCGCGGTCCCGGCTACGGCGACGTTGAGCACGAGGGTCGAGATTTCGATCTGCTTGACCGTGGGCTCCTCAGCCTCGTCGGGCAGCGTATCGATGGCGTCCACGGCTGCGCGAATGTCATCGAGGCGGGCACGCACGTCCTCGCCCGCCAGCAGCTCGACGGTGACGGCGCTCGCGCCCTCCGCCGACGTCGAATGGATGTGCTTCACCCCCTGCAGGCCCTGTAGCTGCTCCTCCATCCGGTTGGTGATCGAGGCTTCGATCTCTTGCGGGGAAGCGCCCGGGTAGAGGGTGCTCACGCTCACCAAGTCCAGGGAGATCTCTGGGATCAGCTCCTGCGTAAGCGTGGGCATGGTGGCCACCCCGCCCACGATCAGCACGACCATCAGCAGATTGGCGGCGACGTGATTGCGCGCGAACCAGGCGATGGCTCCATTCACGAGGCAGGGCCCTCCGCGTGCGGGGCGCCCGCCCTGGCGTCGGCGCGACTGGGGAGCTCGACGGTGCGGACCGTCATACCCTCCGTGACCGTCTCGAGCGCCGAAGTCACGACCCGCTCACCCGGCTCGAGGCCGGCCTGGATCCATGTCTGCTCGCGACCGGAGCGCAGCACCTCCACCCGGCGCACGCGCAGCCGACTCTCCTCGTCGACCACCCAGACGGTGTCACCGCGGCGTATGGCGACACGCGGAAGCGCATAGACACCGTCGACCTCGATGCCCTCGATCTCGGCGTCGACGAAGAGACCGACCGGCAGGGGAGAACGCTGCGCACCGCTCACGCGGCCGTAGGGGTCGTCGACGCGCGCGACCACATTCAGCATGCGCGTGCGCGCGTCGAGCGCGCCCTCGGTACGCACCACGTGCGCCGTCCAGGCATGTCGCCGGCCCGCGTACTCGGCCGATAGCTCGACGGCCGGCTGCGCGCTGCTCGCGGGCGTGGGGTCGCCTTCCTCCGCCCGCTGGACGCCGAGCTGGCGTCCCTCTGGCAGCTCCAGGTAGGCGAGATCGGCGTCGCTGATCGGCAGCCGCACCTCGGCGTAGTCGATCGAGTAGATACGCGCGACGGGCACGCCGGGGCCCACATAGCGACCGACGTCGATGTGCTTGGTGCGCACGCGCCCGGCAAAGGGCGCGCTGACCTCGGTGCGCTCGAGATCGAGCTCGGCGCGGCGCACGGCGACCCGCGCCTCGCGCACGCCGGCCGCCGCGATGGCGCGGGCGTGTTCGGCGTCGTCCAGTGCCTGGCGGCTCGAGGCCTTTCGCTCGCGCATCGAGCGCTGCCGCTTGAGCGAGGCGTCCGCGTGGGTCAGGTCGCTCTCCGCCCGCGCCTGGGCGGCGCGCGCACCCTCGAGGGCGACCTCGTAGTCGCGTCGATCGATGCGCGCCAGGACCTCGTCGTGGGCGAAGAAACCGCCGCTGGCCAGATTCGGGGAGACCCAGACGATGCGGCCGGCGACCTCGGTCACCAGCTCGCTCTCGGTGCGGGGCTCCACGGTGCCCTGGGCGCTGACCGTGAGCTTCACGCTGCCCACGGTGGTGCGGATGACCTGGACCAGCGGGGCATGCGGGGTCGGGCGGGTCGATTCCACCTTGGGTCGGGCCAGCAGCATCAGGCCCACGATGGCGCCCGCGGCGGCCAGGACCGCGACGGGGGCGATGATCTTTGCGCTCACTCTCACACTCGATTCCCGCATCGCCCGCGCACGGGCGAACCGGCCCCGCACGCTGCGCGGGCCTGTTGGTTTGTGTGGGGCGCGCTTGGCCGCATCGGTTTCCCGAAACCGCGCGGGCAGTGTGGCGGATCTATTGACAAGTGTCAATGACGTTTGTTAATGACAATAACGTCATGTCCAATCCTGCTGCCCAGTCTCTGAGCCGGCGCGAGCGCCAACGCGCGGACACGCGCGAGCGGATCTTCCAGGCTGCGGTCGCCGAGTTCCTGCGCGCCGGCTATGCGGAGGCCCAGATCGAGCGCATCGCCGAGGCCGCCGGGGTGGTGCGCGGCACCTTCTATTTCCACTTTCCGAGCAAGGAGCACGTGCTCCGCGAGCTGATGGAGCGGCGCCAGGCCGAGATCGTTCAGGAGATGCGGTCGCTGCGCGGCTCGGGGGCGTCGCTGCGCGAGGTGCTGGCTCGGCTGGTCGAGGCCATCACGCAGGTCCACACGGACCTCGAGGCCTCGAGCCTGGTGCGCGAGATCATGATGATGTTCGTGCGCGCACGGGTCGAGGAGGCAGAGCCCACCGAGCGCGAGCTGGGCCTGCTCGAGGAGCTGACTCACCACGTCGCCGAGGCGGCGGCGCGCGGCGAGCTCCGGCGCGACGTCGAGCCCGACCGCATGGCCGCCATCGTGCTGACCAGTGTCTTCGGTTTGAACCTCGCGCGTCGCAAGCTCGAGGGCCAGGGGCTCGCGGAGTTCGACCTGCTGCTGGACCTCCTGCTCGAGGGCATGGGAGTCAAGCCGGCCTGACGGCGGGTTCGCCAAGGCGCGCCCCAGCGAGGGCTGTGCCTATACTGGAGCGCAATGGATCTGATTCTGACGGATACGAGCGAGGGCGTTCGGCTGATCACGCTGAATCGGCCGGAGAAGAAGAACGCCTTCAACAGCGAGATGTGGAGGGTGCTCCGCGAGGCCATTCTGGCCGCGCGCGAGGATCCGGGCGTGGCCGTCGTCGTGCTGACCGGTGCCGGCGGCGACTTCTCGGCCGGCGTCGATCTCGGCTCCTTCGGCGAGAACTTCGAGGGCCCGCATCCCTTTGAGAGCGCGATACAGGCCCTCTACGCCTTCGACAAGCCGCTACTGGCCGCCGCGCAGGGCGTCGGGGTCGGCTTCGGTGCGACCTGTCTCTTCCACTGCGACATCGTCTACGTGGGCGAGAGCGTGCGGCTGCGGCTGCCCTTTGTGAAGCTCGGGCTCGTGCCCGAGGCCGCGAGCAGCTACACGCTGCAGACGGTGATCGGCTATCAGCGCGCCGCGGAGCTCTTCTTCACAGCCGAATGGATCGATGCCGCCAAGGCGGTGGAGACCGGTATCGCACTGCGCGCCTTTCCGGACAGCGAGCTGCTGGATCGCACCCTCGACAGGGCGCGCGAGATTGCGCGCTTCCCGGTGACCGCACTCCAGGCCACCAAGCGCACGTTGCGCGCACCGCATCTGGACGCGATTCGCGCCGCCCACGAGGCCGAGCAGGCCGGCATGTTGTTGCAGGCGGGCTCGCCCGAGAACATCGAGGCGATTAGCGCCTTCGTGCAGAAGCGCGAGCCCGACTTTCGAAACCTCCCCCCGCGTCGCTGATCCGGAGCTCCGTGCGAAGGATTTTTCAGAGCCGCGCAGACCGAAATGCCTGGCTGGCGCTGACCATCGCCGTGCTCGGCGGCGTGGCTCTACTCGGAGAGCGCATCGCTTCGTCGTCCGCGGGTCGCGTCCTCGTCCACGATGCGATCGCGCCCTGGATCATGGCCGTCGAGCCGTTCTCGGCCAATCTGCGGCAGAGGGGACGCAGCCAGGCGCCGGTCACACGCTTCCGGGCCGCGTTCCGCCTCGAGGAGGCGGACGCGGGTGTGCTGATGATCCGGGCCTTCGGCGCCATGCAGGTGCGCCTGAACGGGTCGCCCCTGCCCGTGGAGGGTGGCGAGGACCGCGACTGGAAGGCCTTCCAGCGGATCGAAGTCGGGCGCTGGCTCAGCCCGGGGCGCAATCAGCTCGAGGTCGACGTGCGCAATCGCCGCGGGCCCGGGCTGCTCTCGCTGCGGCTCGTCGCCGGCGACCGTTTCATAGAGAGCGGGCCGCGCTTCAAGGCCGGTGTGGCCGGCCGTCCGCTCGAGCCGGTGCGGATCGCGGATGACCTCCGCCGGCATCCCGAGGCGGGCGGATTGCCGTCGCCCTACGAGGCGCTGCGAAGCCGCGCGTGGGCGTTCGCTGGGTTGATCGGACTCTGGGCCGGCGTCGCCATCGGGCGCACGCGCCTGCGTGCCGGCAGCGGTCGGGATGCGGCGACGGATGCCGGCGCGGCGGCCCGCGTCGCGGCGGCTCTGCTGCTGCTGGCCTGGGGGATCCTACTGCTGCGCAGGTTCATCGACATTCCGCTCACACAGGGATTCGACGCCGCCGATCACCTCGAGTACGTCGGCTTCCTGGCCCGCGAGGGGCGCATCCCCTTGGCGAGCGAGGGCTGGGCGATGTACCACCCGCCGCTCTACTACCTGATCGTGGACCTGCTTCGTGATGCGGGCCGCCTCTTCGGCGCGGGCGCCGAGCGCTTCGTGACGCGCCTGCCCTCGTTCGCGGCGGGGCTCGCCCTGGTGTGGCTATCCGGCCGGCTCGCCGAGCGCCTCCACCCCGAGCGTGCGTGGCTGCGCTGGATCGCGATGGCCTTCGCAGCCGCGCTCCCGATGAACCTGCTGCTGGCCGCGCACGTGTCGAACGAGGGGCTCTTGGCGGCGTTCTCGGCCGCGGCACTCGTGTCGGCCGTGGGGGTGCTGCTGCGCGACCAGCCCGAGCGCGATCTTGGCGATCTGGCCGCTCTCTCGGTCTGGATCGGTCTGGCGCTGCTGACGAAGATCACGGCCGTGGTTCTGACCGCTACCGTCGGGGTCTTCGTGGGGGTCCGGCTGCTCGCCAGGACCGAGGATCGAGCGTGGCTTCGCGTGCGCGCGGGCGTTGCGTGGCTCGGTCCGGCCGCTCTGATCTCGGGCTGGTTCTACCTGCGCAATGCGCTCGTGTACGGGCGGCCCTGGGTAGGCAACTGGAACCTACCGGGTGAGGGGCAGCTCTGGTGGTCGCCCCCGGGCTTCCACACGCTGGACTACTACACACACTTCGGGCGTGTGCTCGTCGAGCCCTGGTACGCCGCCTTCGCTTCCTTCTGGGATGCCCTCTACTCGACGGCGTGGGGCGATGGAATGCTCGGCGGATCGGCGTCGCTGGCGGGCCGGACGGCGGTCTGGGACTACGAGTGGATGGCGCTCGGCTATTGGACTGCGCTGCCGATCAGCGCCCTCGTGCTGATCGGGCTCGGGCGTTGGGTGGCCGACTGCGTTCGCGACGCCAGCGCGCAGCGTCGTGCGGCGCTGGGCCTGCCCCTCGTCTTCTTGGCCGCGCTCGGATTCGCGATCGGACTCGGCACCATCCTGCTGCCGTATTGGGGCCAGGCCAAGGCCTTCTACGGTTTGTCGCTGACTCCGGTGCTGGCGGTCGGATTCGCCCGCGGATACGAGGCGGCCGACCGAGTGGTCTCGGGGCGCGGCGGCAAGGGCGCCCGTGAGTTGCTCTTCGTCTTCGTGGCGGTGTGCCTCAGCGTGCTCTTTCTCGGCTTCGTCGGCTGAGCGGGGGAGCGATTCGCTCACGTGGCGCTCGCGTGGCGTCGATACGCTGCGTGGAGGAATTCGCGATGCGCTCGCTCGTCGTACTCAGCATGCTCATTACCACGGTGGTCACACTGACGGTGGGCGTGCGTCTGTTGCTTGCGGCCAGGCGCACGCGTCAGATCCCCGAGCTGCTCTACGGCACCGCGTTCGTGGCCACGGCCGTCGGGCAGGTCTTCCCCCAGATCGGCCAACGCCTGCTCTGGAGTGATCCGGGCGTGCTGGCCACGACACTCAACACCCTCTTCTTCGGAATCTTCGTATTGGGCAGCCTGGCGCTGTGGAACGTCACCTCGAAGGTCTTTCGACCAGGCGACGAGTGGGCAAAATGGCTGTGTTGGATGGGCTGTCTCGCGACTCTCGCCGCCTACGGGCTGCGTATCGTGGACGGTGACTTTGCGGTCTCGGTCGCCCCCTCGCGCGGCCTGCTGGCCCACTACGCGATCCGGATCCTGCTGCTCGGCTGGGTGTGCTTCGAGGCGTTCCGCTGGCACGCGCTGCTGCGCAGACGGCTCAAGCTGGGCCTGGCGGACCCGGTGGCGACGAATCAGATCCTGCTCTGGGGCATCTCGGGAGTCGCCGCTGTCGTGCCTGCGCTCGTCATCGTGCTCTCACTCTTCGTGCTGCACGTCCACCCGCTCGAGTGGTGGCCGGCACTGAGCGCAATCATGCTGTCCGTGTTCGTGGTGAGCGGTGGAATGTGGTGCGCCTTCTTCCCACCGGCATGGCTGCGAACAAGCCTCGAGCAGCGCGCACTGGGCTAGTGGTCAATCGGACGCCAGCCCTGCCTCGAGCATCGCGACCAGCTTGCGCTTGTCGATCTTGCCCGAGTCGGTGAAGGGCAGGCTGCCACTCGGATAGATGAAGATGTGGCGCGGGACCTTGTAGGCCGAGAGCTCCTTCTTGATCCGCGCTCGCAGCGTTTCGCCGTCGACTGCCTGATCGAGCTCGAGCACCACCGCGGCCTCGACGTTCTGCCCGCGCACCGGATCATCGACGCCGACCACGTACGCCTCCTTGACCTCGGGATACGCGATCAGGACCTGCTCCACCTCGCTGGGTGTCACGTTGGCACCGGCGGTCTTGATCATCTCGCCGAGCCGGCCCTTGAAGTAGAGCACGCCGTCGGCATCGAAGTAGCCGCCGTCACCCGTGCGGTAGAAGCCGTCCGGCTCGAAGACGTCCTGCCGCTCCATCTTGTAGAGGCCCTGCATCAGGCTGTAGCCGCGCACGCAGATCTCGCCGAACTCACCCTGGGGCAGGATCTCGCCGCTCTCCGGATCGACCACGCGATGCTCGACACCCTCGACCGTGACGCCGAACGAGCCGCGCCGGTCCTCGGAGAGTGCGCCCTCGAGCTGCGCAAAGGTGTGCGGGCCGCAGGTCTCGGTCATGCCGAGGGCGTTGGGACGCAGCAGCGGGTCGTCCGGCACGATCTCCTTGGGGAGGATGTTGGGCACGTTGCCGGCGCGCAGGCTCGAGAGGTCGCGCGACGCAAAGCTCGGATGCTCGGAGAGCGCCTTGCCGAAGTGCGGCCAGCCGAGCGCCACACTCACGCGCTCGCGCTCGAGGAAGGCCAGCGTCGTCTCGGGATCGAAGACCTCCTCGCAGAGCGTGGTCGTCCCGCGGTGCATATTGCCCACCAGCGAGAACACGAAGCCGCCGACCCAGAAGAAGGGCATCGGCGACCAGACGCGATCCTCGGGCACGAGATCGCGCTGGCTGGCCAGATTGAACGCGTGGCGGATCACGGTGCTGTGGGTGTGGATGGCACCCTTGGGATCGGCGGTGCTGCCCGAGCTGTACATCAGCAGCATCGGGTCGGCCGGCGTCACGTCCTGCTCGACGGCCGCCAGGAAGGCGTCGTCGATCGCGTCCTCGCCGCCCGCGCTGGCGATCAGCTCGGGACCGCTCTGCGCCCACTTCCGGTCGCACTCGCCCCAGACGAAGATCTGGCGCAGGTAGGGCAGGTCCGGCAGCCGGTATGGATCAGTCGTGTAGTCCGCCAGCCCGGGTGCCGCGGCCTCGAGGCGCTCGAGGTAGTCGTGGCTCAGGAAGCCCGATACGGTGAGCAGCGTGTGCACGTCGCCGTGGCGCAGCAGCCAGGCGAGCTCGCGGGTCTGGAAGAAGGTGTTGAGCGGGACGAGCACCGCCCCGATTCGGGTGGTGGCGAGCCAGGCCACCAGCCAGTCCGGCCCGTTCGGCATCAGCAGGCCCACGCGCGTCCCCTTGCCGACGCCGCGCGCCAGCAGCCCACGCGCCAGCCGCGCCGACTGCGCTTCGGCGTCGCGGTAGCTGAGGCGCCGGTCGTCGAGGACGATCAGCTCCTTGTCGCCGTGTTCGTCAGCCAGCAGGCGAACGAAGGTCGGGACTGTGGCCGTGTAGTCGGGGAAGGGCATGGGGGTTCTCCGCGCTTCGCGTACACGCTGCGGCGCGCTAGAGTTGACGATGCGTCAGATTGTGATTGGCCGCAACGAAGGAGAGGCTGCGTGGAGTTCGATTGGTCCGAGGGCGACGCCAGTCATCGCGAGGAGGTGCGTGCCTTCCTGTCCGAGGAACTACCCGATGATTGGGAAGAGATCTCCAAGGATGGGCCCGGCGGAGATCGGCAAGCGGCGTTTTCCAAGCACTTCTGCGGACGCATGGCGGAGCGCGGTTGGCTGACTCAGCACTGGCCCTCCGAGTATGGCGGGCGCGATGCAACGTCCTGGCGCCACGCGATCGTGGGCGAGGAGATGTGGGCGATTGGCGAGCCGCGCGGCGCCCAGTACATGAACGTCAACTGGATCGGCCCGGCCATCATGCAGTACGGCACGGAGGAGCAGAAGGCCTTCCACCTACCGCGCATCTCGGCCGGTGGCGTGCTCTGGTGCCAGGGCTTCTCGGAGCCCGAGGCCGGCAGTGACCTGGTGGCGCTGCGCACGCAGGCGCTGCGCGTGGGCGACGAGTACGTGATCAATGGCTCGAAGATCTGGACCTCGTACTGCAATCACGCCGAGTTCATCATCTTGCTGGTGCGCACGGATCCCCAGAGCACGCGCCATCGGGGTATCTCGGTTCTGCTCGTGGCGATGGATACGCCGGGCATCGAGATTCGTGAGATTCCCTCGGTGGTGGGCGAGCGCTACTTCCACGAGGTCTTCTTCACCGATGTGCACGTACCCACCTCGGCGCTGCTCGGCGACGAGAACCAGGGCTGGGGTGTCGTCAGCTACGCGCTGCAGTACGAGCGCGCCGGCGCGGCCCGCTATGCGCGGGCCGCCGTCACGCTGGACCGGCTGGCGGAGATCGCCCGCGAGCGCGGTCTGCTCGATGACCCGATGGTGGTCGACCGGCTCGGCGAGGCGCGCGCTCTCTGCGAGGCGGCGCGTGTGCTCTCGTACAAGGTGATCGACCTGCGCGCCAAGGGCAGTCCGCCGACGGCGGACACGCAGCTGGCGCGGGTGCTCGGCACGACCTGCGATACGGCGATCGGGACGCTCGCGCTCGAGCTGATGGGCCCCGAGGCGCTCGAGTACGGCTCGTTCGCCGATGCGAACTTCCGGCTGGCGATGACGGCGGGCGTCGCGGTGGGGGCCACCGAGGTGCAGCTCAACCTGATCGCATCGCGCTTCCTGGGGCTGCCGAAGGAGTGAGGGGCCGGCGTGCGACCCCCACCCGAAGAGGGATCCATTGGACTTCGATCTGAACGACGATCAGCGGGCGATTCTGGAGGCCGTCGAAGCTCTGCTCGAGCAGCACGCCGGGGCCGCGCGCGCCATCGAGCTGCAGCCAAAAGGCGAGTACGACGCGTCTCTCGACGCGGCGTTGGCCGACGCGGGCTTCAGCGACGTGGGCCGCGACCCCGATATGGGCGGGCTCGAGGCCACACTGGTGGTCGAGGCCGTCGCCCGTGCGGGCGGCGTGGTCGCCATTGGGGCCGAGGCGATGGTGGCGCCGATGCTCCGCGACGAGCCGCTGCCCACGCCGATCGCGCTGGCGACGGCCGGCCATGGCGGTGCCGTGCGCTACGCCGCCAGTGCCCGCAGCCTGCTGGTGCTCGGTGATCGCGAGGCCCGCTGGGTGGCACTCGAGCCCGGGGACTGCGCGCCGGTGCGCTCGAACTTCGGCTATCCGATGGGCCGCGTTTCGGCCGAGGGGACCACGCGTGGAGATGGGCTCGGAGTCGGCAGCGCGGCCCGTTTGCACACCGCCTGGCAGCTCGCCATCGCCGCGGAGGCCGTCGGCTGCATGGAGGCCGCGCTGGCGCAGACGGTGGGCTACCTGAAGGAGAGGCGACAATTCGGGCGCGCGATCGGCTCCTTCCAGGCCGTCCAGCACCGGCTGGCCGAGTGTGCGATCCACGTCGAGGGCAGTCGCTGGCTGGTGCGCGAGGCCGCCTACCAGAGAGCGCCCACCGAGGGCGTCGCGACGGCGGCGGCGTTTGCGCTCTCGGCGGCTGGGCGAATTTTCTCCGAGATGCATCAGCTCTCTGGTGCAATCGGCTTTACGCGCGAGCATGACCTTCACGTCTGGAGCATGCGGCTGCAGGCGCTGCGGCTCGAGCTCGGCGGCGTGGCGGCGCACCGACGCGCGATCGTGGCGGCGCGCTGGGGCGGGGTCGGTTCGTGAGCCTGGACATGGCCTTCGATGACGGCCAGCAGGCGATCGCCGATGCCCTGGCCCAGTTCTGTGCAGATCGCTGCGACGACGACACGGTGAAGGCGCTGGCCGGCCAGGCGCCCGGCCCGCTGTGGCGCGAGCTGGCGGAGCTCGGCGTGCTGGCGGCGGGGGCGCCCGGCGAGGAGGGTGGGGCGCTCGAGGTGTGCGCCGCGATGGAGGCGCTCGGCGCCGCCGTTTTTCCCGGGCCGCTGGTGGGCACGTTCCTGGCGCTGCAGGTGTTGCCGGCCGAAGAGCGCGATGCGATTGCCGATGGCCGTCGCATCGTCTCGGCCGGCCGGGGGCCGCTCATGCCCTTCGCACCGCAGGCGGACCTATTCCTCGAGATTGCCGGCGAGAGCGTCTACCGAGCCACGCCAACGGGGCCGGTCGAGGCCGTGGAGACTTTGGGTGGCGAGCCGTGGGGGCGCGTTGCGCTCGAGCGTGGCGAGCTGCTGCCGCATGCCGAGCGCGGACTCGCGCTCTCCGAGATGGCGGCGGCCGCGTACCTGGCCGCGGCCGGCGCCCGCCTGGTCGCGGACGCGGCCGAGCATGCCCGTACGCGTCAGCAGTTCGGGCACCCGATTGGCGAGTTTCAGGCGGTCGCGCATCCGCTGGCCGATTGCCAGATCCATCTTCTGGCCTCGCGCGAGCTGGCCCGCTCGGCCGCCTACGACTTCGATTGCTCCGATCACTCCGATTGCTCCGATTACTCTAGCGAGAATGAGATTCCCAAATTTCAGAATGCTGCTCTGATTGCGCGTCTCTCGGCGCGCGCCTCGGCGGTGGAGGCCACCCACGTCTGTCACCAGGTCTTTGGCGCGCTGGGCATCACCACCGAGGGGCCCGCGTGGCATGTGTCGCGCCGCATCCGCCAGCTGGCCTCGCAGCCGCCCGGGCCGGAGGTCGCGCGCGAGCGCATACTCGGGGCGATCGGGCTGGGGCTCACTTAGTCACACCCCATGCGCGACACCATCCGCGATCAGGAGGCGGCATGAGCCGACCGGATATCGACCTCACGGCCCCGCTCGAGGGCGTGATCTACAGCAAGCGCGATCACGTCGCGCGCATCACCCTCAACCGCCCCGAGCGCGGCAACTCGCTCGCGCCCCCCATGCAGGCGATCTTCCGCGCGATCTGGGCCGACGTGCGCGACGATCCGGACGTGCGGGTCGCGATCGTCTCGGCCGCCGGCGAGCGGCACTTCTGCACCGGCTTCGACGTCAGCGAGGCCGAGGCCGATGACGCGGCCGACGTGTTCAACAACCGTCCGCTCAGCGACGCCGTTTTCTGGTCGTCCTACCAGAACCGGGTCTGGAAGCCGGTCATCTGCGTCGTGAATGGTCTCTGCGTGGGCGGCGGGCACCACCTGGTGGTGGACGCCGATATCGTGATCGCCTCGAGGAACGCCAAGTTCATGGATACCCACGTGAACGTCGGCATGGTGGGGGCACTCGAGAACGTCGGCCTGGCCAAGCGCCTACCGCTGGGCTCGGCGCTGCGCATGACGCTGATGGGTCGCCACTACCGGATGCCGGCCGAGCGGGCGTATCAGCTCGGGCTGGTCGACGAGCTGGCGGATACGCCCGCGGCGGCGCTCGCCTTGGCCGACGAGATGGCGGCGCAGATGCTCGAGAACTCGCCGCAGGCGATGGCGCTCTCCAAACAGGCGGTATGGGGCGCCGTCGAGCAGGGCTACGCGGACGCACTCGAGAAGGCCTGGGGTCTGCTGCGGGTGCACTGGGGCCACCCCGACTTCACAGAGGGTCCGCGCGCCTTCGCGGAGAAGCGCGACCCGGTCTGGAATCCGGACCCCAATGCTCGCATCGGGAGCGATTCGTGAACGTCCGATTCTCCAAGCAGGAAGAGGACTTTCGAGCCGAGGTTCGAGTCTTCCTCGAGCCCTGGCGAGACCTCGACGGCTTCTTTGGGCAGGGGCTCAAATGGAAGCGGGTGCGCGAGCTCTTCTGCGCCATGGGGGAGCGCGGCTGGCTCTCGCTCTCGTGGCCCGAGGCGCTCGGAGGACTCGGCCGCGGTCCCGCGTACGAGTACATCCTCTGGGACGAGGTCGGCTACGCGCGCGCCGCCCGCAACCCGCTCTCGGCGGGCATCGTGGCGCGCAGCTTGATCCGCTACGGGAGTGACGCGCAGAAGGCGCGCTGGCTGCCTCCGATCCGCAGCGGTGAGCTCCACTTCTCGCTCTGCTACTCCGAGCCCGAGGCGGGCTCGGATCTGGCGAGCGCCCGCGTGCGGGCCGACCGCGAGGGCGACGAGTACATCGTGAATGGCCAGAAGTGCTGGCAGAGCTACGCCCAGGACATGGACTATCTGTGGCTGCTGGCGCGTACCGGGACACAGGAGAGTCGGGGCCGCGGGCTGAGCCTCTTCATCTGTGACAAGAACGCAGCCGGCGTGACGGTCTCGCCACTGCCCACGCTCGATGATGATCAGCTGAACGAGGTGCACTTCGACGGCGTGCGCGTGCCGGTCAGCGATCGCGTCGGGCCCGAGAACGGCGCCTGGTCGATCATGGGAGAGGCCCTGGCCGACGAGCGGCACATCCAGTTCCCGCCCGGGCGGGTCCGGCGCGACCTCGACGAGATGGTGGAGTGGGTGAAGGGCGTCGGACTGGCCGGCGACCCCGTGGTGCGCCGCACGCTCGCGGACCTCGCCGTGCAGGTCCGGGAGGTGGAGATCTATGGGTTGCTGGTGTTGGATCGGATGCAGAAGGGGCGGTCGGCGGCCGCCGAGGTGGCGGCGAACAAGGTCATCCACACCGTGGTCTGCCAGAACATCGCGCGGGCGATCGTCGACCTCGGTGGGCCCGAGGCGCTGGTGATTGGGAGCCGCCCGCAGCTGCTCTGGCGCCAGAGCATGTGGGAGACGATCGGCGGCGGCACCACCGAGATCATGCGCAGCATCGTGGCCAAGCAGGCCCTGGGGCTCGGCGCGCGTCGCTGAGCCAGGAGCGCGAGACGTGAAGCGCTGGGGCATCACGATTCCCTTTTCCGATGCTCCCCTGAGCGAGCACCGCGATGCGGTACGCGCGCTGGTGGACCTCGGATACACGGACGTCTTCAGCCAGGAGACCGCCGCGTTGGACGCCTTCACGCCGTTGGCCAGCGTGGCGGCGTGGGCGCCCGAGCTTCGCATCGGGACAGCGATCGCCTCCGTGTTCACGCGCGGTCCGGGATTGCTGGCGATGAGCGCGGCCGCTCTGGCCGAGGCCGCGCCAGGCCGCTTCGTGCTGGGTCTCGGGACATCCTCGCGCCCGATCGTCGAGGGCTGGAACGGGCTGGCCTTCGATCGGCCGCTCGCACGCATGCGCGACACCCTCTCCTTCCTGCGCGCCGCGCTGGCGGGCGAGCGCATCGATCGCGACTACGAGACATTCGCCGTCCACGGCTTTCGCCTCGAGCGCGTGCCTCAGACCCCGCCGCGGCTGATGCTGGCCGCTCTCGGGCCGCGCATGCTCGAGCTGGCCGGGGCGACCTCGGATGGCGTGCAGCTCAGCCTGGTGGCGCCCGAGGACGTGGCCCGGATCGTGGACGTCGCGCGCGCCGCCGCCGGGGCGCGGGCCGGCGAGCTCGAGGTGGTGCAGCGCATCGGCGTCGTGGTGAGCGAGGACGCCGAACGGGCGCGCGGTCGCTGCCGGCGCCTGATCGCCGGCTATCTCAGCGTCGACCGCTACGCGGCCCTGCACCGCTGGCTTGGGCGCGGCGACTTGCTCGCACCCATGTGGCGGGCCTGGGAGGCGGGTGACCGGCGCGCCGCACAGGACGCGATCCCCGATGCGCTGGTCGACGCGCTCTTCGTGCACGGGTCGGCGGAGCGCTGCCGAGCCGGCATCGAGCGCTTCGTCGCGGCGGGTGTCACGACACCCGTGATCGCGCTGATGGACTGGGACGGCCGGCGCGATGCGGTGCTGCGCGGGCTGGCACCGGGGCACTGACCCGCAGCGCGGGGCCGATCCTGCGCATGCCGATGGGTGGCGGCGAATCCGGGATGGATCGGTTGGGAGAGCTCTCCATGCAACGGCGGCGATCCGAGGAGCAGTCGGGCCGCGGGTCCAGAGGGCAGGTGCGAGCAGCGTGGTGCGTGAGCGTCGAGCCAGTCTCGCGGTGGGCGTGGAATCTCCCGCCCCTCTTCTCGGGCGGACGGGGCTCGCGCTTGAGCGGGCCGACTGCATTTCGCTCGCCCAGCCGAATTCTTCATCTACTCGCCGGGTAGGGAGTCCGGGTCGGTGGGGGACTGCACGAGCTCGATCCGCACGCCGTCGGGATCCGCAAGGAAGACCGCGCCCGCTTCGTAGGCTGGATTGTACATCTGGGTGCCTTCGATGAGCGTGGCCCCGAGCGCAACCAGGTTTCGGATCGCCGCGTCGAGATCCGACACCCGCATCGAGAGATGGGTCAGTCCCAGTCGATTGATCGGACGCGGCACCGGCTCGCCGACGTGGCCGGGCGAGCGGTAGTGGAGCAGCTCGATCCGCGTGCCGTCGCGCTCGAGGTAGACGGCCTCGAGCTCCAGCTTCTCGAGCTCGAGCAGCTGTTCGGCCTCGGCGCCGGTGGCCAGCAGCCGGTGGCGTTCGCTGAACCCGAGGCCCTCTGCGTAGAAGCGGATCGAGGCGTCGAGATCGGAGACACAGATTCCAATATGCGAGAGACGTAGCATCGTCATCGGGCGGGCCGGCTCCTGTGGTGGGATCAAGGGTGGGATCAAGGGTGGGATCAAGGGTGGGATCAAGGGTGGGATCAAGGGTGGGATCAAGGGCGGGATCAAGGGCGGGATCAAGACCTATAGTGCAGGGAGTGCAAGCCGTGCAGGCGTGGCCGCAGAGGGACGCGAGCTCGCCCCTTCGTCGGCCCCGCCTGCTTTCCGCCTGGCTGGCGGTTGCAATCTGACGAACCGTCAAATACCGTAGCAGGCTCAGATCAGAATCCCGTGGAGAGGGCCCCGCATATGAGCAGCAACTCCAAGCAAGGCGGCGACGGCCAGGTCAGCCTGGACACCAGCCCGGTCGACAAGTGGATCGGCATTCCCCTCGGCGGCGGCCAGCTCAAGGATCCGGTCGCACCCAACGACATCCGGCGCTGGTCGCAGGGCATGCAGAACGGCAATCCGCTCTACTTCGATGACGAGTATGCGTCTGCGCCGGAGTCGCGCTTCGGCCGCTTCGTGGCCCCGCAGTCGTTCGCCGTGGCGTGCGATGACAGCCACGGCGCCGGACCCGCCATCCAGGGCAACATCCCGGGCACCCATATGCTCTTCGGCGGCGACGAGTGGTGGTTCTTCGGTCCGCGCATCCGGCCCGGCCAGAAGATCTCGCGCGAGCGCATGCTCTTCGACTACAAGGTGTCGAATACGAAGTTCGCGGGCCCGACCATGTTCTCGCGCGGCGACACCACCTACATCAACGACTCGGGTGAGATCCTGTGCAAGCAACGCTCCACGTCGATTCGCTACCTCGCCGAGGAGGCGCGCAAGCTCGGGCTCTTCAGCGACGACAAGGATCCCGAGTGGTCCGAAGACCAGCTGATGGAGATCGAGGAGCAGAAGTTCGAGTACTTCAAGACGGTCCAGGAGCTCGGCCACGGGCGTCGGCTCTTCGTCAAGGTCGGTGACCGGCTGCCGCAGCGGCTGATCGGGCCGCACACCGTCGCGAGCTTCACGACGGAGTGGCGCGCCTTCCAGATGACGATCTGGCACGCCTTCCGCGAGGTACCGGGTCCGGATTCGACATTGGACGCCGGCTGGCTGCCGGAGATGGCGCGCGACCAGGAGGGTGCCAAGATCGATCCGACGCTTGGCGATGGACTCTACTACGGCCCTTCCAGGGGTCACGTGCAGGCCAAATACGCCCAGCTGATCGGCCTGCCGCGGGGATACGGTTACGGGGCCTCGATGGGCGCGTGGATCATGGACTACATCAGCAACTGGGCCGGCGAGTGGTCGGATATCGTGCACAGCAAGATGTCCTACCGCTCCCCCGCGATGACCGGCGACCTCACCAAGCTCGATGGTGAGGTCACGGATATCAACTACGACGACCCGTCGGGTCAGCCCGTCGCCCAGCTGCACATCGTGATGAGCAATCACGAGTCGGCGGTACTCGCCGAGGGGGACGCGTTGGTTCGGCTACCCACCGAGACGCTGCCGGAGCCGGAGCCGAGGTAGCCGCGGCCCGCGCTCGGTCAATCGCTCGGCCAAGGGAGCCAAGGGAAGGGGAGCCGGCGCATGGACGAATCCCTGGAGCTCGGTCTACAGCCCGACCGCGAGCGTTATACGCTCCCGGCCTTCCTCGACGACGTCGCCGCGCGCCACGGCGAACGCACGGCGCTGCGCTTCCAGTCGGCGCCCGAGGTGGCCTGGCAGACGCTCTCCTACGACGCGCTGCGGGCCGAGGCGCGCGTGCTGGCCCGGGCGTTGATGGGCGCTGGCGTGGTGAAGGGCGCCCGCGTGGGCGTCCTGATGGCGAATCGGCCCGAGTGGGTGGTTGCGGCCTTCGCGGTCAGCCTGGCCGGCGGCGTGCTGGTGCCCGTCAACACCTTTGCGACCCCGGACGAGCGCGACTACATCCTGCGCCACAGCGACACCTCCGTGCTGCTCATGCGCCGCCATCTGCGCAGGCACGACTTCGTGGCCGAGATCTTTGCCAGCCACCCGGAGATCGAGTCCGCCGAGCCGGGGCGCATTCGCTGCCAGGCGCTGCCGCACCTGCGCCGCGTGGTCTGCCTGGATCTCGCGGCGGCCCACGGGGGCATCGAGAGCGGCGCGGATCTGCTCGCCCAGGGCGTCGACATCCCGGAGGCGCTGCTCGATGCGGCCGCGTCCGAGGTGCGCCCATCGGACGACGCCATCCTGATCTACACCTCCGGCACCACCGCCCACCCCAAGGGAGTCCTCCACCGGCAGCGGGCCCCGGTGATCCAGAGCTGGCGATTCGCCGAGGCCATGGCGCTCGGTCGCGACGACCGGGTGCTGAGCGCACAGCCCTTCTTCTGGACGGCGGGCATCGCCATGTCGCTCGGCGCCTGCCTCGGTGCCGGTGCGACGCTGATCGTCGAGGAGGTCTTCGCAGCCGAGCGCTTCCTGGAGCTGGTGGAGAGCCAGCGCATCACCGCGCTCCACGCCTGGCCCCACCAGGAGAAGGCGATGGCGGAGCATCCCGATGCCGGCCTGCGGGATCTCAGCAGCCTCGAGAAGATCGAGTTCAGCTCGCCGCTGGCCAGCCTGGCCGGCATCGAGAAGGACGTCTGGGGGACGTACGGGTCCTACGGTCTCTCCGAGACGTTCACGCTGGCCTCATCGCTCGCCGCCTCGGCACCGGCCGACCTGCGCAGCGGGACGAGCGGTCGCCCGCTGCCCGGAATGATGTTCCGCATCGTCGATCCGGAGACGGGCGAGCGCCTGGGGGAGACCGGCGCCAGGGGCGAGGTGGCCGTCAAGGGTGTGACCTTCATGAGCGGCTACTACAAGGTCGAGCCCGAGCTCTATCTCGATCAGGAAGGCTTCTTCCATACACAGGACGGCGGCTCCTTCGACGCCGATGGCCTCCTGCATTGGACCGGCCGGCTCTCGAATTTGATCAAGACGGGCGGCGCCAACGTATCTCCACTGGAGATCGAGAAGGCGCTCGGGGATTGCGAAGAGCTGAGCGTCGCGCAGGCCGTCGGTATCCCGCACCCGGTGCTCGGCGAGGTGATCGTTCTCTGCGCCGTGCGCGCGGCGGGAGCCGACGTCGACGAGACCGAGCTCCGCTCGCGCCTGCGCGAGCGGCTCTCGGCCTACAAGGTTCCGAGGCGTGTGCTCTTCTTCGAGCCCGACGAGCTCAGCTTCACATCGAACCAGAAGCTGCAGGTGGGGCCCCTCCGGGAGCTCGCGCTCGAGCGGCTACAACGCGAGGGCGCAGAGATCGAGGGCGTCCGCTACGGCCGCTGAAGCGGCCGGGCTCGGGGTTGCGCGGAGCTGCCGAGATCAGCCGGTCTCGGTCTGCTCCGAGGCTCGACGCACATACTCCACGTCCGCCGCCAGGGTGCGGGCCCCGAGCAGGAAGTGGACACCCGCCCAGGCCAAGGTGCACGAGACGATGAGCAGCGCGTAGCCGAGTGAGTCATCCCCGAATCGGGGCGTCAGCACGTCGCTGAGCGCGCCCGTTGTGACCGGCCCGAGTGCCAGGCCGATGATGTTGATCACGAAGAGCAGCACCGCCGCGGCCGTCGCCCGCATCAGCGGCGTGGCCAGGGATTGCGTGATCGCGAAGGCCGGGGCTTGGTACATCAGGCCAAAGACCGAGGGCGCGCACAAGGTGACGAGCGCGAGCGTCGTATTCTCGGTCGTGTAGATCACGAACGAGAAGGGCAATGCCGCGAACATTGCGATCGCCGGCACCCAGGCGCGTCCGCGCAGATCGGTCGCCGCCCAGCGGTCGGCCATCAGGCCGCCCCCCACCGTGCCGAGTCCGCCACCGATTCCGAAGATCAACGCCAGCCAGGTCCCGATCTCGCCGGTCGTCATGCCGTGCGATCGGATCAGGAAGGACGGCGCCCACGTCACCACCGAGTATCCGACGAAGGCATAGAGGCCGGACCCGATCGCGATGTGGCGGAAGGAGTGTGAGCGCCAGAGAAATCCGATCACGGTGAGCGCGGAGGGGGCGTCGCCCTCGCTCGCGATGCCCTCGGAATGGCCCCGCGGCGGCTCCTTCAGCGTCAGTGCCACGAGGACCGCCAGGAGCAGGCCCGGGAGGCCGACGACCTTGAAGGCCATTCGCCAGCCCAGGGTTTCGTCCATCCAGCCGCCGGCCATGAAGCCGACGAGGATTCCGAGGGGCACACCGAGTGAGAAGATCCCCAGCGCCGTCGCCCTGCGCTCCGGCGCGAAGTAGTCCGAGATCAGGGAGTGCGCCGGCGGTGAGCCCCCGGCCTCGCCGATCCCCACGCCAACGCGATAGGTGAGCAGCAGCGCGAAGCCACCCGCCGTGCCGCAGAGCGCCGTCATGCCGCTCCAGATCGCCAGGCAGATGGCGATCACACCCCTGCGCGAGAAGACGTCGGCCAGCCGTGCGATCGGCACACCGAGCGTGGCGTAGAAGATCCCGAAGGCCGTGCCGGAGAGCAGCCCCAGCTGCCAATCCTGGAGCCCGAGGTCGAGTTTGATGGACTGCAGCAGGATCGAGAGAATCTGCCGGTCCACGAAGTTGATCACGTAGACGACGGTCAGGAGCCCGAGCGCGTACCTGAGATAGCCCGGCGAGTAGGAGGGGGGGGCGGTCCGGTCCGCGGCGGGCGCGCTCATCGACTGCAGTGTAGCCAGCGGAGCCGGGCCGCAAGCCCACCTCCGGCGCGTCAGATCGCCGGGGAAGCAGCCAGCATGCCGCCATCCACCACCAGCGTGTGTCCGGTGACGAAGGCCGAGGCATCGCTGGCGAGGAACACCACGGCGCCCTTGATATCGTCCTCGCCGGCCGAGCGGCGCTGAGGAACCTGGCGGTTGAAGGCCTCGAGCGCGGACGGGTCATGCCGGACGTGGTCCATCATCGAGGTCAGGAAGGGGCCCGGTGCGATCGCGTTCACACGGATCTGGTGGGGGGCGAGCTTGACCGCCATGTCGGTGGTGAGCGACGTGACCGCTCCCTTGCTGGCGTTGTACGCCACCACCGGCTCCTGCTCGTCGCTGCCGCTGCGAAACGCCGAGATCGAGCTGATGTGGACGATGCTTCCACCGCCGCGCTCCTTCATGTGCCGCGCCACCTGCTGCGAGAGGTAGAAGACGCCGCGCACGTTCAGATCGAAGACGCGATCCCAGCCCTCCATCGGGTATTCGAGCAGCGGCGCGGCCCACACGATGGCGGCATTGTTGACGAGTGCGTGAAGTCGATCGGTGCGGTCCAGCACCTCGCCGACGAGCGCATCGATCTCGTCGAGCTTCGAGACATCGGCCTGGAGGGCGGTCGCGCGTCCGCCCTCGGCCTCGATCTTCTCGGCCACCTCCTGGCAATGTTCGAGATTGCGTGACGCCAGGAAGACGTGGGCGCCGGCCTCGGCGAGCCCGATCGAGATATGCCGTCCGATGCCGCGTCCGCCGCCCGTTACCAGGGCGGCGCGTCCGGTGAGATCGAAGAGTGCCGGCGTTCGCATGTGGATCTCCTACGCGCGTCGTGGCCGCGCTCGCGCGGGCGGCCCTGCATTGTCTGCGCGCACGTTAGCCGTGCGCTCCCGGGGCGACCAACTCGGCCCCGCCCCCCGTTCGCGCTCCGCCATGAAGCCCAGCGCGCTCCTCCATTCAGCCCGGCGCACTCTTCCACGAAGCCCGGCGCACCGCTCCATTCAGCCCGGCGCACCGCTCCATGAAGCTCGGCGCACCGCTCCACGAAGCCTGGCAGGCGGATCTGACGAAGTGTTAACTTTGCCTCTGGGGTCGGCCAGAGCGTTTCTCGCGCCATGGGTCGATTCGGGGCGAGGGGCCACGGGTGCGGCCCCAAGGATCCATGAGAGATCGACGACGACAAGGAGACAGGCGCCGTGCTCAGCGGCTATCGCGTGCTCGATCTGACCGACGAACGCGGCTTCCTGGCCGGCCGGGTGCTGGCCGACCTCGGGGCCGATGTCGTCAAGATCGAGCCGCCGGGCGGGGACGCGGAGCGGCGAAGGGGCCCCTTCGTAGCTGGGATCGAGGCACCCGAGCGAAGCCTTCCCTGGCTGGCCGCAAATCCGGGCAAACGCAGCATGCTGCTCGATCTGGCGGCCAGCGATGCCGACCGCGACACCTTCCGGCAGCTCGTGGCCAGTGCGGACGTCGTGCTCGAGTCCTTCGCACCGGGCACGATGGAGGGCTGGGGGATCGGCCGTTCGGCACTCGAGGCGGGGCTTCCGGACGAGCACCCGGGTCTCGTCTACTGCGCGATCACGCCCTTCGGTCAGCACGGTCCGTATGCGGGAAGAAGCGCGCACGACCTCATCTGTGTGGCGATGGGGGGCAATGCGTTCATGACCGGCGACCCGGCGCGTCCGCCCCTGCGTTCGAGCCTGCCGACGGCGTATATGCACGCCGGCCCGGAGGCGGTGGTGGGCATCCTGCTCGCCCTCTACGCGCGGCGTGACCTCGGGCGTGGACAGGGCGTGGATGTCTCGGCTCACGAGTGCCAGCTGGCGACGCTGATCACAGGCGCCGGCCAATACGCGCTGACCGGGCGGCTGGGCCAGCGCAGCGGCTACCGGACCGGGCGAACGCGCGAGATCTGGCGCTGCAAGGACGGCTTCGTGTCGTACGGCCTGCGGGGCGGGCCCGCGCGCGTCGGGAGCCTGGTCGCCAGCGTCGAATACATGGCCGAGAGCGCGATGGCTCCGGCCTGGCTGCAGGAGATGGACTGGGCGAGCTACAGCCCGCTCACGCTCTCGGACGACGAGCTCGATCGGCTCGAGGAGGTCTTTGCGGCCTTCTTCGCCAGCAAGAGCATGCGCGAGCTCTACGAGCAGGCACTGGCGCGCAGCATTCTGCTGGCCCCCTGCAACAATGCGCGCGAGATCCTCGAGCAGCCTCAGCTGCGCTCGCGCGATCTCTTCGTGCGCGTCGAGCCGCCGGGGCTCGATGCGGTCCTCGAGTACCCGGGCTTCTTCGCCCGGTCGAGTCGCTGTGAGATCGGGCTGCGCGGCCCGGCCCCGCGACCGGGCGAGCACGACGCCGAGCTGCGCGCGGAGCTCGCCGGCCAGCCGCGGCGGCCGAGTGAGCCGGTGCCGGATGATCGGATCCGCCTCGCCACGCACGTGGGCGAGCGGGGCGTGCTCGAGGGACTCAAGGTGCTCGAGCTCGGCTCGGGCGCCGCGGGTCCGGTGGCCACGCGCTATCTGGTCGAGCAGGGCGCCCACGTGATCCGGATCGAGTCCGCCAAGCGCCCCGATTTTCTGCGCATCATGCACGTCACCAAGGACAATCGGGACGAGCCCGACATCTTCGAGCGGGCGCCGATGTTCGCGCTGCTGAACCCCGACAAGCAGAGCCTCGCCATCAACATGAAGCAGCCCGAGGGTCGTGCGCTCGTGCTGCGGCTCATCGACGAGTGGGCGGATGTCGTGACGGAGAATTTCGCGCCGGGCGTGATGGAGCGCTGGGGCCTCGACTATCCGGTGCTCGGCGCGCGCCGCCCCGACCTGGTGATGGTGAGCGGATGCCTCTTCGGCCAGACCGGGCCGCAGCGCAGCTATCCGGGCTTCGGCGGCCAGGGGGCCGCGATCGCGGGCTTCAACCACATGACCGGCTGGCCGGGTCAGGAGGCCCTCGGTCCGTACGCGACCATCACCGACTCGCTCGCGCCCCGCTTCGTCGCTTCGGCGCTGCTGGCCGCTCTGCTGCATCTGCGCCGCACCGGTGAGGGCCAGGCCATCGACGTTTCGCAGATCGAGACAGCTGTCTACAGCCTGGCCGAGATGATCGTTCGCTGCAGTGCCAGTGGCGAGGTGATGGAGCGCATGGGCAACCGCAGCGAGATCGCCGCGCCCCACGGCATCTATCCCTGCAGGCCCGACGCCGAGGCAGGGCGGGAGCGCTTCATCGCGATTGCGGCCCTCGACGACTCGCAGTGGCGCGCGCTCTGCCAAGTATTCGAGACGCGTGAGTGGGTGGCCGACGAGCGCTTCGAATCGCTCGAGGCACGGCTGGCTCACGTCGACGAGCTCGACGCCAGCGTAGCCGAGCAGACGGCCGCTCATCCGGCCGAAGCACTCGTGCAGGCGCTCCAAGCGGTCGGCGTCGAGGCGGGATTGGTGTGCGACTTCGCTCAGCTGGTGGACGACCCGCAGCTGGCCGCGCGCGGCCACTTCACGCCACTGCCCCACGAGTCCCTGGGCGAGCTGCTCTACGAACGCTCGGGCTTCCGGCTCTCGGATACGCCCGGGGGGCTCCGGGCAGCCGGGCCGCGGCTGGGCGAGCATACGCGCGAGATCCTGTCGACGATCCTGGGCCTCGACGCGGCCGAGATCGATCGATTGGAAGCCGAAGAGATCACGGTCTGAGACGTCCAACAACCCACCGGTCGGTTGAGCGGCACGCTCGGCGGACGGGTCCGAAGGAACGGCATGGATCTGCGAGACAATCCCGAAGAGGCGGCCTTTCGCGCCGATGCGCGCGCCTGGCTCGAGGCGAATCTGCCCTGTGATTGGGGGACGCCGGCCTACCAGAAGCCGCAGTCGCCGGCCGAGGAGGTGGATTTTCTCAGGCACTGGCAGCGCCAGCTCTACGACGGCGGCTGGGCCGGGCTCGACTGGCCCGAAGCCTACGGGGGTCGCGATGTCGGGATCATCCAGAACATGATCTGGAACGAGGAGTACATGCGCCTGCGCGCTCCGAATCAGATCAGCATGTCGGTGGGCACGAGCCTCGTTGGCCCGACCCTGATCGCCCGCGGCGAGGAGTGGCAGAAGGAGCGATTCCTGGCACCCATGCTCAAGGGCGAGGAGGTCTGGTGTCAGGGCTTCTCCGAGCCCAATGCGGGCTCGGATCTAGCGAGCCTGCGCACCCGCGGCACGCTGGTGGGCGACGAGGTCGTGGTCAACGGGCAGAAGACCTGGACGAGCTTCGCCCACCAGTCCGACTGGTGCATTCTGGTCGTGCGCACGGATCCCGAGTCGGTGCGGCATCGCGGGCTGAGCTTCCTCTTGGTCGACATGAAGACGCCGGGCATCACGATCCGGCCATTGGTCGAGATGACCGGCCACGCCTGGTTCAACGAGGTCTTCTTCGATGACGTGCGCGTACCCATCCGCAATCTTGTCGGCGAGATCGACAAGGGCTGGGACATCGTCATGACGACGCTCTCGGTCGAACGCGGGACGTCAGCCCAGCACGCCAAGCTCTTCGCGGACCTGGAGCTCTTGATCGAGGCGGCGCGGCGTACGCCGCGCGCGGGCAGGACGGCGGCCGATGACCCGCTGGTGCGCCAGAAGATCGCGGGCTTCGCGGCCGAGATGATGGTGATGCGGATGGGTGCCTACCGGAACGCCTGGGCGCTGCTGGAGAAGGGCGTTCCCGGGCCCGAGGGCTCGACCCTGAAGGTCTTCTGGAGCGAGCTCGACCAGCGCATGAAAGCGGCCGCGATCGAGATTCTGGGGCCGCGGGGCATGGTGCCCGAGGGCGACCCACTGGCGCTCGACGACGGCTACTGGGCCTACGAGGCGCTCTGGTCGCGCGCGGCCACGATCTACGCCGGGACCTCCGAGGTCCAGCGCAACATCATCGCCAATCGCGTACTCGGCCTGCCGCGCTAGCGAGGAGCCTGCCCCAGCCTGGGTCGGGCTAGAGGGGGGCGGGCACGTCGATCAGATCGCGGGCGGCCTGTTCTCGGCACTCGGTCGGGTCACCCCAGGCGAACTCTGCAGCTCGGGCATGCTTGAAGTAGAGGTGCAGATCCTGCTCCCAGGTGAAGCCGAGACCGCCGTGGATCTGGATGCCTTCCGCGCTGACGGCCGCGGCCGCCTCGCCGCAGTAGGCCTTGGCGAGACACGCCGTCGTCAGCGCATCCGGCTCCTCGGCCTTCAGCGCCCAGGCGGCGTAGTAGGCGGCGGAGCGAATGCCCTCGGTCTGCACGAGCATGTTGGCGCACTTGTGCTGGATCGACTGGAAGCGGCCGATGGGCTGCCCGAATTGTTCGCGATTTCCGGCATATTCGACGGATAGCTCCAGCACTCTCTGAGTGCTGCCGCAGAGCTCCGCGCAGGTGGCGACGCGGGCGAGGGCGAGCACACGGTCGAGCAGCGGGCCCGCACCCCTGGGATCGCCCAGCGGTTCGGCGATGGCGCCGTCGAATCTGACCTCGCCGAGCTTCCGCGTCTCTTCGTTGTACGCGATCGTGCGCGTCTCGACCCCGCCGGCCTCGGGGTCGACCAGGAAGAGCCCGATGTCGTCGGCCAGACCCTGTGCCGCATCCTGGCAGCGGGCCACGACGATCAGGCGATTCGCACAGGGCGCGTCCAGGACGAAGCGCTTGCGGCCCGTCAGGCGATGGCCGCGGCCGTCGGGCTCGGCACGCAGGCCGACCGCCGAAGCCGCCCAGCTGGCTTCGTCCTCGAGCTGTGCGAAGGCGAGGCGGAGTCCGCCGCGCGCGATCTCGGGCAGAAGAGTCCGCTTCTGCTCGGGGCTGCCCGCCCACTGGATCGCCAGTGCGCCGGCCACGGCCGTCGAAACGAAGGGCCCTGGGCAGAGCACACGACCCATCTCCTCGAGCAGCACGGCGACGTCGACCAGACCGAGCCCGCTGCCATCGTGGCTCTCGTCGATGACGAGGCCGAGCCAGCCGAGCTCCGCCATCTGCTTCCAGAGCGCCTCGGGGAGGCCGATCGGATCATCCATCTGCGCCCGCACGAGGGAAATCGGGCACTCGCGCTCGAGGAAGTCACGCGCGCTCTGGCGCAGGAGCTCCTGCTCTTCGCTGATTCGGGCGTCCATTGGCCGCGCTGCCTTTCCTGGTGCCCCGGCGGCGCCGGAGCCGGTATAATCTGATACATCGTCAAATTTGATGCAAGGCCCGGCCGTGCTGCTTGGGCCTGTCCAAATTCTCTTGATGTAACGTCAATTCCGGCGGCAGAGCGCGCGAGAGCGCTTCTACGGCCGTGATCGCTCCCGGAGGAGGATCTCTGGGATCTCCTCAGAGTCGCTGCCAGAAGGCCGCAGGAGGGAGTCGGTGGGAAGCCAAGGATCGCAGCCCGGGCGGGTGATGGCGCAGACCGGCCGCGTGCTCGGGCCGCGCGCGCTCAAGACGAGGCAGCGCCTGCTGGATGCCACCGCCCAGCTGCTGCGCGACCGGAGCGTGCTCGACATCTCGGTCGTCGAGATCGCGCGCAAGGCCGAGACCTCGCCGGCGACTTTCTATCACTACTTCAAGGATGTCGAGGAGGCGACGCTGCAGCTCGCGCGCCAGGCCATCGAGGAGATGCCGGCGGTCCTCGAGCAGATCGACGGCAGCTGGGACGGAGCTCGGGGCTTCGACACCGCGCGTGGCATCGCGGAGGCCTTTCTCCAGCACTGGGAGACCCATCACGCGGTACTGCTGATCCGCAATCTCGCCGCCGACAACGGGGATCGGCGTTTCCAGAAGGTTCGCCGCGATGCGCTTGCGCCGGTCTTGGAGCGGCTGGCGGATCGGATCCTTGAGGCACAGGAGGCGTCGCACGTATCGCGCACCCTGCATCCCTTTGCGGCTGCGGCGGCGCTCGGTTCGATCCTCGAGAAGCTCTCCGCGCACGCGGGAGAGCTGGCGCACAGGGGCATCTCGCGCGACGACCTCATCGACACATGTGCCGGGATCCTCTTTCAGGTCGTGACCGGTCGCAGCCTCGATTGAGGGTCGGGTCCAAATGCCCCTTTTCTCGATTGACCGCGGCGCTCCGGCGAAGCATCATTGTGTCGAGCGGGTCAGCCGTTCGACCTGCTGCGATGCGATGAGCGTGTTCCGCGCGGGCGCGCGACGAGAGGACCCTGCTTCCCCCCAACGAAATAGGGGCTGCTCTTTCGCCGCCGCGCGCCGCATCGCGCGCCATGGCAAAATGAACGGCATGGCGCCCGGTTGGAGATCCCATCTCTCCTCCGGGCGCCTCCTTTTGGGGGGCTCTATCGAAACTCACGTCCCGCCTTTGAGATCCGTCAGTTGCGCCTCTGCCTCGCGGATGCGCCGCATCAGGACGGGGAAGACCTCGAAGGATATCTCCGGTGCCTGCAGGATCAGCTCCTTGAAACGTTCGCCGGCCAGAACCAGCAGGCGTGCGTCGCGGCTTGCGATCACCGTTACGCTGCGGGGCTCGTCGTCGAGCACCGACATCTCACCGAAGTAGCCGACGGGCTGCATGGATGAGAGCTTCTGTTCGCCGACCGAGCGCCAGGACTTGTAGTAGGTGACCTCGCCCTCGACGAGGATGTAGAGGTCGCCGCCCGGCTCACCCTCGCGCACGATCACCTCGCCGGCCAGGAAGTGCACCTCCTGGAGCAGGCGATTGATCACCTCGAGCTGCTCCAGCGAGAGGTGGGTGAAGAGCGGGACGCGCTGCAGGGCGAGAAGTCTTTCCATGATCTGGCCCTCCTCCTCGTGCTCGTCGCCGGGCTCCGGCGCGCCGTCACGGTAGCGGGCCGCAGCCAGCTGCAGCCAGCGATCCGCCGAGCGGGCCGCCTCGCGCAGGACCGAATCGAGATCGCTGGGCACGCTCACGAAGCCCGCCAGCGCGGGCAGCTTGTCCTCGAGTGGGTGTTCCTCGAGCAGGAGTGCGAAGCGATGGCTCGCGTCGCGATCGCCCAGGTTGCTGAGCACCTCGAGCGCATCGGCCCGTGTGCGCGAGGGTGCGCGGTCGAGCGCGCGGGCCACACTGCGGACGACGGCCGGATCCTCGATCAGCTCGAGGATGCGCAGGGCCAGGAATCGCGCGCGCGTGTGGGCGTTCTCGAGGGCCGCGCGCAGGAATTTGCTATCGAGCCCATCGTCCTCTCCACAGCAGCGAATCGCCAGCTGCGTCCACCAGGCTTCCTGGACGCGGTCGGCGTAGCACTGGCGCAGGAGGGCCTGCGCGACGGCGCCGCCGGCAGCGCCAACCGTGCCGAGCGCCGCATCCACAGTCCAGGTACGCGAACCGCGACAGAGCGGGGCGGCGGCGAGCACACCGGCATCGCCAAGCGTGGCCAGCGCGGTCTGCGCCTCTGTGCGGACCAGGCGCGACTCGTCGTCGAGCGCGGCGGCCAGGGAGTGGATCGCAGAGTCGTCGCGTCTCTCCGCCAGCGCGGCCGCCGCGGCGCGACGCACGCCAGCGTCGGGATCGTGCAGGTCCGCAACCAGGCGCTCGACGGGCAGGTGGTCGCGGTCTTCCAGGCGCGTGAAGCATTCGATGACCGCCGCGCGCACCGCCGGCTCGGGCGCGTCGATCCGCTCGCTCACCACCTCCAAGAGGGCGCGCGGCGCGCGCTCGAGGGCCGCGATGGCGGCATTCGAGTCCGGATCGCGCAGCATGCTGCGGAGTCTCTGTGTGCCCTCCGGGCCGAGGTGCAGCGCGGCCTCGGCGCGGACCACCACGTCCGGGTCCTCCAGCCCCGCGCGCAGTCGCTCCGCGAGTGCGCCCGAGCGTGTGCTCAGCTGACCGACCAACGCCGCGGCGCAGCGACGGGTCTGTGCGTCCGGGTCGTCGAGCCCGGCCGCGAGGAGTGCGTCGAGCTCGGGATCGCCGTGCCCGGCCAGCGCCTCGAGGCAGGCCCGGCGCACGCGTGGATCCGGGTGGTGGACGTGGCGGCGGACGTGCTCACCGAAGCCACGGCGCGCCAGTGGATCGGCCAGCTCGAGCAGCGCCAGGGTGATGCGCCCATGCTCCTCGTCGATGGTCTCGTCCCAGAGCTTTGCCAGCCCACTGAGCTCTCGGCTGCCGAGCTCCAACGCGACCGTGCCGAGGTCGACGCGCCCGTGGCGCAGCTCGTCGACGAGGCTCTTCAAATACTCGCGCCGCACCGCCAGATTGGCACCGGCGTAGAGGATCGCGGCCAGTCCGCCGACCAGGGCGAGCCAGGTGGTCGAGATCTGATCGCCGAGGCCGATCAGAGCCGCGCCGGCGATCGACATGGCGGCGAAGAATACGACGCCTTCGAGCAGCGCGCGTGTGCGTCCGCGAAAGCGCCGGGGCAGGGCGTTGTAGGAGAGCGCACGCACCGGGCCGGCCAGCGCGTTCTCCAGCAGCTCCCGATTGGCACGCGCGGCCACCGCGACCCAGAGCCGCGGGTCCACGGCCAGGGCGACGAAGGTCAGAATCGTCAGCAGGGGATGCGCGAGGTTCGCCTGGGCGACGCCGAAGCGCCGGATCAGCCACGGCGTCAGCGCGTTGCCCACCAGGATCTCGATGCCGTTGGTGATGGCCAGGTAGAGACCGAAGAAGGTGGCGAGCGCCTCGACACTCTCGAACTCGCGCGAGAAGACGTCGAGGTAGACGTACTGCATCAGTGTCAGCGAGAAGACCATGCCCACCACGGAGAGCACCAGCCAGCTGGCCATGCGCGAGCGGGTCACATAACGCAGCGCGCCCGTGAGTCCCTGTACGGAGCTCTCGTCCGCCTCCGCCGCGCCGACAGGGGTCCAGCGCAGGAGTCGGCTGCGCGCCAGGCGGATATGCAGCGCCGTCGCCAGCAGGGCGACTGCCCAAACCAGCACCAGCGATTCGCCGGAGTAGAGGCGGCTGATGCCCACGGCGAGGATGCCGCCCAGCATGCCGCCCGTGCTCGCACCGACGGCGAAGAGAGGGAAGAGCCGCTTGCTGGCCAGCGTGTCGAAGAAGTCGGTGGCGAAGGTCCAGAAGTGCAGGCTGATGAAGACGGCCTGAGTGACGTAGAAGGTCGAGAAGAGCACGATCAACACGACCGGCGAGCCGTCCCCGAGCAGCCGGTAGTTCACCACCAGGGTGGCCGCGGTGGCCAAGAGCATCACGACGAAGAGGCGATCGTTGCGTGCGCGTCCCACCACCATGGCGTAGAGGATCGAGCTCACCAGCGTGGCCGCCGAAGCCAGGATGAAGGCCATCGGGAGGTGCTCGGGCCCGAGCCCGGCCAGGAAGAGTGCCTCACTACCGGCGAGTCCGAGGGTGGCGGATGTCGAGAGGAGCCCGGCCAGCACAAAGAAGAAGAGGAATCGATCGCGCTCGGTGCGCCGGACCCCGGGCACGGCGCGCCACAGAAGCTCAATCATCGATGCCACACCATCAATCGAGGTGCTCCTGGATGCCGGGGCGAGTGTAACATCCGGCCGGGATCCGGCTCGATGTCGGGCCGACCCTCCGGTGGAAGACCTTGGAGTATCGCTACGCGCTGGAGCGCAACCTGCATATCTACGAGTGGTATCTGCCGCTCTCGCGAGTCTACTTCTTCACTCCGATCTACTTTCTCTTCTTCAGCAGCCGATTCTCGATCGGGCAGGTTCTGGTACTCGGCAGCATCTACTACTTCACCGTCGTGCTCGTCGAGCTGCCCTCCGGATATTTGAGCGATCGGCTGGGTAGGGCCGTGGCGCTGCGCCTTTCGGCGGCCAGCCTCTCGGTCTCGTATGTGCTCTTCCTCGTGGGTGGTGAGAGCTTTCCGACCTTCGTGGTGGCGCAGATCGCGCTCGGCGTTGGCTACGCGTCGATCTCCGGTACGGATACGGCGCTGCACTTCGATACGTTGGCGAGACTCGGCCGCGAGGCCGAGTTTGCCGAGCGCGAGCAGCGCCTGATCCGCAACGGATACGCGGCCGGCGCGCTTGGCGCGCTGCTCGCCGGTGCCGTCGCGCAGCAGGAGCTCGAGTACGCGTACGCACTCGGCCTGGCTGCAGCGTTGGTGTTGCTGGCCCTGGCCTTCGTGATGCGCGAGCCGCGCAGTGCCCGCGCCGACTTCAGTGGGCGCGGGCTGCTCGGGCAGCTTGTCGACTGTACGCGGACTCTGCGCGACCGGGAGCTGGCCTGGCTCTTCGCCTACGCGGTCGTGATGGTGAGCCTGGCCCATATTCCCTCGGAGTTCGCTCAGCCCTATCTGGCCGCCGTGCTGGGCGACGACATCCGTGACGTGCAGCGCACACCCTGGGTGGCGGGTGTCGTGGTCGCGAGCAATACGCTCTTGGCGGCCTTCGCGGCCGCGTACAGTCTCGCGTTGAGGGAACGCCTGGGGGCACGTGGCGCGTTGCTGGCGGCGGCAGTCGTGCAGCTGGGTCTGATCGGCGCCATGGCGCAGGGTATCTTGGCGATCGTGGCCGTGTTGCTCGTTCTGCGCAGCTGTCAGTCGGCCATCGCCCGGGTGATTCTGAATGCCGAGGTCACTCCGCGTCTCGACGCTTCGTTGCGGGCGAGCTTCTTGTCGCTGGAGAGCCTGGCGGGCCGTCTCGGCTACGGGCTTCTGCTGCTCTGGCTGAGCGGGTTGGCAGGCCCCGATTCGGTGGGTGATGCCGCCGTCATCCTCGACATGCTGAGGGCGTGTGCGGGGGTCGCCGCCGTGGGCTTGTTGGGGCTGATTGTCACAAGACGTGCAATGAAGGGATCCTCCGACGTACCCTCTGCATGAATGCGAGGACCCGGTTGAGGAAATTCGTGCGACGCGTGGTGATGCTGCTGAGTGCGCTGCTGCTCGTCGTTTCGCTTGCCATTCTGATCGCGACGCAGCTCATCGACATCGACGACTACCGCGAGGCCGTGGCCGCAGCGCTCACCGAGCGGGTGCAACTCGATGTCCGCATCGAGGGCGCGCTGGAGCTCGCCCCGAGCCTGTGGCCGACGATCTCGGTCAAGGAGCTTCTGCTCTACAACCCGAATACGAGTCGCTGGCGCCGCCCGGTGGCGAGGATCGGCAAGCTGACTCTGAAGGCGGATGGGCTGCGAAGCCTTCGCTCGAGGAAGCTCATCCTCTCGAGTGCACAGATGGAGGATGCGGAGCTGCTGCTGGTTCGCGGCCTGGATGGGAGCGCGAACTGGCAGATCGATGCGGACGTGGAGTTGGCCGATTCGTCGGCCGAGCCGACGGAGCTCAGCCTCGAGGTGGGGGCGGTCGAGGTCCGCGATCTGGTGATCCGCTACGACGGCCGTCCCTCCGGCCTGGGCTTCATGATCGAGCTGGACGAGATGCAGATGCGGGCGGTGTCGACCGTCCCGCCGCGCCGGATCACGCTGGCGCTCGAGGGCCGCTACGAGCGTGAGGACTTCTCGCTCCAAGGCAGCGTCGAGTGGGATGACGACGAACCAATCTTGATCGCACGTGGCGATCATCGGCTGACCCTCGACGCGCGGCTCGCGGAGACGTCGATCCAGATGACCGGCTCTCTGCGCGATCCGCGCGGCGATGCACGCGCGGATCTAAAGCTGGTGGTGAGGGCCGAGAGCCTATCCCCGCTGAAACGACGGCTGCGCATCCTGGAGACGGTGGATCTCACCGGATTGGGTCCCGCCGAGGCGACCGCGCATCTCGTGGGCGGCGATGGCCGCGTAGGGCTCGAAGCGATCGCAGTGCAGATCCGCGGAGAGCGAGACGAGACGCTCCATCTGAGCGGTGTAATCCATGATCTGATATCGGAACGCAGGATCCGGGCGGATTTGCGCATCGCGACCCACGACACGGCGCGCTGGGTAGAGCGCTTCGGTCTGCCCTCGCCCTCGCTCGGCAAAGGGCAGGGCAGTGCCGTTCTGCATCTGGATGCGGCCGGCTTGCGGCTGAACTCGGTCCAGCTCACCTTGGTGCATCGGGAGGGCGCTCGTGTGAAGCTTGAGGGCGACCTCGTCCGTGCCGGCGGCGCCTGGTCGGGCGATGTGGGTCTTCACATCGACGCCGACTCCGCAGGCCAGGCACTCGACCTCGTCGACGAGACGATCCGGCGCGTCGCACACCAGGAACGCGCTTCGGTCACACTGCCGGGTGCCTATGTGCTCACGTCGACCGATCAGGCGCTGCTTCGCATCGGACCGGCGACCGTCGATGCGCGCCTCGTCGAGGAGCGCGGAGGTTGGGGGCTGCACGGGCTAGAGCTGTCCGCCGGGCACGAGGGCCGCGACTGGCTCCATGCACGCGGGGAGGTGGCGCGTGTGATCCCGGAAATTTCAGGCATCGAGGTCCGCCTCGAGGCGGGTAGCGATGATCTGCTCGCCCTCGGTCAGCGAATCGGCATCCAGGTTCCGAGGGTCGATCGGCTTCGCGCCAGCGGTACGCTGCGTGGCGACCCCGACGCGCTCAGGCTCGATGAGCTGCAGCTCGTAGTGGCTCGCGGCGACCGCCTCAGCATCGGTGTGAACGGAGACCTCGCGCTCCACCAGGATCTGTCCGATACCGAGCTGAAGCTGAGTGTGAGCGCGCGTGACCTGGCCGAGCTCGGGGCGGTCTTCGACCGCTCGCTCTGGCACGCGGGGCCCCTCGAGCTGCGCGCCCACATAGAGGGGGGGCGCGATCGGCTCTTCGCTCGGGCGATTCGTCTCCGTTTGGGGGATAGCCGCCTGGCCGGTGATTTGGAGTGGGTGCGCGGCCACGAGCGGCCTCAGCTGGTGGCCACACTCGACTCCGAGAGGATCCATCTGCGCGACTTCGGATTTGAACCGGAGCGGGATGCCGAGGCGGCCCGATCCGGCGCGGTCGACTTCTGGAACCAGCCCCTCCCGATCCAGGGATCCGGCGAGTTCGACTTGCGGGTTGCGCTTCGCGCCGATCGAATCAGCGGGCGAGAGGGCTTCGACCTGCAGGATCTTTCCCTGCACGGATCGCTCGGTCCGCAACGCGTGCGCTTGGCTGATCTGAGCATGACCTGGGACGGCGGTCGGGTGTACGTCACAGCCGAGGTAGACGGCCGCGAATCACCGCCCGTCGGCTCACTCCGCGCATGGGTGGACGCCGCCGAGGTCAAGCAAGTGCTGGCGCAACTCACGCGCGAAGATCTCGGTCGCGGGCTGGTCGATGTGCGCATCGACCTGAGATCGCGGGGTGAGACGTTGGCGGCCATGCTGGGCCGAATGGACGGGAAGCTGGTCCTCTACGGACGTGAGGGGACCGTCGCGGGAAAGTACAGTCGCGCCCTTCAGCTCGAGATCGTACCGAGGGAGCTGAAGGATCCAGAGCTCGGAGATTTCGAGAGGATCAACTGCATCATCGCCCATCTCGAGGCGAGCCAGGGCAAGGTCGAGCTCGAGAGCGTGCTATTCGATACGCCCGAGCAACAGGTGCTGGCCTCGGGCCGCATCGACTTTGCCGAGCGGACGCTGAATGTACTGCTCACGCCGGCCTTCAAGCAGACGATTCCCGGCCGGGTGACGGCCGCAGTCCGAATCCACGGCTCGATCGACGATCCCCGGGTGACTCCGGAACCGCTCGCGACGGCCGGGTTGGCCGCGCAGGCGATCATCGAGCGCGCTCTCGAACCGGTGCGTCGCTGGCTCCCCGGTGTGGGGGAGGCGATCGACGATGCCAGGCGGGGTACGAATCGGGCGCTCGACGCGACGGGTGTCCCCGTGACGGGCCAGATCTGGGTTCCGGGCGTGGACATCACGTGTGAGAAATTCCTCGCGCAGGAGAGCGTGGCGAGCGCGTTGGCCGCTCGGCC
>JAFDDH010000460.1 GCA_019310975.1 Deltaproteobacteria bacterium | reverse complement strand
AAGATTCCGGCGAGCGCGCCGGCCAGGACCGCCCCGATTGCCTGATCCCGGCACTTGCGCCAGTCGCCCACGACGAGCCAAGAGATCCCCAACACCGCCACGACGACCGCGATGGTCGGCTTGAAGAGCACCGCGAGCCCGAGAACAACCCCTCCCAGGACGTCCCGCAGCGTCGATGGGCTGCGGCTCTGGATCCAGGCGTAGAGAGTCACGGCCGCAAGCTGGAGTTGGCCCACGTTCCCAACCCGGATATCGGAATTCAGCGACTCCAAGCCGGCAAGCACGAGGCACAGCACCCCTACAGCCTCGATCGGCACGAGCCCCGCGAGAACGGCGAGCAGGAGAATGCTGCCCGTCGTGAGCAGCAGGGTCAGGTGACGATAGAAGCGGAAGTCCGCTTCGTAGTCCCCGGAGATCAGAGGCGACAGCGCTACGTAGAGGAAAGGCGACTGGTTGTTGTCAAGCACTTGCCGGTACTCGGCCACCGCCTGGAAGCGGACGGCCCCTTCTGTTTCGTTCGCGCGGCGGAGCAGTTCACCGCCGATCCTCACGGACTCTTCGCGGGAGTAGAAGTTGCCGACGTCCATGCTGCGCGCAGCCTCGACGATGGCCCAGTACTGGTAGTAATCGATGCCCGCCGACTGCCTTCCGGTCTGAAAGCCATTGAGCAGCACCACGACCGCCGCCAGCGCAACCAGCAGGAACGCCGGCTGCCGGCCAGCCGACCTCCAGTCGCCACCGGGCGCCCCGAGCGAGTCGCCCGCGCGTGACGTCGGATGCTTGCTCGACGTCCGGCCCTTCGTGCGGCGGCTCAAACCTCCTCCGCAGCGAGGATGATCGAGAGGTTCCGCTCACGTGCGTCGAAGCATTGCAAAATTGCGTCTCACTTCTCGCTGTACGTCGTCGAAGTATTCCGGACTGAAGGTGCCTTCTACTAAGAGACGGTTATTGGCTTCAGCCTAGGCCGCCATCGCGGCCAAGTACTCTTTCTTCCTCTTTCGCATTGTACACTGTTTGATTCTCTCTCGTGTACGTCGGCAGAACTTTTCGGACCAGAGATGGCCTTTGCTAAGAGACGGTTCTTGGTTTCATCCTAGGCCGCCATTGCGGCCAGATACTCCTTCTTCCTCTTTCGCATTGTACGCTGCTTGATTCTCGCTCGCTCAGATATCACCGCATATTTCCGACCGAAGTAGGCGTCGGCGGGCGTCACGTTGTCAAGCGATTCGTGATAGCGCTCGTTGTTGTAGTAGGCGACGAAATCTCGGAGCGCCGCTTCCAGCTCCCACGGGAAGTAGTAGTGCTGCAGCTTGACCACGTTCTTCATCGTCCGGTGGTAGCGCTCGATCTTGCCCTGGGTCTGCGGATGGTATGGAGCGCCGCGCGTGTGAGCCATGCGACGCTCGCCCAGGTATTCCCGCAGCTCCCCCGAGACGTATGCCGAGCCGTTGTCGCTCAGCAGCCGAGGTCGGTGTTTGACGCGTACCTGATCGACACCGGTGATCGCGAGTGCCTCGTCGAGAGTTTCCGTGACATCCGTCGCCCGCATCGTCGGGCTGAGCTTCCATGCAATGATGTACCGCGAGAAGTCGTCGAGCACCGTCGATAGGTAGTACCAACCCCAGTTGATGATCCGGAAGTACGTGAAATCGGTCTGCCACATCTCATGGACCCGGGTCGTGGGATTCTTGAACGAATCCGAAGCTGACATGAGCACGTAGGCGGGGCTCGTGATGAGATCCGCCGCCTTCAGAATGCGATACACGCTCGATTCCGAGATGAAGTAGCGTTCTTCGTCCGTGTAGCGACAGGCCAGCTCCCGGGGAGACAGGTCTGTTCGCTCGAGCGCCAGGTCGAGCACTTGATCCTGGATCGCCTTGGGAATCGCGTTCCAACGTGGCCGGGGAGCCGGCTTCTGGTCGTGCAGTCCATCGAAGCCATCCGCTTCATATCGCTGATACCAGCCGTAGAACGTACTGCGAGCCACTCCAAGCTGTCGCAATGTCGCCCGGACCGGGAGGTCGGTGTCCTCGACCAGGCGGATGATCTCCATTTTCTCCGATGCCGTGCGCCTCACGTGTCGTCCCCCTCGCCAAGACCCGTCAGACTTTTTTTG
>JAFDDH010000215.1 GCA_019310975.1 Deltaproteobacteria bacterium | reverse complement strand
GGAAGCGTGGCAGGATTAGTTCGCGGAAGGTTCCGCGTAGCGAGAGATCGCTAGCCAGCCCGAACGAGACGGAGGGTGCGAGAGGACACCCTGCCCTGACCTCGCCGCGCGAGGGGAGCCGCCTACGTCAACCGGAAGTCCCGGGAGTCTTCCGGCGACGACCGCGACCCAGAGCCGCTCCTGGGCGGGGAGAGCGTGGAGAAGGGGGGCCCCGGTTGCTGGGCGGGGGTTGCCCTTCTCCACCTCGGCACCGCCGTCTACCAAGAGGGCCCGCTCACTCGCCCTGCCACTCGTACGAGCGACCCTCGAGCATGGCGCGCATGGCGCCCGCCGCGTCGCGCGAGCGCATTCAGGAAGATGCCCTGTGGCCGCAGTGAACGGTCGAGGATGCTCGCATCGCCGCTCATGTGGACCATCGAGAGCAGCAGGGTCGGGATGCTCACGTCCTCGAGCGCCGCCTCGATTGTGGCGTCGTCGTCGGTGATCTTCTCGCCGGCGGGGTGGATTCGATCCGTCACGGAATGGCTCCTTCTCGAGCTGCTCAGCGCTCGCGCCGAGACGCCTTCACGCTCTTGTTGCAGCGGCTTGTTGAAGCGGGGACCAGACCTTTTCGGCGAAGAGCTCGAGGCTCTGCCAGGCCCGGTCGAGGGGAAGGCCGCCGGCGAGCGGATGAAGGATCACCATGACGCTCTTCTGGCCCGCAAGCCGCGCCCGCGCTTCGTCGGGGTGGAGAATCTCGAAGCGTTTCTGCCTGCGCAGATCCTCGATGCTCTCGACCGGCTCCTCCTTGGGCCGCGGCACGCCCTCGACCTTCCAGCTGGCGTACTCGTGTAGCTCGCGCATGAAGCAGGGGGCGAGCTCTCGCCATGCGCGCTCGGGATCCTCATCGACGAAGAGCATCGACGTACTATCGCCGAGCGAATGATAGAGCCCAGTCTGAGCGTGATGCGCGAGCTGATCGTGGTAGTAGGCTTCGAGCTCGGGGTCGTGCACCGCGGGACAGAAGGGCAGCCCGAAACGCGCGGCGCGGCGCGCCGCCGGGCGGCTACCGCCGCCGAGCATGAAGAAGGGATGTGGCCGGCTCTGTGGCACTGGAGTCACGCGAATTCGCTCGCCGCGGAAATCGAAGGGTTCGCCCTTCCAGGCCGCCAAGAGCGTCTCGACCATCTCGTCCATCAACTTGCCGCGATCCGTCCAGCTCTTCCCCATGGCGTGGTACTCGAGCGGCCGATAGCCGAGACCCGCCACGAAGCTGAAGCGGCCGCCGCTCACCAGATCGAGTACCGCGATGTCCTCGGCCAGTCGGATCGGTTCATAGAGGGGGGCGAGCAGCGCACTCACCGAGACGCGGATCCGCTTGGTGCGCGCGACGATCATGGCGGCGAGCACGAGCGGAGACGAGAGCCAGCCGTTCTCGGCACAGTGGTGCTCCTCGAGGTTCACGACCCCGAGTCCGAGATCTTCAGCCCACTCGGCCATCTCGATGGCAGCGAGATAGCGGCGCGCTTCATCACGAGGGTCGGCGGCGAGGCCGGTCATATTGAGGCGGAGTGTGACCTGGGCGGGCATGGTCGGGAGACTCAACCGGAGGAGCCCAGCCAACGCAAGGGCCCTGCGGGCCGTCCCGGCGCCCGGAGCCGCCGCCCCCGGCGATCGATACAATGCTGAAAAGAAAGAGAGGTGGACGATGGCGAAGGGCGACAACCAGGCCGTGCGGTACGAGGAGCGCGAGAGCATCGCGATCATCACCCTCGACCGCCCCGAGAAGCTCAATACATTGACCGAGGACGTGATCCGCGGCCTCGCGGACTCCATCGATGCCGCGACCGAATCAAAGCAAGTGCGCGCGATCGTGCTGCGCGGCGAGGGGCGCGTCTTCACGGCCGGCTACGACCTCGTTGCAGGTGCCGAGGGCGGCTGGTCGAGCCCATACGATGCACCGAGCCCAGAGCCGCGCGCCGGCGCCTGGGACCCCGTGCGCGATATGCAGTGGATGGCGAAGAACGTCGAGCGCTTCATGAAGATCTGGCACTGCCCCAAGCCGGTGATCGGGCAGATCCACGGCTTTGCGGTGGGCGGCGCGACCGACCTCGTGCTCTGCTGCGATCAGCTCATGATGGCGGACGACGCCTACATCGGATACGCACCATCACGCATCTTCGGCACACCGACGACGATGCTCTGGGTCTACCGCCTCGGACTCGAGCACGCCAAGCAATTCCTGCTCACCGGCGAGGCCATCGATGCAGAGACGGCGCTACGCATCGGCCTGGTATCGCGCCTCTACCCCGCCGACGAGCTGGCGATACGCGTCGAGGAGTACGCGCAACGCTTCCAGCACATCCCCGCCAATCAGCTGGCCCTCAACAAGCTGCTGATCAACCAGGCCTACGAGAATATGGGCCTGCGCACCACGCAGCTGCTGGGAACCTTCTTCGATGGCGTGACCCGCCACACCGAGGAGGCCTACCGCTGGGCGGAGTCATTCCGCGAGAAGGGATTCCGCGAGGTGATCCGGGAGCGTGACGCGCCCTGGGGCGACTACGGCGAGCGGAAGCGCTAGCGGACACGTCTTCTAGGGACACACATCGCCGACCGGCAGGCATCGCTCTCGCTCGGGGCCCCGGCTTCAGGCAGTATACTGGACCGATGCCACACCGGAGGTGCGAGAAGTCATGAGTGATGCCAAGTCGATCGAGCAGGGACGCGAAGCCTGGCAACGCGACACGCTCGAGCCACGGCTCGCCGAAGCGCCCGAACGCAAGCATCCGTTCACCACCCAGGCGATGGGCTGGCCGGTCGACCGCCTCTACACGCCACAGAATCTCGACGCAATCGGCTTCGACTATGTGCGCGACGTGGGCTTCCCGGGCGAATACCCGTACACCCGCGGCACGGACCCGAATGGATACCGCTCGGATCTGTGGACCATGATGCAGGTCAGCGGCTTCGGGACGGGCGAGGACTGGGCGGAGCGCGGCCGCTACATGCTCGACCAGGGACTCACGGGTCTCTTCCTCGAGTACGACCTGCCCACCACGAACGGGCTCGACTCCGATCATCCCCTCGCCGTGGGCGAGGTGGGCCGCGCCGGCATCGCGGTGGACTCGCTGGATGACATGGAGGCGCTGCTCGACCTGCCATTCGACAAGCTCCAGCGCCTCACGTCGATCTGCAACGGTCCGCAGACGGTGAATCTCGCCATGATTCTGGCCGCCCTCAAGCGCCGCGGTATCGACCCCGGCTCCTTCACACTCCAGATGCCGAATGCGATCCTGATCGAATACACGTGCGTGGGCCGCTACATCTTTCCCCCCGATCACGGCCTCCGCGTCGCCATCGACGCGCTCGAGTACTCGATCCAGAACCACCCGAATTGGATCCCCATCTCGGTGGTGAGCGCACAGCTCTACGCCGCATACGCGAATCCCGTTCAGGAGCTCGCTTTCTCGTTCGCGATCGCAAAGGAGTACCTCGATGCGGCACTCGCACGCGGCTTCGACATCGATACGCTGGCGCCCTACTTCAGCTTCATTACGGGTATCGATATGGATTTCTTCGAGGCGGTGGGGAAGCTGCGCGCCTACCGCAAGGTCTGGGCGCGCATCATGCGCGAGGAATATGGCGCCAAGCGGCCCGAGTCCGAGCAGCTGAGTCTCACCGCGTCGCCCGGCACCATGTCGCTCACGCTGCAGCAGCCACTCAACAACATCGCGCGGCTCGGCATCCAGATGCTGGCTTGCGTGATCGGCAACGGCGGCCACGCAATGAACACGCCGCTGCACGACGAGGCCCACGCGCTGCCCACCGAGGATGCCATCGCGGTGGGCGCCGCAGTGCAGAATATCGTCGCGCACGAGACGGGTGTGGCGGATACCGTCGATCCTCTGGCGGGCTCCTACTATGTGGAGACGATGACGCGGCGCATCGAAGACGCCGTCTTCGAGGAGCTGGCGAAGATCGAGTCGATGGGCGGCGCGTTGGCGGCCATCAAGACCGGCTACTTCCAGAAGGAGCTGGCGCGCCAGCAATACGAGCGCACGCGCGCCATCGAGGACGGGAGCCGTGTGCTGGTCGGTGTCAACCATTCGGTTCGCGAGGGTGAGAAGCGAAATATCGAGATCCACAAGCACGACCCCGACGTGGAGCACCGGCAGATTCGCAAGCTCGAGCGGCTGCGCGCGGAGCGCGACGGTATCGCCACGCGGCGGGCACTCGACCGACTGCGCGATGCCGCTCGTAGCGGCGAGAACCTCGTCCCGCCGTGTCTGGAGGCCGTCAACGCCTACGCGACCCACGGCGAGATGTGCGGCGCGCTGCGCGACGTCTTCGGCGAGTACCACCCGGACTCGCTCACCACGGGCATCTCCTAGCAGCTCTGACCTAGCCCGGATTAATCCGGGCTAGAATCCCAGCATGGCTCGAAGGACCCGCGTACTGCTCGCAAAGCTCGGACTCGACGCCCACACGATCGGCGTGAACGTCATCGCCCAGGCGCTGCGCGACGCGGGCATGGAGGTGATCTACAGCGGCCTCAAGCAGACGCCCGAGATGGTCGCCAATACGGCGATCCAGGAGGACGTGGACGTCATCGGCATGAGCAGTCTATCGGCCGCACACATGACCCACTTCCCGCGTGTCGTGGAGCTGCTGCGCGAGCGCGGAGCGGGTGACAAGCTGGTGATCGGCGGCGGCGTCATTCCCGACGAAGATTCCGCGGCGCTGCTCGAGAAGGGGATCGAGCGCGTCTTCACCATGGGGACGGCAACCACCGAGATCATCGCCTACATCGAGGCGTGGCAGGCCGGCCGCGGAGCTGGGCGGGACACGTGAGCGAGATCGCCGATCGCGCCCTCGAAGGTTGCCAGGTCAGCGGAGCGCGGGTGATCCGCTGGCTCGAGGATGGCGAGCCCCGGGGCGCCGAGGCGTTTCGGGCCCTCTACCCTCACACCGGACGCGCGCACCTGATCGGAATCACGGGCCCACCGGGCGCGGGCAAGTCGACGCTGGTGGATGCATTGATCACTGTGCTGCGAAGCCGCGACCTGAGCGTCGCCGTAGTGGCCATCGATCCCACCAGTCCCTTCTCGGGCGGCGCGATCCTCGGTGATCGTATCCGCATGCAGCGCCACGCCACGGATCCGGGTGTCTTCATCCGCTCGATGGCGACGCGCGGCCAGCTGGGCGGGCTCTCGCGCGCGACCTTCGAGGCCACTGGCGTGCTCGACGCCATGGGATACGACGTGGTGATCGTCGAAACCGTCGGTGTGGGCCAGGACGAGATCGAGGTCGTCGACCTCGCGCACACCACCGTCGTGGTCAGTGTGCCGGGTCTGGGCGACGACGTGCAGGCCCTCAAGGCCGGGATCCTCGAGGTCGGCGACCTCTTCGTGATCAACAAGGCGGACCGGCCCGGCGCCGACGACACCGAGAAGCACCTCTTGGCGATGCTGCATGGGCGCGCGCCAGCCGCGGACGGCTGGGAGCCGACGTTGCACCGCACGGTGGCCACGAGCGGGGAGGGGATCGACCTGCTGGCGGAAAGCTGCGCGGCCCACCGCAGTCACCTCGAGGAGACGGGCGCGCTCGACGCAAAGGCCGCACGTCGCGCCGAGCATTTCTTCCTCGAGCTACTGCGGAGTCTCGCCGCGCAGCGGATCCTGGAGGACGCCGCGGAGGATGAGTCGTTCTCATATCTGATCGCATCGGTGCGCGCACGCGAGCTGGATCCCTACTCGGCTGCGCGGCGCCTGGTCGGAGCCTTCGAGCTGCGCATCGCGAAGGACGAAAATTGATCCGCACACTCGCGCTGCTGGTGCGGCGTCCGGACATCGACCGTGAGACTTTCCGCAGGCACTACGAGAGCGTGCACACGCCACTCGCCCTGCAGAGCCTCGTCGGCCTGCGCCGCTACGTCCGCAACCACGTCGTGGAGGTGCTCGACGGCCCGGACCCGCCCTTCGACGTACTGACCGAGTTCGCCTACGCGGACCACTCGTCGGTGGAGCAGACGATGGCAATGCTCGCCTCGAGCGAGGCCGGTGAGAGGATCCGCCGCGACGAGCTCGAATTCATGGACAAGCCGCGTAACGCGTTCTTCGAAGTCGAGGCCTGGCAGCCGGGCGGCGACCCAGTGCAGCCACCCCAGCAGGGCGCGAGCAAGCTGGCGCTGCTGGTCGGACCGGCCGACGAGAGCCCGGGGGCGTCGGCACCCGAAGTGTTCGACATGGAGCTCTCACCGCTGCTGCATGAGGCGATCATGTGGGAGAGCTGGCGACTCCTGCCGAAGCCCAAGCTCGCACGCCCGTGGCGAGCCGTTGCCTTCGTCTGGCTCTGCCCGGAGCGCGTCGACGCCTTCCGATCTCGACTGTCGGGCTGGCTGGCGGCCCCTCCGCAGTGCCTGCGTGTGGAGGAGCACGCCAGCCTGCCCGGCTGAGGGGGCGGCCACCCCCTCTACTTGATCAGCCCGATCAGCCCGATCAGCCCGATCAGCGCCCAGCCACGCAGACGTACTCGGCCTGGGCACTGCACACCCAGCCGAATCCCGCCTCGGGGTCGCGAAGGCAGTTGCACGCATCCCTGTCGGCCGAGAGCTGAGCGATCTCGCACGCGCTCCGTGCATTGTTGCGCGCACGCTTGAG
>JAFDDH010000059.1 GCA_019310975.1 Deltaproteobacteria bacterium | reverse complement strand
ACCCCCCATGCGCAAGAAGATCGCACTCATCGGAGGCGGAAACATCGGCGGAGTAATGGCCGAACAGGCCGCCTATCGCGAACTCGGCGACGTCATGATCTTCGACGTCGTCGAGGGTCTGCCCGAGGGCAAGGCCCTCGATATTGCGGAGGGCGCACCGCTGGTCGGTTCCGACGCCTCCATTTCGGGCACCAACGACTACGCCGACATCGCGGGCGCGGACGTGGTGATCATCACGGCGGGCCTGGCTCGCAAACCCGGCATGTCCCGCGATGATCTGCTCAAGACGAATCTCTCGATCATGAAGCAGGTCGCCGCCGGGGTGCGGGACAACGCGCCGGATGCATTCGTGATCGTCGTGTCCAACCCCCTCGACGCGATGGTCTACACCTTCAAGGAGGTGTCGGGATTCCCCAAGAATCGCGTCGTCGGTATGGCGGGCATTCTGGACTCGACGCGCTTTCGCGCCTTCGTGGCCTGGGAGCTCGGCGTGTCCGTGAAGGACGTGACGGCGTTGGTACTCGGCGGCCACGGCGACACCATGGTGCCACTGGTGCGCTACTGCACGGTGGCGGGCGTGCCGATTTCGCAGCTGCTCGAGAGCGATCGCATCGACCAGATCGTCGAGCGCACCAAGGGTGCCGGCGGAGAGGTGGTGGGGCTGCTCAAGACCGGCTCGGCATTCGTGTCGCCGGCACTCTCGGCCCTCGAGATGGCAGAGGCCTATCTGCGCGACAAGAAGCGTGTCTTCGCCTGCGCGTGTCTTTGCGAGGGTGAGTACGGCGTGGATGGGCTCTATGTGGGCGTCCCCTGCGTGATGGGCGCCGGTGGCGTCGAGCGCATCCTCGAGGTGGAGCTGAACGACGCGGAGCGAAAGCTCTTCGACGCCTCGGTGGAGCACGTCCGCACCCTGGTTGATCAGATCGAGCTCTAGAAGCGGGCGCCCGAAGCGCTGCGGAGGAAGCGATGAACATCCACGAGTATCAGGCCAAGGGACTGCTGCGCGCATTCGGTGTGGCCGTTCCCGAGGGCCAGCTCGCGACGACGCCCGAGGAGGCAGAGCAGGCCGCCAAGGCGCTTGGAACGAGTGTGGTGGTGGTGAAGGCACAGGTGCATGCGGGTGGGCGCGGCAAGGCCGGTGGCGTGAAGGTCGTGAAGTCGCCTGCGGACGCCAAGAAGGCGGCGAGCGACATCCTCGGGATGACGCTGCACACGCCGCAGACTCCGCCCGAGGGCAAGCTGGTCCGCAAGGTCTACGTCGAGGCGGGCTCCGACATCGCCGACGAGCTCTATCTTGCGATCCTCTTCGATCGTTCAGCCGAAGAGTTTGCCATCGTGGCGTCCACCGAGGGCGGCATGGAGATCGAGGAAGTGGCGGCGGAGACACCCGAGAAGATCCTCACCGTTCACGTGGAGCCCAATGTCGGCCTGCAGGAGTACCAGGTTCGCAAGCTCGGCTTCGGGCTCGGACTTTCAAATGATGGAGTGCGGAAGCTCTTGCCCTTCGTGCGCGGCCTCTTCGACCTCTACATCGCGAAGGACTGCAGCCAGGTCGAGATCAATCCGCTGGTGGTCACCGAGCAGGGCGAGCTGCTTGCGCTCGACGGCAAGATCAACTTCGACGACAATGCTCTCTACCGGCATCCCGACATCGCCGAGCTACGCGACCGGGACGAGGAGGACGAGCGCGAGCGCGCCGCCAACGAGATCGACCTCGCCTACGTGGGCCTCGACGGCAATATCGGCTGTATGGTGAACGGCGCCGGTCTTGCCATGGCGACGCTGGACATGATCCACTACTGCGGCGGCACGCCGGCGAACTTCCTGGACGCCGGCGGTGGCGCCGACACGGAGAAGGTCAAGCAGGCCTTCAAGCTGATCCTGTGCGACGAGAACGTCGAGGCCATTCTGGTGAATATCTTCGGTGGCATCGTGCGCTGCGATCTGATCGCCGAGGGCGTGGTCGCGGCGGCCGCCGACCTTGGCATCCGGGTTCCGCTGGTGGTGCGCCTGCAGGGCACCATGGCCGAGGAGGGACGCAAGATCCTCGCGGAATCGGGGCTGGATATCACTCCCGCCGAGACCCTCCAGGAGGCGGGTGAGCTGGCCGTGGCGGCCGCAAAGGGAGGCGCGGCCTGATGGCGATTCTCTGCGACAAGGACACTCGACTGATCGTGCAGGGGATGGGCCGCATGGGCCGGTTCCACGCCAACCTCTCCAGGGAATACGGAACCCAGGTCGTGGGCGGCGTTGCTCCGGGCAAGGGCGGCAGCGAGATCGAGGGCACGCCCATTTTCGACACCGTCGCCGACGCGGTGAAGAAGACGGGCGCCGACGCGTCGGTCATCTTCGTGCCGCCGCCCGCCGCCGCGGACGCCATTCTCGAGGCCGCGAACGCTGGCATTCGGCTGGCGGTCTGCATCACCGAGGGCATCCCCGTCCTGGACATGGCGCGGGCCAAGAGCGCACTGGCGGACTCGGAGATGCGCCTGATCGGCCCCAATTGTCCGGGTGTGGTCACACCCGAGCAGTGTCGTATCGGCATCATGCCGGCGCAGATCACGCGTCCGGGTCCGGTGGGCGTCGTATCGCGCTCTGGCACGCTCACCTACGAGGCTGTGGACCAGCTCTCGCGCTTGGGCATCGGCCAGTCGTCGTGCCTGGGCATCGGTGGCGATCCCGTGATCGGCACGAATTTCATCGACGCCCTGGCACTCTTCGAGGCGGATCCCGATACCCGGGCGGTGGTGATGATCGGCGAGATCGGCGGCTCGGCCGAGGAGGAGGCGGCAGAATTCGTCCAGTCGAATATGACCAAGCCCGTAGTCGCCTTCGTCGCCGGTCAGAACGCGCCGGCCGGCAAGCGTATGGGCCACGCCGGTGCGATCATCGCCGGCGGGAAGGGCCGGGCCAGCGACAAGATCGCGGCACTCGAGGCGGCCGGTGTCGCCGTCGCGGAATCGCCTGCAATGATCGGCCGGACCCTCGTCGTGGCCGCGCCGGAGCTCGCCGCCTAGCTGACCTGCCAGGTATCGCCGGAGTTCAGTAGAGCCTCGAGGTCGCCGGGCCCGCGCTTCTGGATGGCCTCTTCGACCTGGTCCTCCAGCATCGACTCGTAGGTGGGCTTCTCCACCTGGCGGATGATGCCCACCGGCATCGGGAACTCGGGCCGCTTGAGGGTGGCCAGCGCATAGGCGTACGAAGTGGTTTCGTGCGTCTCATCGTGGACCACCACGCCGCGCTCCACCGGGTCGTCCGCGTCCGCGAGCTCGATGATGGATGGCACGCCCTGGTCGAGCACGATGCCCTTCATGCGGCCCGGCGAGCCATAGACCAGGGGCTTGCCGTGCTCGAGCACGAGAGCCGTCTCGGCGCGCGTCTTGCGGTCCTCGAGCTCGCCCCAGGCGCCGTCATTGAAGACCGGGCAGTTCTGCAGGATCTCGATGAACGACGTGCCCTTGTGGGCGTGGGCCCGCCGCAGCACGTCCTGCATATGCGGCGCGTCCACGTCGATGCCGCGTGCCACGAACGTGGCCCCGCAGCCCAGCGCGAAGGAGATCGGATCGATGGGATGGTCGATGGCGCCCTGGGGCGACGACTTGGTACGCATGCCCCGCTCGGAGGTGGGCGAGTACTGGCCCTTGGTGAGCCCGTAGACGCGGTTGTTGAAGAGCAGGATCTGGCAGTCCAGGTTGCGGCGGATGACGTGCAACAAGTGGTTGCCGCCGATCGAGAGCCCGTCGCCATCCCCCGTCACGATCCACATCGAGAGGTCCGGATTGGCGACCTTGGCACCCGTCGCGAATGCCGGTGCGCGTCCGTGAATGGTGTGGAAGCCGTAGGTGTTCATGTAGTAGGGGAAGCGGCTCGAGCAGCCGATCCCGGAGATGAATACGATGTTCTCGCGTGGCACGCCGAGCTCTGGCATCACCCGCTGCACGTTGGCGAGGATCGAGTAGTCGCCGCAGCCGGGGCACCAGCGTACGTCTTGTCCGGAGACGAAATCCCTGCGCGTCAGCTTCTCTGCGGCAGCGGCCATGATCAGGGCTCCTCCTTCAGGATGGCCTCGATGCGCTCGCGGATCTCCCAGACCTTGAAGGGCTGGCCAGTGATCTTCGAGAACGAGCGGACGTTCAAGAGGTAGCGGGAGCGCAGCATCATCGCGAGCTGTCCCTCGTTGAGCTCGGGGCAGAGTACGCGCTCGAAGCGGCCGAGCACATCGCCGAGATCCGCCGGCAACGGGTTCAGGTGTCGCAGATGGATCTGTGAAACCGTGTGGCCCGCCGCGCGTGCAGCCTCGACAGCGGCGGTGATCGAGCCCAACGTCCCCCCCCAGCCCACGACCAAGAGCGGACCGCTATCCGGCCCCTCCACCGCGATGGCCGGGATCTCATCCGCGATGCGGGCAATCTTCTCGGCGCGCAGGTCCACCATGCGTTGGTGGTTTTCCGGCCCGTAGACCACGTTGCCGGTGACGTCTTCTTTCGTGAGGCCGCCGATGCGGTGCTCGAGGCCCGGCGTGCCCGGGATCGCCCAGGGCCGCGCCAGGATGTCGGGGTCGCGCCGGTAGGGCTCGAAGGTTGCGGCGTCCTCGGCCTTCGCGAAGACGATCTCCGAGCGCTCCAGCTCGGAGACGTCCGGGATTTTCCAGGGCTCGGCGCTATTGGCCAGGTAGCCCTCGGAGAGCACCACCACCGGCGTCATGAAGCGCACGGCGATTCGAAAGGCTTCGAGCACGGTGGAGAAGCAGTCCGAAGGCGTGCTGGGGGCCAGGACTGGCAGCGGGCTCTGGGAGTGGCGTCCGTAGAGGGCCGCCAGCAGGTCGCCCTGCTCGGTTTTGGTGGGCGAGCCGGTGGCCGGCCCGGAGCGCTGAACGTTGATGACCACCAGGGGCAGCTCCACCATCACCGCCAGGCCCAGGGCCTCTTGCTTGAGGATGAATCCGGGTCCGCTCGAGATGGTTACCGCCAGATGGCCGGCAAAGGCAGCACCGATGGTCGAGCTCGCGGCCGCGATCTCATCCTCGGCCTGGAAGGTCTTCACGCCGAAGTTGCGATGTCGCGCCACCTCGTGGAGGACGTCGCTGGCCGGCGTGATCGGATACGCGCCCAGGTAGACCGGGCGGTTCATCTGCACGCCAGCGGCCACGATCCCCCAGGCAAGCGCCGTGTTGCCGGTGATATTGCGGTACGTACCCGCCTCGATCTTGGCCGAGGGGACCACGTAGTGGGCGGGAAAGAGCTCGGTGGTCTCGCCGAACGCGAAGCCGGCCTTGAGGGTGCGCAGGTTGGCCTCGAGTACGTCGCCGCTGAACTTGGTGGAGAGCCAGCGCTCGGTGGCCTCCATGGGTCGGCTGTAGAGCCAGCAGAGCAGGCCGAGCGCGAAGAAGTTCTTGCAGCGATCGATCTCGCGCTGGGTGAGTGAGAGACCCTGCAGCGCCTCACGGTTCAGCGTGGTGAGCGGCACCTCGACCAGCTTGTAACGGTCGCCGAGCCCCGGCCGCGGATCTTCGTCGTAGCCGGCGCGTGCCATCGCCTTGCTGGTGAACGCGTCGCTGTTGATGATCACCATGCCCTGGGAGCGCATGTCATCCACGTTGGCACGCAGGGCCGCCGGATTGAACGCAATCAGCAGATCGACCCTGTCGGCCGGAGTGTGAATGTCGTGGGATGAGAAGTGGATCTGGTAGCCCGAGACACCGGCCATGGTTCCGGCCGGTGCGCGGATCTCGGCCGGAAAGTCGGGGTACGTGGAGAGATCGTTGCCCGCCAACGCCGTCTCATCGGTGAACTTGGTGCCCGTCAGCTGCATGCCGTCACCGCTATCGCCTGCGAAGCGGATGGCGACGTCGTCGAGCTGCAGGATTTCCTTGGCGTCAGCGCTCACTGGGCTCCCCCCGTACCGATTCCATCGGAGGGCTGACGGCGTTGCTGGACATCTCTCTCTCCCGTCTCCCGCCCATCTCGCATGGCACTCGCATGACCATCGATGAGGCGAAGAGCACGATCCCGCCCGAACGAGCCGACCTTCCGTCGGGCCTGGTGTCGAGCCGCTCCTGGGTCGCTCAGCCCTGACGGAATCGGTGTCGGTTCGGCCGAATTGTATCCCGCAAAAGGTGGCGCGAAAGCCCCGCAGGCACAGGCGGGAGCCCGGATTCTTGTTCGAGATTCCCGTTCGGCGTCAGGGGCTCCCACGCTTCGCTGCGTCCGCGAGACACTCAAGGCGACCGGCAGCCGAGCCGATAAGCCGGCCATGTTCCTCCACTGCAAAGACCCCTTGCAGCTCTCCGAGGCCTGCCTGCATGGCTTGCTGCCGTCGCTGAACGCGCCCGTGGCCCAGGTCGAGGAGCTGCCCAACGGCCCGGTGCGGGCCGCCATCGTGATCTATGCCAAGGGGTATGGCGAGCTGGGTCTGGCCATCGGTATGCGGGCCCTCGAGAGCGGCGACACTGCGCTCTACGAGACGCGCGAGCCGATCGAGAATCAGAGTGCGATTCCCGACGCCGTCGAGCGGGCGCTCTCCTTCGCCGAGGGGCTGGGCTTCCTCTTCGACGACGACATGATCGATCGGGCGACCGGCACCGGTCGCCCGGATGCGCTGAAGCACTGGAATCGCATGATGGGTGACGAAGAGGTCTACGCCCCGGGCGCACCCGCCGAGCCGCCGCCACCATCCTCGAACCCGGGATTGCCGAGTGCCGATCAGGCCCTACTGCCCCCGGCCGAGGATCTTCACGCCGGCGCCGAGGGGCTGGATCTCTCAGCGGTCGTCGACCCCATGCAGCCAGGATCGCCAGCACCGGGTCGGGCGATGCCCCACGCCGAGGCCACCGAGGAGCTGCTGCTCGACGATCTGATGGAAGAGGTGGGGGATGCGTCCGAGGCGGAGCTCTTGCTCGAGTCCTCGGGCACCCTCACCGGTGCGGCCAAGACAGTCGTAGCGAGGACGGGTCCCGGGCCCGCCGCCGCGGGCGCGGAGGCCGCCCTGCCGCTCAGCAAGTTTCGTGAGCCGCCGGCGGGGGCTCCCGGCGAGCTCGACGAGCCGGACGACGTCGAGGCGCCCGAGGACGCCGTGTGGGTGGAGGCGGCGGGCGCGCAGCCTCGCAGCGGCGAGCCTGCCGCGGTTGGGCCGGACGTCGGCGCGAACGCAGAGGGCGGCCGCAGCGCCGCTGCACTCGGAAAGATCGCGATCAAAAGGCAGAAGGGCGAGGGGGCGCGCGCGCTCTTCGCGCGCCTGCTGGCGAGCTTCTAAGAACCATGCGCCCTGCCCATCGAGCCGCATCCAGGCGACCTGGAGAGGATTGACCATGAGTCAGTGTGAGAGTCGAGTTCCCAGCGGAGCCAGTGGCCGGCTCCAGAGCGGTATTTTCGCCCGCTTCGTGTGGGGGCTGGTTCTCGCCTTCGTACTGAGCTTGCCCGGCTGCGCGAGCATGGACCCCAAGGTGGCGGAGGAGCAGCGTCAGCTCGCCGCCGCCACCCGTGACGTGGGCCTGGACCACCTGAGGAACGGCCGCACCGCCATGGCGATCCGGAAGATCCGCGCAGCGATCGAGCTCGATCCGGCCGATCCCGGCTCCCATCTCGGCCTGGGCGAGGCCTATCGGCGCAAAGGCATGCTGGAAGAATCCGAAGCCGAGCTGCTTCTCGCCCTCGAGCTCTCCGAGCGCCCCAGCGACTTCAACTACCAGGAGACGGTGGTGAATCTATCGGCGCTCTACATTCAGATGGAGCGCTATCACGAGGCCGGCGTCTTGTGTGACACCCTGATCGACGACCCGACCTTCGCGACACCCTGGCGGGCGCTCACGAACCGCGGCTGGGCGGAATACAGGCTCGGCCGACTCGATCTGGCGCGGGCGAGCTTCGAGCAGGCGATCGATTTCCACCCACGCTACTCGCCCGCGCACCTGAATCTGGGAATCGTCGAGCAGGATCAGCGGCGCTGGATGCAGGCGATCGCTCACTACGAGCTCGCGGTCGAGGGAAATCGACTGCCGCACGGCGCCCTCGCCGAGACCAACTACCGAATGGCCGAGGCCTACATCGCGATTGGCCAGCGCGGCAAGGCGATCGAGCACTTCAGCATGGCGATCGAGAAGTCGCCCTACGGCGAGTGGGGTGAGCAATCACGCTCGTATCTCGAGCGGCTTCGATAGACTGGGGCTGGGGCGGGGGACGGAGCTGGCCGCAGGGCCGGTGGCCCACGCAGGGGGCCAGCATGACCAGCGGGCGGCGCAGGACGGGCATCTCCGAGATTGGCGGCCCGGACGCCGAGACCGAAGCCGACGCGGCGGAGCTGGAGCGCCAGCCGATCGGGAGCTACCTGCGGCGGCAGCGAAAGCTGCGCGGAATCAGCATCGAGGATCTAGCTCGCGCCACACGGATTCCGCTGCGCTCGCTGCAGCGACTGGAGGGTGGCTCCTTCGACGACGACGTCGACGGCTTCGTGCGCGGCTTCGTGCGCACCGTCGCGGACGCGCTGGGTCTCGACCCGGACGACACCCTGGCCCGGATGCTGGCGGAGCCGGCCGTGGACGAATCCCAGCCCTTTCACCTCTCGCAGAGTCTTCCACGTGCGTTGGTGGGGCTCCTGGTGGTCGTGGCCGTGGCGGCCGCTGTGGGTGTCGTGCATGTCGTGGCCACTGGGAACGAGAGCGTAGAGGCCGGTGGCACGGCGGCGAAGCGCATCTACCGGCGCGATCCCGTACGCGCACTGGCCGAGTCGCAGTCGGCGGCCGCCGCTGATTCACTGCCGCGCGCGGAGCCGAGTCCGGCTGCGACTGAGCCTCGGCCCGCGCCCGAGGGTGGCGTGGCGCTCGGCCCGGCGGCCAGTGTGGTCTCGGCGCCCCCGACTGCCGCAGCGGCCGATCGGCCTGCTCCGGACCCCGGCCAGCGCCCTCGCTAGACTGCCCGGATGGACCGGCTTGTGAGTGAGGTGATCCTGATGCGTGCGGTGGACTTCGGCGAGTCCGACCGAATCGTCCACCTGCTCAGCCCGGAGGTGGGCCGTCTGACAGTCATTGCCAAGGGGGCACGGCGCAGCATCAAGCGCTTTCCGGGAACCCTGGATCTCTTCAACCACCTGCGCGTGGCGGTGAACCGGCGCCGCCCGGGCAGCATGGCGATGCTCGAGCAGGCCACACTGCTCGAGCCCTTCCTGGGGCTGCGCGTCCAGTCGGCCCGCTATGCGCTCGCCAGCTACTTGCTCGAGCTGATGGATCGCATGGCACCAGAGGGGGCGGCCCGGCCCGACGCCCAGCGGCTCTTTGGATTCGTGCTCTCCGCGCTGAGGACCCTTGAGGGGGCGACGCCCAACGCCCGACTCCGCGTGCTGCTCGAGCTGCGTGCCTTCGATGCCCTCGGACTTCGTCCCGAGCTCGCGCGCTGCGTTCGCTGCGGCGAGCGGCCCCAGGGTCGTGTCGCATTTCACGTGGCCGATGGTGGCGTGATCTGCGGCGCACACGCCGGCGAGCGCAGCGAGGGGACGCTGCCCGTGCACGTCGGCACGCTCAAGGTGCTTCAGCAGGGTCTCGAGTACGACTATTCGCGCCTCGGCCGGCTGGCTTTCGGCCCGCAGGCGCTCGCCGAGGCGCGCCAGCTGCTCTTCCGCTTCCAGCGCTTCCACGTCGGAATTGAGCTGCGAAGTGAGCGATTTCTGGACGAAAGCCTGGGCTGGGCCGGCTTGACACCCGAGTCGACCTAGGGGGATACTCCGCCGCCGCTGGACCGCCGGCCTCGAGCCCACTCCCCATGTCTGATTCGAAAGACGCCGCCGCCCGCCACCCGCTGGCGATGGACACGCTGGTCGCCTTCTGCGCGAGTCGCGGGTTCATCTTCCAATCGAGCGAGATCTACGGCGGCATCAACGGCTTCTGGGACTACGGCCCTCTCGGCGTCGAGCTCAAGAACAACCTCAAGGCCGTCTGGTGGCAGCGCGTGGTGCGCGAGCGCACGGACGTGGTCGGCATCGACAGCGCAATCATCTGCCATCCGCGAACCTGGCAGGCATCGGGCCACGTCGATCATTTCAGCGACCCGATGGTGGACTGCCGCACCTGCAAGCGCCGCTTTCGGGCCGACCAGCTCGAGGGCGAACGCTGCCCGGAGGCGCCGAAGAAGCGTGCCGTCACCGACTGCGATCTCACCGAGGCGCGCGACTTCAATCTGATGCTGGAGACGCAGGTCGGGGCGTCCATGGATGCGAGCACGGCCGCCTATCTGCGGCCGGAGACCTGTCAGCCCATCTTCAACGATTTCAAGCGCGTGCGCGATGCCGCACGGCAGAAGCTGCCCTTCGGTATGGGGCAAATCGGCAAGGCGTTCCGCAACGAGATCACGCCGCGCAACTTCACCTTCCGCTCGCGCGAGTTCGAGCAGGCCGAGATGGAGTTCTTCTGCCACCCCAAAGAGCGGGAGAGTTGGTTCACTTTCTGGCGGGACGAGCGCATGCGCTTCCATCGCGACATCGGCTTCGACGAGACGAACCTGCGCTTCCGGCCCCACGCCGCCGATGAGCTCGCCCACTATGCGAACGCCGCCGAAGACGTCGAGTTCCTCTTCCCCTTCGGCTGGCAGGAAATCGAGGGCATCCACGACCGGGGTGATTGGGATCTCTCGCGCCACAGCGAGTATTCGGGCAAGGACCTGATCGTCACCGACGAGGAGACCAAGGAACGTTACACCCCGATGGTGATCGAGACCTCCATGGGGGTCGATCGCACGGCACTCGCGCTGCTCGTGAACGCCTGGGAGGAGGAGGTGCTCGAGGGCGGGGAGACACGCAATGTGATGCGATTCATCCCTGCGCTCGCGCCGATCAAGGTCGCGGTACTTCCGCTCTCAAAGAAGTTGGCTGAGCCGGCGCGCACGCTGCACGCTGATCTGGCCCGCCATTGGAACGTCTTCTACGACGAGGCGGGGAACATCGGTCGGCGCTATCGGCGTCAGGACGAAGTGGGCACGCCCTTCTGTGCGACCTACGACTTCGACTCCCCTGACGATGGCAAGGTGACGCTGCGCGAACGGGACAGCATGGAGCAGGAGCGAGTGCCGCTGGAGGGTGTAGTGGCCTGGCTGCGCGATCGGTTGGAGACCGCCCTGTGACGGCCCGTGGAAGGGCGTCGCGCAAGAAGGCGGGTCGGAGAGCCGCCACCGCGTCAAAGAAAGCCTCGAAGAACGCGGGGAAGAGAGCGCCGAAGAAGGCAGGCAGGAAGACGGCCGGCAAGCAGGGCGTCGCCAAGAAGGCGGCACGCAATGCTCGCGCCGGCGTCGCTGGGAAGAAGGCTGCTGGCAGAGGAGCATCACGCGCGAAGGCAGTGGGCCGCAAGCTCCCGGCGCGGGCGGCTGCGTCGAGGCGCAGCGGCGTCCGCGACGCTTCGCGGCGAGTCTTCTTCTTCGGCGACGGCTGCGCGGACGGCCGCGCCGATATGAAGGATGTGCTCGGAGGCAAGGGCGCGAACCTCGCCGAGATGACGATCCTCGGCGTGCCGGTTCCGCCTGGCTTCACGATCTCCACCGAAGTCTGCAGCCGCTACCGGGAGCGCGGCGGCAAGCTCTCGGCTGCGGCGCGCGCCGACGTGCTGACTGCGCTAGCCCGGGTCGAGCAGCTGATGGGGATGCGCTTCGGCGACGCGGAAAAACCGCTGCTCGTCTCGGTACGCTCCGGGGCGAGGATCAGCATGCCCGGAATGATGGATACGGTCCTGAACCTCGGCTTGAACCACGTTACCGTGGAGGGGCTCGCCCGCATGGCGGACGAGCGTTTCGCGTATGACAGCTTCCGCCGATTCATCCAGATGTACGGCGAGGTGGTGCTCGGAGTTCCGCATGAACGCTTCGAGAACTGCCTTGAGGACACCAAGCTGCGCAGCGGCGTCCACCTCGATACCGAGCTCGACGCCACCGACCTGCGCCGCGTGGTGCGCGAATACCTCGAGCTCGTCGAGGTGTATGCGGGCCGCCCCTTTCCGCAAGATCCCCAGGAGCAGCTCTGGGGTGCGATCTCGGCAGTCTTCGACTCCTGGGGGAACCACCGCGCCGTGGCTTATCGCCGAATCCACGAGATCGATGAAGCCTGGGGGACGGCGGTCAATGTGCAGTCCATGGTCTTCGGCAATATGGGCGATGACTGCGCGACGGGCGTGGCATTCACGCGCAATCCCTCGACCGGTGAGCGCAACTTCTACGGTGAGTACCTGAAGAACGCGCAGGGCGAGGACGTGGTCGCCGGCGTACGCACCCCACGGCCGATCAACGAGGCCAGCCGTTCAGCGGATACTGAGGAGCTGCCGACTCTCGAGCGCGAGATGCCAGCCCCCTACAAGGAGCTGGTTCGAATCTACAAGGGCCTGGAGAAGCACTACCGCGAGATGCAGGACATCGAGTTCACGATCCAGCAGGGCCGGCTCTGGATGTTGCAGACGCGCACGGGAAAGCGCACCACCACCGCCGCGGTGCAGATCGCGGTGGATATGGCGAATGAGCGCTTGATCAGCCGTAAGGAGGCACTGCTGCGGGTGGACGCCTCTGCGCTCGACCAGCTCCTGCACCCGACCATCGATCGCAGCTCGAATCTGAAGGTGATTGCCCGGGGCCTGCCCGCGTCGCCCGGCGCCGCCGTCGGTAAGGTCGTCTTCTCGGCAGTGGATGCCGAGACGCAGTCGAAGGCCGGCGAGAAAGTAGTTCTGGTCCGCATCGAGACCTCGCCCGAGGACATCATCGGTATGCATGCCGCCCAGGGCATCCTGACCGCGAAGGGCGGCATGACGTCCCACGCGGCCGTTGTCGCCCGCGGAATGGGGAAATGCTGCGTGGCCGGTTGCGGTGTGCTCACCATCGATTACGCGTCGGGGACCATGCGCGTGGGTGATGTGGTGGTGCACGCGGGCGATCTCATTACGGTGGACGGCACCTCGGGCGACGTGATGCTCGGCAGCGCACCGACTGTGGTCCCCGAGCTCTCGGCCGCCTTCGAGGAGCTGATGGGCTGGGCGGACAAGATCCGCAGTATCAAGGTACGCGCCAATGCCGACACACCGCATGACGCCGAGATGGCCCGCCGCTTCGGCGCCGACGGCATCGGCCTCTGCCGCACGGAGCACATGTTCTTCCAGCCCGAGCGTATCCTTCTCGTGCGCGAAATGATCCTTGCCAATGACACGGCCTCCCGCGAGGCCGTACTCGACAAGCTGCTGCCGATGCAGCGCGCCGACTTCGAGGGGCTCTTTCGCGCCATGGATGGGCTGCCCGTCACGGTCCGGCTGCTCGATCCACCGCTGCACGAGTTCCTCCCCAAGGAGGAGGACGACATCCGCGCCATCGCGCGCGAGCTCGGCAGCGAGGTGGCCGAGGTGAGGGCCAAGCTCGAGAGACTGCACGAGTTCAATCCCATGCTCGGGCATCGCGGCTGCCGCGTGGGCATCACGTATCCCGAGATCTACCGCATGCAGGCGCGTGCGATTACAGAGGCCGCCTGCCGGGTCGCGCGCGAGGGTGTGCGGGTGAAGCCCGAAATCATGATCCCCCTGGTGGCCCATCACGGTGAGCTCTCACGGCTGCGGGCCGAGGTCGAGGGCGTGATCGACGAGGTGCGGGTCGAGTACCCGGGCTCGCGCGTACGGCCGGCCATCGGGACGATGATCGAAGTGCCGCGTGCCGCGCTGACCGCCGACGTGATCGCCACCCATGCGGACTTCTTCTCGTTCGGGACCAATGACCTGACGCAGATGGGCTATGCGCTCTCGCGCGACGACGCCGGCAGCTTCCTGCCGGATTACTTCGAGAAGGGCATCCTCTCCGACGATCCCTTTGTTTCCATCGACGAGGAAGGCGTCGGCCAGCTCGTCCGCATGGGAGTCGAGCGCGGCCGCTCCACTCGCCCGGGCCTCAAGCTGGGCGTCTGCGGCGAGCACGGCGGCGATCCGAAGAGCGTGCGATTCTTCGTCCGTGTCGGACTCGACTACGTTTCCTGCTCGCCGTACAGGGTTCCCGTGGCACGCCTCGCGGCCGCCCAGGCGGTGGCGATGAAAGACGAGGGAGCCTCTTGATCGGGCGACTGCGATGAGCGCGATCGCGCGGCGCGGGCTCGCCCTGGCGCTCGTCCTGCTCCTCGCAGGGGTCGTGGCGGGCTGCTTGTCGCGCCGCTTCGGCGGCGATTGGGGGCAGGGAGCGAGCTACCAGGGCTTCAATCCGGAGACCCTCAACCGAGGCGGCTCGGGGGACTTCCGCATTCTCGTCGACCTCACGGCCATCTTCTATGACCGCATCACGGCCCGCCGCTTCAACAGCAAGGCGACCTACGACGACCCGGCTCTGCGCGAGTTCTTCCGCAGCGAGGCCGCCTTCGCGGACTACTACGCGAGTCTTGCCGAGGTGCTGGACACGGCGCACTTCGAGTCTCAACGTCCGACGGCGGTCCGCCTCGATTCGATGAAGCGCGGAGCGCTGAATTCCGTGGTGGTGAATGTGACCATCCGGGGTGAGAACGGCCTGCCTCTGCGCTGGTGGTCGACCTTCGTCACGCGTGAGGACCGCTGGGAGTTCAGCCAGGGGCGCTGGTGGATCATCCCCGGGAAGGTGTGAAGGTCGGTGCAGGTCGGTGCGGGTGTAGTGGGGGCCACGCCTCCTCTGCGCCCTCGCGTTCTGTGGGGATTTCCCATGACTGGTACGCCCCATATTGGGAAAAACTCTTCTGTCCCCCGCCTGCGCCGCGGACCGGGTGAGATGGCTTCCCGTCGTCCAATGACCCGTGATCCCAAGCCCATGGAGCCCCTTCTGCCGAGTTGAGACTGGTGGCATGCGACTTGCGTCTAAGCCTGGCCAGGACGCAGTCCAACTTTTGAAAAGCCCAACAGTTTCGCGAGGATCGAAAGGGGAGGGAAACGGAGGTCAGTCGAGGGTGGCGCGACGTTCCGCTGGGTGACAGGGAAGCCAGGCGGAGAGCAAGCGAGTCGTGTCGCGATCCAGCCAGCCAGACCGGCCCGGGACGATCGGGCCGGAGACCGTCTGGGGACTCGATTCACTGTCGTTTCACCCCGTCGCCCGACGCCCCCAGGGGCACCGATCGACATTCGTCTCGCGAACACCGACGACAGAGACGAGAAAAGGTGCCCGAAAGCGCAAAGGCCTGGCCCTCCGACCGCGAGCTGGTCGATCAGATCCTCTCCGGCAGCCGTGACCACTTCGAGCTGCTCTACGAGACCTACTTCCCGCGCGTCTACCGCTTCGCCCTGAAGCGGCTGAAGGATCCCGGCGAGGCCGAGGATGTCGCGCAGGAGGTCTTCATGACGCTGCTGACCGCGTTGGCGTCCTACCAGGGCCAGTCCTCGCTGCTGGTCTGGATCTTTGGGATCACGCGCAACAAGGTGAATCGGTGCTTCCGCAAGCCCCGCCCCCAGCTCGATCCGCTGGAATCCGGCAGTGCGATGGACGTCGCGGGCCGCGACGCCGCCACGGATGACATCGTCGAGGCGCGCCGCATGCTCGGCCGCTGCGAGGACATCATCGACCACGATCTGACCGCCCTGCAACGCCGGATTTTCCACCTCAAGCACCTGCGACAGCAGCCCATCCGGGTCATCGCCGAGGCGCTCGGGAAGTCTGAGGATGCCATCAAGGCCAACCTCTACCGCATGCGCCGGTCGATCACGGACGGCACCCCGGGGCTCGAGTCGCTGCTCCGGAGCTGAGTCGAGAGCTGAGTCGAGAGCTGAATCGCGCACTCGACCGAGTGTCCCGTCCTGCGCCGCAGGCGCCCATTCAGGGGCGAGAATCCGCTTCCAGTCCGTCGCATTCGGTCGCCTCCGGACCGCCTGCTGCCCTCCGGCCTTCTTTTCGTGACACAGCGGCTGCCGCGGCACCACAGAACTCCATATGGAAGCGGTCACCACCGAGTCGATATGCTCTCCGGCAGCGGGTTGTCGGGTGGGTCGGCACCTGGGAGGGCTTGGCCGCAGGAGAGCCGCATTGCTGCCCGAGAAGCAACGAATCCAGGTCCGCGAGCGCGGGCTGGTCGCAACGCGGAGTCACGCGTACACCGGAGTCGACCGATGAGCCGCAGGACATCGCCGGGTCGCCCTGGGCCCGCTCCCGTGGACACAGAGCGTGAGTCCACGCCGGCGCGCAGCGCCACTCCCGATCCGTCCGGCTGGTCGCTTCCGGGCGTCGACGAGCAGGACCTCGATTTTGACGCGGGCGAGCTGCGCGAGTTTCTGGCCGGCGATCTGCTCGAGCCCGGTGCGGATCCGGTCTTCAAGGAGCGGCTACGCGAGAAGCTCTGGCGCCTCGTCCGTTCGCGCTATGGCACTCCCCGGGTCGACGACGACGAAGCCCGCTAGGAGTCGGCCAGCGGGTTGGGGCTCGGCGAGATGGGCTGATACGTTTCGACCATGCGCAACCCGATCCGGCCGAAGAACCTCAGCCGGCGCTTCGCGCCGTGGTACGCGGCCGGGCTCCTGCTCGTATGGATCAGCCACCCGAGTGTCGCGAGCGTGTCCGCCGGCCTGCTGCCGGTTGTGCTCGGCCTCTCGATTCGGACCTGGGGGGCGGGACATCTCGTCAAGAACGAGCGCTTCACGGTGACCGGCCCCTATGCGTATCTGCGCCATCCCCTCTATCTCGGGACGATCCTGATTGCCGTTGGCTTCGGCTCCATGCTGGGTGGCTGGCCCGCGTTGGCCGCGCTCAGTGTCGCGCTAGCGTGGTTCTTCCTCGACTACTTCCCACGCAAGGAGAAGGTGGAGGGTGAGCGGTTGCAGAGCCGCTACGGTGACGTCTACGCGCGCTATCGCGGTGCGGTGCCAGCGCTCTGGCCGAGGCTCCGGCGCTGGCGGCCGGCCCCGGCGGACGCCGAGAAGCTCGATATCCGGCACCACTGGAGCGTCGCCTGCTACGACCGCAACAACGAGCTCGGAACGCTCTTGGCCGTCACACTCGCTGGGCTCGGGCTCGTGCTGTGGGCGGTCTTCCAGTGAGCGCTATACCGCCGGTCGAGGCGACCTGCACTCGCGCTGCGGGCGCGGACGCCACCCCGCTTTCGCGGGCGGTCCTCGCCGCCGCCACCGAGGCCGTGCTCCACCGCGGCGGCTGGGGAAATCCGGACGTGCTGCTCGTGCACCACGCCGGGCGTCGGGTAGTCGTGAAGGACTACGCGCCGCGTTCCGCATGGGTGCGATCGACAATCGGACGATGGCTGATTGCCCGCGAGGCGTGCGCCTACGATTGGCTTCAGGGCTCCCCCGGCGTGCCCAGGCTGATCGGACGGTTGGACGCGATGGCGCTGGTGATCGAGTACCGCCCGGGCGAGAGACTCTCGCGCGAGCTCGCCCCGCGCCTCCCGGCCACTTTCTTGCGCGAACTCGAGCGCCGCGTCGACGCGATGCATGGTCGCGGCGTCCTCCACCTCGATCTGCGCCACCGCGGCAATATACTCGCGGATGAGGATGGACAGCCGGTGCTGCTCGACTTTGCGTCGGCGATCCGACTGTCGCCCGCGCGTGCTCCGGGCCGCTGGCTGCTGGCCGGTCTCGCGCGCATCGATCACCGCGCCCTCGACAAGTGGCGCGCACGTCTGCAGCCGTGACCCGGCCCTGTGTCGGCGAGCCTTCAGTCGCCCGCGTTCTCGGACTTCTGCGGCGCGGGCACGACTGCGGGAAGGTCGCGCGGGGCAAGGCGTCCAATGTAGTGCCGAAAGCACTCGAGCGTGAGTCGCGCGTCCTCGAGTGCCCGGTGTGCGACCGAGCCGCCCTCGAGCAGGCCGGCAGTGGTGGCCGCCTGACGCAGCGAGAGCGCGGAGGCGGGCTCGCCGTTCACGAGCGTCCAGGAGTAGAAGAGCGTCGCGAGATCGATGACGTGGTAGTCGAACGGGTAGGGGATCTCGCAGCGCTTGAAGGCACGTTCCAGGAAGATCACGTCCATGCGGACGTTCTGTCCGGCGGGTACCACCGTCTTTCCCTCGGGCAAGAGCTCACCGATTTCGGTCAGCACCTGGCGCACGCCGGGCGCCTCGGCCCAGAGCTTCTCGTCGTAGCCGAAGATCTGAGCGGCCTCGGGGGTGATGCGATCCGGTCGGGCCTTCACGCGCCACTGCTTCTCGCCCTGCTCGACCAGTCGATAGTCGGTCACGATGATGCCGACCTCGGTGAGGTCGTGGAGCTCGGGATCGAGCCCGCCGAACTCGCAGTCCAGGAAGGCGAAGACGAATTCGGAGGCCATGGATCTGCTCCAGCGGGTCGGTTGGGACCGCCGGGTAGTGCCCACTGCCCGGACAGTCGGGCTGAGCGCCGCGAGCGGCGGGCGGCGATGGCTCCGAACGGGTCGCGCAAGGTGGTGCTCCCAACGGGACTCGAACCCGTGTTTCAGCCTTGAGAGGGCCGCGTCCTAGGCCTCTAGACGATGGGAGCACGCGAAAGGCCGGCAACTTAGCCAGCGGGCAGGGTTTCTGTCAACCGAGTCAGGATCGTGCTGCCGTCGCATCGCCCGTGCTGCGATTCCAACCGGATTGGAATTCTGGGCCGGGATTCGTCGCCGCGCGAGACGAATCTCGGCCCCCTCCACCCGGAGGGGGCGAACTGCGACGGCTCCCGCGTGGTCGCTGGAGGCGAGATTCGTGCGCCGGGGCTCAAGCTCAAGCCGCCTGCCTGCCGATACGTGATGTGGAGGGGCCGTGGCTGGCACGCTCGTTGCTCTATATCGCCGTGGATGGTGCAGGGATCACCACGTCGTGAGTCCCACGCCCTCACGGGCATGGAGGAATTTTGATGCGATTGG
>JAFDDH010000459.1 GCA_019310975.1 Deltaproteobacteria bacterium | reverse complement strand
GCGCTCGGCGAGCTCCCCCCGGCCCCGGGCGGCCGCGTCCTGGTCATCGGGGCCGAGGGCCATGGCCTCCGTCGCCTCGTACGAAAACGCTGCACCCGGCTCGCACGCATCGACTTACCGGGCCCGATGGAATCGCTGAATGCCTCGGTCGCCGCGGGGATCGCGCTCTACGCACTGGGCCGGGCTGCGAGGGACGAGCGCTAGCGCGACGCGGGGTGTGTCGGCGGGCAGCCCTCTGTGCCTGCGCGCGAGTCCGATCCCGACTATGAAGTGGCCTAGCAGTCAAGGACGAGGGTCTCCCATGGAGCGTCTTTTTTACGAAAGTTCTCCGTGTCGTCTGTAGTTCCGGTGCCGGGGACGTCGCGCGCTCCTGCAATCGACTATTCGCGCTCTGTTGACGCATGAGGGGTTCCGCGGGTGAGCCGTATTCGTATCCCACGAGGTCGTGGCGTGCCTTGCGGCACGTTCGCCCGATCGGGATCGGCGCGGTCATCACCGTTGGAGCGCCCGTACGGCCGTTGGCTCGGAACGGACTCTGTGCAGAGCTCTGCTGGCAGAGCTCGTGATCGTTGCTCAGTCCACGGGGTTGCCCGTCTGTCTGCGGGACGTCGTCCGTGCTGTCTTCGGCGAGTCGTCGGCGGTGTCTGTCTGTGGGATCGCTGCGACGATGAATGCTGCCACCTGTGCTGCCGTGGACGGTTCGCCCGCTCGTGCGATCGAGGTGAGCGTTGGGTCGTACCGGCTGCCGCTCTTCCACATGGCCCACATGACGGTGGCGAGCTTGCGACTCAGTGCGATGATCGCGATTCGCTTTCCACGTCTGTCGGCGATGCGGCGTGCCCATACAACCATCGGGTCGTTCGGGCGCGCCCTCCACATCGACCACGATGCCTGCACCAGGAGCGCCTTGAGGTACGCAGGTCCTGCCTTGATCGTCGAGGTACGCTTGACCTTGCCACCCGTCGTCGCCTCCCCTGGTACGAGCGCCAAATAGCTGCCGAGGTGGTCGGCATTGGCGAAGCGCGCGGGGTCGTCGATGTGTGTCGTGAACGCGAGTGAGACCTGGGGTCCGACCCCGGGGATCTTCATCAGCCGCTGGCAAACCTCGTCCTGCTCGATGACCTCCTCGATCGCTTCGTCCAGCTTGTCGATCTGCATGCACAGCTGCTCGAAGTTCGAAAGCAGTATCTCGGTCGCCAAGGGCAGCCCCTCCTCGTGAGCTTCGGCAGCACGGCGTACCGACTCGCAGAACGCAGGCGAGTTCGCCCGCCCAGGCAGGGTCACGAGCCGGCCTCGCAGCCAACTCTTGACGCTCAGTGCGATCGAACGCCGCGACTCCACAAGAAGCGACCGCGCCGCAATCACCTCGCGCCGTCTCCGTGATGCCTCGCTCCTGATGTGCACCGACGGTAGGTCCTCGATGCGCACAGAAGCACGAGCCAGCACCTCCGCGTCCCGCTCGTCCGTCTTGATGCCACGGGCACCGACCCCGAGCGCTCGAACCAACGTGCCAGGGATGATCTTCGCCTGATGCCCGGCCGCCAACGAGGCCCTGGCGATCGCCGGGCTCTGCGTGCACGCCTCGACCACCACCCTGCTTGCCGGTCTGCCTTCCAGCCACGCCGGAAGATCCTCCGTCTTGACCCTGCGCTGCAGCGTCGGCTCCCCCGCCTCCGAAATAACCATCACATGGGAGTGTCTCGCGCCCAGATCGATGCCAATATGCTCCACGGCTGGTCTCCTTGCTGTTTGCGGTTTCGACCGCGTCTATGGGTATCCCCATTGTGGCGAGCATTAGCCCGACCACGCTTGCTGGGAGATCAGCCACTTCATCCCTTCTATCCCGATCCCGATCCCGATCCCGATCCCGATCCCGATCCCGATCCTGACCCCGACCCCGACCCTGACCCCGATCCGGGGATCGGTGCCACCGTGTCGTGTCCTGACGGCACCCACAAGGCGCGTCGTAGCGTATTGGGCCTGAGGGAGGTCTGCCGCGCCGGCTTCGACTACCGTCGCACTGCGCGGCGCAGCAGCGGCATTCGTCTGCGTTGGCTGGCACACGCCGACGGCGAATGGTGGCGACTCCTTCGGTTCGTGGGCCGGGGCAGGGCAGAGTTCCTGTCCATGGCGGA
>JAFDDH010000214.1 GCA_019310975.1 Deltaproteobacteria bacterium | reverse complement strand
CGGTCAGCATCCCGGCCTTGCCCGAATCGGAAATCACGATCGCAAGGGCGATCACGATGAGTGCGGTCGTCATTCGCTGGGCTTGTAGTCGCAGCATGCGCTGAGCCTTTCGACCCTCGGTCGGTCTCCAATTGACCTTATCGGGCGAATCGGAAACAGATTGAGCTGGCCCCGCCAGGACACGCAGGTCGTAGGCACTTCGCGCGCAACTCACCGTCGCGCAAATGCACCAAGGCGCTGTGCGAGTACACGGGCGCCGCAAGAGAGATCCAACGAGGATGGTGATCCTGGAGTCGACGAGCGGACTGGAACCGCCGACCCGCTCTTCACGAGATCCCGATGAGCCGGACGAAGATCAGCAAGTTGCGCTCTCGGCCCGCCAGATCGAGGCAGGGGGCGGCGAGAGTTGTCACGGGAGTAGCCGAATCAGACCCCGCGGACGAATATCGAGAATGGGCGGGGGCGAACCATCGGCGAAATCAGGTGTCCTTCAGCTCGATCAGGATCTCACGAAATGTCTCGTTGCCCACGTTGAAGGCCCACTCCGTTCCGCCCTTGGGAATCGGCACGGTGTTGCCGCCCTTGGGAATACGCGCAGCAAAGTTCTCGACCTCGCTTTCTTCGGGTGTGACGCCCGCGATGAGGTCGCCCTGCAGGATTGCGAGATAGAAATCGTGGTCGTGGTGGTGCTTCGCGCTCGCCTCTCCGGGCTCGAGCTTCATCTCCCAGATTCGCACGTGATGATCCTCGAAGAGGAGGCGGGTGGCGATGTCTCCGAGCTCATCGTCCTTGTGCTCCTCGTAGAATCGGTCGAGGCGTTGCTTCATTTCCGGTGTGACCTCGATGAAGTCGGGCTCTGTATGGATCATGATCTGCTCCCTTCCTTTGATTCAAACGGTTTACAAATTGCTTCTGAAGAGGCCGACGTCGCTCAGGTCGATCTTCTCTGGCAGACTTTCCATGCGCGCAGCATGACGCGACCCGAGCTGGCCGGCCAGTGCGGTTCGAGGTGGCTGGTGCCGCAGAATAAGCCCGCAGCTACAGCTACTTGGGCGTGTCCCGGTCCGCTTCGGGCGCGGCACTGCGGTTCGGGGTTATGATCGATCCGATGCCCGAAGACCCCGTCGAGCCCACACCGGCCCTGCTGAAGATGCGCTGCGTTCCGCGCCAGGCGCGCTCGCGCATGGTCGTGGACGCACTGCGCGAGGCCTGCGAGCGAATTCTTCTCGGCGAGGGCAGTGATGTGCTCACGTCCCATCGCATCGCCGAGCTGGCGGGCGTCGATATTGCGTCCCTTTATCGCTATTTCCCGAACAAGGAAGGCATCATCGCGCAGGTCTACGAGTCGCGGTTGGTCGAGGCCAATGCGGCCTCCCATTTGGAAGCAATGAGCAATATCGACCCTCACGAAGGGGAAATCGAGGAGAAGCTCCGCGGCCTGGTGGGGCGCATCGCAGACCAGCACGAGTCGATGCTCGATCTCCATTCCGATTTCTATCGGGAGCATCTTGCTGACTTCGATCTGAGTCGTCGCTGGCGACCCGGACGTTCGAATTCATGGCGAGAGGAGCTCTCGAACTGGCTCGCAACCATGCTCGCTCGAGACCCTACGATGCGGCGGCGGCTCGACGCCGAGGGGACAGCCTTTCTCGCCATCCGAGTGCTCTACGGTGCGCTCGATTCCGCGGTGCTGGAATCGCCCGACTACGTGCGCGATCCGGGCTTTCGCGAGCAGCTCGCTGCGGCCGCTGTCCAATCGCTCTACGGCTGACCCGATACGCGAGTGAGCGCAGCCAGTCATCCAAGCGCACGAGCCTGTTCGCCAATGAATCTTCTCGCAGGTCTGGACATCGACGTCGATCTCGCGGCGCTCTACCAGCAGCTCGGCTATCCCGATCGCGAATCCGTCTCCGATGCCGTTCGCGAGGTCTGCGAAGTGCAGCTCCCGAGACTCGAGCGATTCATCGAGCCCTGGGGAGCGTGGCAGGAGATCGCGATCGAAGGCGTCGAGGGCGGCGCCGTGCAGCTCGAGGGCGGGCGCGCGCTCACCAGCGGTCGCCTCGCCCACATCCTCGGCCAGGCCACGGCGCTGCGCCTGGTGGTCGTCACTCTCGGCGATCGAATCGGGCCCGAAGTCCGCCGGTTGATGGACGAAGAGGGCATGATCGACGCGATGGTCTTCGACGCCGCCGGCACGGTGTCGACCCACTTCGTCATCCGACACCTCGTCGAGCGCGTCTGCCGGGAGGCCCTCGACGCTGGAGGAGGCACGACCATCCGTTATGGACCCGGCTACACGGGCTGGGCGCTACCGGACATCGAGGTGCTCTTCTCCTACCTCGACCCCGAGGAGCTGCCCTTGAGACTCACCGAGCAGCTCACCATGCTGCCCGAGAAGTCGGTGCTCAACGTCGTCGGGCTCACGCCGGGTGGCAAGCGGTCTGCCGATCTCGTTCCGTGTCGAATCTGCGACCTGCAGAACTGCACCGTGCGCCGCGTCCCCTATGGCGCGAGTGCTGGGGACGGCGAGGCTCGAAGCGCCTGACGGCCTTCGCTGTCGCGAATCATCGCTTCGGCTCGAGCGACGAGAACCGATGGCTCATGTGCGGGATGTGCGTCGCCGCGACGAAGCAGTCATTGAAGCCGGGCTCGGTGGAGAGCTCCACGTATTCGACGTCGCGCGCCAGCTTCTCCGCCTCGACGCGCTTGTGTCGATCCAGAAGCGCCATGCGCGCGCCGTCTCCGGCTGCGTTGCCGACGGCCGAGACGTTCTTCAGACCGCAATCCGGAAACAGACCGATCGCCAGCGCTCGCTCGAGGTCGATCACGCTCCCGAATGCACCGGCGAGGATCACCCGATCCGGACGCTCCGCGCCGAGCCTGCGCAAGAGCAGCTCACTCCCCGCATAGAGGGCACCCTTGGCGAGCTGGATCGCGCGTACGTCGGCCTGGGTGAAGGTGATGTCCTCGCCGATGGCGGTCTCGTCCGCCCAGGCGATGACGAACTCGAGCATCCCATCGGAAGACCTCCTGAGCCGGGCACACTCGATGTCGGCGCACATGCGTCCGCTCTGGTCGATGATGCCGGCTCGCAGCAGCTCTGCGACGGCCTCGATGCCTGCGGAGCCGCAGAGCCCCAGCGCTCCGATCTCACCCGGAGGCCGCTTCGTGCTCCAGCGCGGCTCCCCAATCACGCTGAAGCGAACCTCGAAGGACTCGGGGGCCACGCGGATTCGATCGATGGCGCCCACGGCAGCACGCATTCCGTAGCGAATATTCGCGCCTTCGAGCGCGGGGCCGGTGGGACAGGAGGCACAGAGCATCCGATCCCGATTGCCCAGGAAGATCTCGCCATTGGTCCCGATGTCGATGATCAGCTGTAGCTCGTCCCGCGTATGCGGCGCCTCGGCGATCAGCACCGCCACGTTGTCGGCCCCGACGAAGCCCGCCTCGATGGGCAGGAGATGCACGTTGCCCGAAGGCAGGATCCGCAGGTCGAGCGCGTGGGCCTTGGTGTCCACGGGGTCGCTCACCACCGGCGCGAAGGGCACGACTCCGAGCGAGCGGACGTCCAATCCGAGAAAGATGTGGTGCATCACCGTGTTCGCGACGACCACCGCCTCGACGATGTCCTCGGACTCGATTCCGGCCTGCAGCGCCAGGTCTGCGGCGATCGCGGAGATCGCATCCACCAGCAGAGCCTGCATCTTGGCGAGCTGCTCCGGACCTTGGCTGCTGGCGATCCGGTTCATGATGTCCTCGCCAAAGGAGATCTGTGGATTCAGCGCCGAGGCGCTCGCCACCAGCTCGCCGCTCGTGAGCTCGCAGAGGAAGCCACCAATCGTGGTCGTACCGAGATCCACTGCGATCCCGTACGCGTGCTCGCTGTGCCCGGGCTCGACGCGTATGACTTCGTCGCCCTGCCAGAGCGTCACGGTCAGCTCGCCCTCCCCCTCACCCACGGCATCGACGAGGCGCACCTCGGCGAGCGGGTCGATCCGCGAGCACGTGATGTCGAAGCGCTCGGCGAGCGCCTCACAGAGACGATCCCAGATCTCCCCCGGCGCGGAGGAATCCCTGGCGTCGAGCAGCACGGAGCATTTGCGAATCGCCGGTGCAAGGGTGACCGTGCGCTGGCCCGCCTGCTTGCAAATGACCGGCCGTCCGACGCGGCTCTCCTGGGGCACGTAGACGACGGCGTTGCGATTCAGCCGAGCCTGGCACGACAAGCGCTCGTCCGCGCGCAGGCGCCCGCGCTCGCGTGCGCGACGCTCTACACCGCTCGGATCCGAGACGTGCTGCTGGCTCGATTCGATGCCCTGCTCGTCGAAGCTTCCCTCGAGCACTCGGACCTTGCACTTCGCGCACGTGCCCCGACCGCCGCAGATGCTCTCGATCTCGATGCCGAGTGCGCGGGCGGCATCGCGAAGTGTCGTGCCCGCTTCGACCGATCCGTATCGGCCATCCGGGAGGAAGCTCACGCGAACGTGTACGTCCGAGTCGGTCTTTTCCCTCGCACTCACGCCGCGCTCGGCTCGGACAGCAGGGGCTCGACGGCTCGATTCCCGAAACTCATTCAGAGAAGGGCATCCCCATCGCCATCAGCTCGTCCCGGGTATCGAGCATACTCTTCTCGTAGACGGGCTTCGGCTTCACCGTCCGGGTGTCGTAGGCCTCCGGGAAGGGAAGCTGATCGGTGACCTTTGGCAGCAGCTCGTCCACCCTCAGCATGATCTTCTGGGCGAGCTCGTTGGCCCGATCGGCGGGCATCCCGGCGCAGCCGTTCATCATCTGACCGATCAGCCGCGCCTCGAGGCCGGTATGCCCGGCGATCCAGGCGTACGACATGCCGCTCGCCACAGCGGTGACGACGACGGCCGCCGACTGGAACAGGCTGAGCGGAGTCCGCCAGGCCGGCGTGATCCCCGAGATCGAGGTGCCGACCGCCAGACCCAGGTGCCGCTCCGAGGCGCGAGCGGCGCCACTGAACGCCCAATGCGAAGGCTTCGTGGCCCAGGTCCCGTCGAGATGACTCGGGAAGTAGCTCACGGATCCGCCGTGTGCATAGCTGAGCTGCCCCAACGCATTGGCCACCATCACCACCGCGACCTCTGCAGCATCCCTACACATCCCACCCAGGCAGGACATCGAGCTCTGCCAAGGCTCGACCCCTGCGATCTCGCAATATTGCGACATCAAGAAGCGGCCCCAGTCGAGCTTCTGCTCCGGCATGATGTGGATGCCGATCTGCGTGTTGGTGTGATCTCGGTACTTCGACGACATCACCGCCATCGTGGCGCTCGGCGTGCTCGCCGTACACAGCAGGCCGAGGTTCATTTCCGGCCTCCCAGCACGTTGCAGTGCGGTCCGAAGCGCCTCCTGTTCCCACAGCGCCACCTCGACCTCCGAGAGCGTCCCCGCCTTCGGGTCGAGGTCTCCCAGCCGCGCGAGACACGGATTGATCCCCATCCCGGCCACCGTCTCCTCCTGGGCGAAGGATTGCGCATAGGGGGTGAACCACTCCCTGTCCGCGACGCCGGCAGGCCCGGCATAGTTCGTGGGGGCCCAGGTGTCGTCGCTCTTCCGATGCCGCAGCTTCATGCGGTCCTTCGGACCGCCGAGGACCACACAAGCCGGGTCGTCCTTGGACTCCTCTGCGAACTGGCGGATCTCTTCCTCCTCGTACTGCAGGACGCGCTCGCTGCTCATGAAGTAGACACCGACAGTGGATAGGTGCTCCACCGCAGCTTCGAAGATCGCATCCGCCGTACGATCGTCCACGACGAGCTGCTCCGGGTCGTAGTGGATGTCGTACTTCTCGACCAGATCTCGGACGGTGAACGCCAGCTCGAGATCGAAGTCGTCCGGCTCTGCCACCGGGCCCGTGGTCACCCTTTCCTGGAAGTCGATCAGGGAGATCATGATGCTTTCCTCTCTACGCTTCTACGCTGCGTTGAAGACCGGGAAGGGCGCCGCAGCGCGTCGGTCCCCCTGCGCCTCGCTCAAGCGAAGCGCCGGCTGTTGTACCACCAATCGTGATCGTGGGTGCGCGCCTTGGCGACCTCCTCGTCCTCGACGGGCTTGCCCTGCAGGTGCTTGCAGAGCGGCACCGCCGCAACCGCATTGAGGGCCCAGCCATCGACGTCCATCGCGTCGGCCTTGTCGGCCGTGCACTCCGTGCCCCCGATGATCAGCTTGAATTTGTCGCGCACGCCCATGTCGTTCATGTAGCCCACCACCTCCTTGCAATAGGGGATGGTGGTCACGAGGAAGGCCGAGAGACCGATGATGTCGGCGCCATGCTCCTCGGCCTTCTCGATGAAGTACTTGCTGGGCAGATCGATTCCCAGCTTCTGCACCTCGAAGCCGTTCAGCTCGAGCTGGGTGGTGACGAGCCCGTAGCCGATGGTGTGGAGATCTCCGGTCACGGCGCCAATCACGACCTTGCCCTGCACGCCCTCCTGGTTGGGCGGCAAATGCGGGGTGATGAGCTCGATGCACGGCTCGGCGACCTTGCCGCTCATCACGAGCTCGGCGAGGAAGTACTCCCCGGCCCCGAATTTCCGCCCGACTTCCTGGAGCCCTTGGATGACCCCCTGCTTGAGCATCGCCACGGGGTCGAGCCCCTCGTCGAGTCCCTGCTGAACGAGGTCAAAGGCCTTCTGCTTCTTCAGCGTCCAGACGGCCTCTTTGATT
>JAFDDH010000458.1 GCA_019310975.1 Deltaproteobacteria bacterium | reverse complement strand
AGACCACCGAGACCCAATCTCCGCTCCACAACCCGAGGTTGCACGGGTGAGGTCCGGATGCTCTCATGCCCGCATCCCCGATGCCTTCGGGGCCGACCGATTGGGGAGAGGAGATGGCCGGCGCAGCACGTGGCGAGAGGACCCCGAACGACGCGGACGAGCAGCTCTGCGCCGCTGCACGGCGGGTCCTCGAGGAGGTGCGGACGACGCGTGCTCCAGGTGAGGTGCTGGACGAGGCGAGGCGTCAGCTCGAGCGGGTCAGCGACGTGCTCGCGCCGCACGCCCACGAGGGCGGCTTCGCGCAGGCCGATCGCGAGGGTGGTCTCGGACTCTACGGGCAGTCGCGCGACCCGATGGCGCTCTTCCCCTACAGCCCGTTGATCGGTCGCCTCAATCCCGTCGCACCGCCCGTCGAGTTCTGGATGGACGGCGATGTGGTGCGTGGCCGCGCGGTCTTCCGATCGCCCTACTGTGGGCCCCCCAATCACGTGCACGGCGGTGTGGTGGCCGGCGTGCTCGACGAGCTGCTCGGTGTCGTCAATGTGATGCACGGCCGGGGAGCCATGACGGGCACGCTCACCATCAAGTACCGCGCGCCCACGCCGCTCTTCGAGGAGATCCGCATGCTGGGGTGCCCGGCCGGCGTGGATGGACGCAAGGTCTACGCCGAGGGCAGCCTGTGGCACGGTGAGACTCTGCTCGCCGAGGCCGAGGGCGTCTTCATTCTGATCGGTGAGGAGGCGCGTTCCAAATTGGGGATCGCCAGCGATAGCGGGCTGCCTCGGCGTGGCTCAGACGGCTAGGAGCCACCGGGCAGGCGCGGCAGCACCTGATTGGCGAGCAGCTCGAGGCTCGGCCACGCAAGGTCGGGGGGCAACCCGCCGGTCAGCGGTTGCGAGATGAATACGCCGGCGCTGCGGATGTGCTCGACGGCCTCGTCGGGTGTGAAGATGCGATAGATGCCCGCGGCGGCGCGCAGGTCCTCGATGGTGTCGGCGAATTGTCCCACCTTGCGCGCCTGCTTCTCGCCCTGCCACTTCGCGTACATCTTGGCGTCGTGCAGCAGATAGGGGCCAATCTCCGCCCAGGCGCGATCCGGATCCTCCGCCACGAAGCCCGCGGTTACGGAGCCCGCGGCCGGTGTGATCATCAATCCGGGTGTCTGTCCCAACCGCTGGCACTCCTCGCGGTAGACATCTGCGATCTCGGGATGTCCCTCCTGCGCGATCATGCCGAGCCCGAAGCGCGCGGCCCTGCGCGCAGCCACGGCGCTCCTGCCACCCATCAGCAGTCCGGGGCCGCCGGGCGTGGTGGGCCTGGGCGTTACGCGAACCGGGCGTCCCTCGAACTCGAATGTTTCGCCCGTCCACGCCTGCCGCAGCGCATGCAGGCACTCCTCCATGCGTCGACCTCGGTCTTTGAAGTCGCGCCCGAACATCGCGTACTCCTCGCGCCGATAGCCCACCGCGACCAGGTAGCTGACGCGCCCCCCGCTCGCGATGTCCAGCACAGCCATCTGCTCCGCCACGGCGATCGGGTCGTGGAGCGGCAGGACCAGTGCGGCGATCTGGATCGGAATTCGGCGCGTGCGACCGGCCATCATCGAGGCCAGGACCAGCGGTGCAGGGAGGTAGCCGTCTTCCGAGGCGTGATGCTCGGAGACCACGAGCTGCAGGCAGCCATTCTGCTCGGCCCACGCCGCCATGTCGAGCGCAGCGGCGTAGAGCTCGCTGCGGCGGGCTGGGCTGCTTCCCGGCGTCCGCATGTCGAATCGCAGCAGGAACATTTGCTCGACCTCTCTGTCACTTCGTCGTGCGTGCCGATCCGCAGCGGGCAAGCCTAGGCGAGAGGGGATCGTCGCGCCGGCGTGCGAGCCGAGATCGCGCCGCACTCCGCTACGCTGATCGATTCATTCGACACCAGGGAGGATGGCCCGAATGGGGGATCGCATGCAGGGAAGAGTCGGACTGATCACTGGGGGGGCCTCGGGGATCGGCCTGGCGATCGCCGAACGGGCCGTCGCCGAGGGCGCCGAGGGCGCGCGTGTGGTGCTCTCCGATCTGGATGCCGCGCTGCTCGCGGAGCGTGAGAAGGTGCTCGGCGAGGCCGTGGCAAGCATCGCCATGGACATCCGTGACGAGGCACGCAATCAGGCGATGGTGTCACTCGCCGTGGAGCGTTTCGGCCGCCTCGACTGGGCGGTGAATAGCGCGGGTGTCGGCGCCTTTGCGCCCATCGTGGATCAGACCGAGGCGCAGTGGGATGCGGTCGTCGACGTCTGCTTGAAGGGGCTATTCCTCAGTATGAAGCACGAGGCCAAGCGCATGCAGGCGCAGGGAGAGGGCGGTGTGATCGTGAACATCGCCTCGTTGAACGCATATCAGCCCGCGGAAGGAATGTCGGCCTACTGCTCCGCCAAGGCCGCCGTGGAAATGCTGACGCGCGTCGGTGCCATGGAGCTCGGCCGTGATCGGATTCGCGTCTGTGGGCTCGCACCCGGTCTTGTCGACACGCCGCTCACTGCGCAGATCAGCGCAATTCCGGGCGTCCGCGACGAGTACCTCGAAAACATTCCGCTCGGGCGCGCGGGCACTGTCGATGACATCGCATCGGCAGCGCTCTTTCTGCTCTCGGGCGACGCGTCATGGGTCTCGGGTACGACGCTCTCG
>JAFDDH010000213.1 GCA_019310975.1 Deltaproteobacteria bacterium | reverse complement strand
AGCAAGACCGTCGTGATGAAGACCGGCACGGCGCTGACGTACATCCATGCGCGTCGCCGCCCGCGCAGGGCCGTGGAGCGATCTGAGTAGTAGCCCGCCACGGGATCCGAGATCGCATCCCAGATGCGCCCGAGGGCGAAGATCAGCCCCATGGCGGCGGGCGCGATCAGCAGTACATCCGTGCTGAACTTCATCAGCCAGATGCTGAAGAGCATATACATGGCGCTGACACCGGCCATCGGCACGCTGTAGGCCAGGATGACCGAGCGAGGGAGCGGCTCCTCGGCGAGCTCGGGACGCGACGCTGACAGACCGGATTCCGACTCTTCCCTTCCGTCCACCGGCTCGCTCACGCATTCTCCGATCCCAGGGTGGTCGCCCGCACGGATGGTTCACGGTGACCGAATCGTATCATGCTCCAAGGCCAGGACAGGGAGCCCTCCCGGTCGGGCGTGAGAGTGCGCGGCGCTCCTGCTCGCTGCGATGGCGGAACGTACAGCCCTCGATGTGATCGTTCACCATGCCCATCGACTGCATGAAGGCGTAGAGAGTCGTGGGGCCGATGAAGCGCCAGCCCCGAGCTCGTAGCTCTTTGCTCATTGCGCGTGACTCGGCAGTCTCGGTGAGCCGCATCACGGCCGCATGGGTGATGCGCCGGGGACGTTCTCCTGGTGTCGGTTCGAAGCGCCAGAAATAGGCGGCCAGCGAGCCGAACTCGTCCCTCAGGTCGACCGCGCGGCGGGCGTTGTGAATGGCGGCCTCGATCTTGCCGCGGTGGCGCACGATGCCGGCGTCGCCGAGCATGCGATCCACGCTGCGGGCATTGAAGCGAGCCACCTTTGCGGGATCAAATTCCTTGAAGGCGCGGCGGAAGGCCTCACGCTTGCGCAGAATGGTGAGCCAGCTGAGACCGGATTGGAAGCCCTCGAGACAGACCTTCTCGAAGAGCCGCTGGTCGTCGACCACCGGCCGGCCCCACTCCATGTCGTGGTAGTCGATGTAGTCGGCATGCTCGCCCGGCCATCCACAGCGCACACGGCCGTCGCCGCCAATGCGCAGGCCCTTGGGTAGAGATGCGGAGGACATGGTCCATGATTCTCCGAGATTATGCGGCCCCGCACCACCCCGAAGGCGCGCTGCGCACGGGCGCTACCGGGACGCCCCCAATGCAAGGACATGGCGGTACGGAACTCGTCCACTTTCTCTACGGCCACGAGGAGCTGCCGAGCTCTTCAAGATCCGCTCGTCGCCCCCATCGCACTCAGGACGTTGGCGCGGTGGCCGAGAGTGTGGGCGATGCCCGAGAGAAGCGAGAATACGCGACCCACGAGCACGAAGTCCGTGGGGACATCGACCAGCGGGTTCTCACGGATTGCGTCGAAGAGCTCGTCGGTCATTTCCTCAGTGAACTCACCCTCGAATTTCCCGGTGTCGCTGCGGCGCATCATTCGGCGGGCGATCAGCAGAAAGACGTCCGTGTCTCCGTCGGCGGTCCGAAAGCCGAGCTCCGTGAAGGCGCGCACCATCGCGGACTCGTTCATGGTCATCATCGAGAAGAGCAGCTCGAAGAGTCCCATCCCGAAGCCATCGGGCAGCTCCTTCGAGAGTCCATAGTCGAGCACCACGAGATCGCCGTCCGGGCGCACCATGAGGTTGCCGGGATGCGGGTCGGCCTGGAAGAAGCCGGCCGCAAAGATCATTCGCACGAAGACCTGCATCAGATCCTGGACGACGAGTTCGGGATCGAGGCCCACCGCCTGCAGGCCGTGGAGGTCGGTGATCTTGATCCCGTCGAGCAGCTCCATGACGAGCACCTTCTCGCTCGACCACTCGCGGTACATGGCTGGGATGACCACGTGGTCACCGGGCGGAAAGATCTCGCGTACGCGATCGGCGTTGTCGGCCTCGCGCCGAAAGTCGAGCTCCATCGAGATGTGCCGGGTGATCTCGGTCAGCAGCGGGAGCAGCTCGATGGGCTGGGGATCGAAGAACTCGTAGATCCGACAGGCCCGGCGCACGTTGGCGAGATCCGAGCCGACCAGGTCGTCGAGCCCCGGGTACTGGATCTTGACCGCCACCTCACGCCCTTCGTGCAGCCGCGCTCGGTGAACCTGGGCTAGAGAGGCCGATGCCAATGGCTCGCGATCGAAGTCGGCAAAGATGGCATCGAGCGGCTTGCCGAGCTGCTCCTCGACGACCTGCTTGATGACCTCATAGTCGCGCGGCGGCACCGCGTCGTGGCATTGCTTGAGCGTGTCGACGAAGGGCCTCGGAAAGACATCGGAGCGCGTCCCGATCGCCTGGCAGACCTTGATGATCACGCCGCGCATGTCGAGCGCGCAGGCCAGCACCGCATTCGCAGCGCGCAGGTGGGTAGCGTCCAGGCTCTCCGGCTCGGGACGCCCCAGCGCTCGGCGAGTCCAACTGGGAATTTTGTAGATCGCCCAGATGTACACACCCGTGCGCGCCACGCGCCAGGTGCGCCAGATGCGTGTGGCACTTCTCACTCTGGAGCGACCGCGCCTTGCGTGGCCGGCTCGAAGCCGGTGCACTCGGGGGGCGTCCACTTCGTCTCGAGGGACTCGAACTCCTCGCGCAGCGCCTCGGGCTTGGCGGCTCCGGCGAGGGCCGCGTCGAGACCCGCACGCGCCTGCGAGCGCTGCTCGCGCGGGCGGTTGCGGAGCACCTGACTGAGCGTTGCGTGCAACGTGGCGTGGACGACATCGCGCCCGGAGAGCGTGGCACCATCCTCGGCGCGGATCGTACGCGCCGCGATCTCCGAGAGTGCAGTGCGCAGATACTCGACATGCGGCTTCTCGTCCGTCTGGATGTAGCCGACCATTGCGGCCGCCGCCTCGGGTGCAGCCGAGATCTCGGGATTCGAGAGTACCGCCTTTCCCCAGCCAAAGACCTCCTCGGCAAAGATCTCGACGATGAGCACGTTGGCCATCATGCCAATCATGCTCTCGAGCTTCTCGTGAATGCGAGGATGCCGGCGCTCGCGCTTGCGGGCACGCCTACCCCGGCCCATGATGCGCATCAATACGTCGGGTGGAATCTCCGGGCTCTCGAAGGCCAGATCGCGCGCCGCCTCCCACATCTGCTTGTGACCGCCCTGATCGCCCCAGCCGGCTTCATCGCGTGCGTGGGCCTCGAAGAGGCCCTCGCTGAGATGGGCGAGCGAGCTGCCTTCGGTGGGCTCGACGAGCAGCGCGTCGAGATCCGGCACGATCACATCGCGGATGATGGCGCCGAAGCCCTCGACCACGGAGATGATGGTGAGTGCGCGCACGACCGGATCGCGCACGCCGTTGCGGCAGAGCAGCACGGATTGCTCGACGTTGGGGTATTGCGGGGGCAGCAGATCGTGCGAGAGCTCGATCAGGTCGTCGTCGTTCGCGCGCAGCGCCTGCTGCCAGGCGTCGATGGCCGGTGTGCGGTGAATGGTTCGCGGCGAGCGATAGCTGCCATCCGCGAGAAAGCCGCCGTGGCAGCGGACGCCGTTGGCAATCAGAGGCTCCGAATAGTCGCCGTCGTCGAGGAGATCGCGGTACGTGTAGATGAGCGGGGCATCAGGTATGGCGGCCTGGGTCATGGAAGGTCTCCCATCGCTTGCGAGTTCGCGCACGCAATCGGGCTGCGCATGTCATCGATCCGAACAGGCGGGCCAAGGCCTGCCCCTCGTTGGCTCTCCCAGAACCGCTGCCGAGACTGTAGCCAGCGGGTGCCAGGACGCACGATCCGCCACCTTTCCCCACTCGAGGCGCGTGCACGCTTAAAATGTGCGACAGCGTGTCGATCACGCCCCCGGGCTCACCTGGAAGGGGTGGCCGGTGGGGCCGAGTGGGGATCGTCCGCTTGCTCTGCTTGCCCGGGCCGTCGTATGGGCCCCGAATGGCCCGAACCCCGGGCCATTCGGGCAGTGTCGTCCTTCGGTGTCGGGTGGGGTGAGGTGGGGTGGGAGATGATCGCCCTTCTGTGTAGCAACCGGCGAGGTACGACACCGACTCTTGACAGGCCTCTGGCTTGGCTCCAAGATCGGAACCGAACTCCGCTTCCGGTCTCACTCATGGATCATTCCCCCGTGCCGCTTCAATGGATCCGCCCTCCGCGCCAGGTGCGCACGCAGGAGAGCCTCGAGCGCCTGCTGGACGCCGCTCAGCACCTGCTCGGCGATAAGCGCTTCGAGGACGTGCACGTTGCGGAAGTCGCGCGCCTGGCGAACACCTCGGTGGCGTCATTCTACCGCCGCTTTCCCGACAAGGACGCGCTGCTCCACGCCCTGCACGAGCGGCTGTGCGAGGAGGCCTTCGCGACCGCGGAGGACGCACTCGCACCCGCGCGCTGGGAGGCGGCGGGCATCGCCGAGATCCTGTCGGAGATCTTCCCCTTCCTGGTCGACGTGCTGAAGCGCCATGAGGCCCTCGACCGCGCCATCTACCAGCGCGCGATGTCGGACGAGCTGATGCACGAGCGTGCCTCACGACTCACACGCTACGTCGTCCAGGGCCTGTCGCAGCTACTCGTGGCGCGCAGCCAGGAGATCACGCATCCCACGCCCAAATTGGCGATTTCGTTCGCGCTCGTGCAGGCGCTGGCGCTGCTCGTCCAGCACTACACCGTGGGCTTCCGCGAGATCGAGCTCGTGCATCCCTGCGACGAGGAGCTCGCTCGTCAGCTCACCGCCTCTTGCCTCGCGTACCTCGGCGTGTGCAATCCGTCGAACGATCTGGATTCTCGAAAGGAGAGACCGAATGAAGCGTTTCATCCATCATAGTGAGCTCGCGCGCGATAGTCGCTTCGTCCGTCAGGACAACGCGCAGTCCACGGTGCTGGCACAGATGCCCGACGATGTCGAGACGGTGGTCAACATCTTCGATCAGTTCACACCGATGATCGAGGAATCCGTCCGCGGTACCGCGGCCCAGGCCCTCTTCGATGAATACGGCCCCGGATTCGCCCTGATGGTCCTCAACGAGCCACTCGATCCCGACTCGCCGATTTCGAAGACGCGTCTGCTCCTGCGCATGCACGGAATCTTCGTGGGCGAGCTGCAGGCCCTCGAGGGCGCGGCTCGCTCGCTCTGGGACTTCCCGGACGCACCGTGGGAATTCAAGATGAATATGGCGCGCCAGTGCTGGGACGAGGGGCGGCACGTGCAGATCTTCGAGAAGCTGCTCACGCACCTCGGCGGCGAAGTGGGCATGTTCCCCGAGAGCACCTTCCTCTTCGAGTGTGCGTGCAGCGAGGACCCCGCCATGCGGGTGGCGGGGGTGAATCGCGGTCTCGAGGGCCTGGCCTGCGACGTCTTTCGCGACATGATCCGCTACGCGGAGAAGACTGGCGACGAGACCATGCGCCAAGCCGTCGACTACGTGCTGGCAGATGAGATCACCCACGTGCGCTTCGGCAGCGAGTGGGTGAAGGCCTTTACGGAAGGCGATCCGGATCACTTCAAGCGGACACAGGACTTCCGCCGCGAGGTCGACAAGCAGTTCTCATTCGGCGGCGCACGCTCGGATCGCCCGGACGCCGCCATCCCGATTGCCTGGGAGGACCGCGTGGAGGCGGGCTTCAGCGAGGAGGAGCTGCGCGATCTGGCCGAGCTCTCGGTGGGCGGGCCCTCGAAGAAGACCCTGATCGAGGCGGCGCGAATCCTGCGTGAGCGCCACCAGGCCAGGAAGGCCGAGCAGAGCAAGGAGACGGGACAGTGAGTCAGCGCATGTACCCGGGCATGAGCCCGGACGAGAAGACGACCTTCGCCCCCTACTCGGCCTTCGACATTCCGGCGGATCTGCGCGAGCTGCACGGCCGCTACGACGTCGAGGCCACGGCGCGCCGCTGTCGCAACTTCCGCTACGCCGAGGAGTGGATGATGATGATCCTCGGCGGCTGGGTGGCGACGATCCCCGAGGTCCCGGTGAAGACCGGTCTGGGCAAGATCATCTGGGAGACCGCGCAGGCCGCCGACGAGCTCGGCAGACGGCTGCCCGAGCTGCGCTGCGGCCGGAAGGCCGTGGAGGCGTCGGAAGCATCGAATCAGGCCTTCGCGGACTTCATCCAGGCTCTCTCGGATCCCGAGCAGCCGGATCTCAGCATCGAGAAGCTCGCTGGCATCTTCGACGTCTTGAAGCCGCACCTCGTCGAAGTGTACGAGCGAACGATGCGCGAGACCGATCAGATCAGCGACGCCCCGACGATCGAGATTCTCGATACGATCGTGCGCAAGACGCGTCGCCACATCGCATGGGGGCAGGAGGTGCTCGATCGCCTGTGCGATACCGACGCGACACGGGAGCGACGTCGCAAGCGAATCGATCTGATCAATGCCAAGCTGGCCGAGTGCGGGGGCGTGACCGGAACCCTCGAGTCGGATCGCGGGAGCCTGCACTAGCGCGAGAACGCTTCGCCCTTCCAGTCGCCCCAGTCGCCCCAGTCGACCCAGTCGATGTGGCCTGGCCGGGCTAGCGCTCCGCCACGGGCGGAGTACCAGCCAGCTCGATCGCTTCGCGAAAGTAGTGGCTATCGCCCGGAATCGGCGCCGCATCGATGTCGATTCGAGTCACCTTCGGGACTCCACCCTCGATCTGCCAGCTCGGCCCGTTGGAGTTGGAGGTCCACACCCGGCCTTGCGCGTCGAAGTCCACCTCGCGGGTAAAGGTCACTCGGGTCGGCATGGGGTAGACGGTGAAGCGCTCG
>JAFDDH010000058.1 GCA_019310975.1 Deltaproteobacteria bacterium | reverse complement strand
CGTGTCGGCGGCGGCCTTGCCGGCCGCCTCGACCTCAGCAATCTGGCCAATGACTTCGCGGCTGACGTCCTGCGCGATTGCCGCTTCGCGCGTGGCCTGCCAGATCGATCGCTCCTTGCGAATGCGTTTGATCTGTTCCTCGATCTGCTTGCTGCGCGTGTCGAGCTTCGACTGGATCGCGCTCAGGTCGGCTCCCAGCGAGTTCCACTCGCGCTGCAGTCGGTCGAGATTGAAGGTCGATGCCTCGGCGGTTCGGGCCCGCTGCGATCGACTGATCAGGTCCTCGACGCGATCGCTCAGCGCCGGAACGGCCGCGGCGGCCTGCGCCGTCTCCTCCTCCGGCGCCAGCGCGCTCTCGATCTCGGCCAGGATGCGTTTCGCGCGCTCGGACGCTGTACCGATCTCGGCAATCGAGATCGTCTGCACCGCCGGCTTGGCAGGCTTCGCGGCGGTGTCCGAAGCCGTCCCCGCTTCCTGTGCGGGCGCAGACGATGCGCAAAGAACGAGCAGGAGGGTGTGGAGCAGCGCATGAGCGATCGCGATTCGCCATCGTGGACTGGACCACGCAATCGGGATGTCGGGCCGCATCGGGCGATGTTAGCCCGCTCGCGACGCCTGGGGGGACACACTAGAGTCAATGCGGCATGCGTTCTGCGATTCCGATGGGACCCGAGCCCGAGTATGAAAAGGTCGTCTCGGGCTATCAGACCTTCCGTTCCGACGACCCCTTCGTTTGCGAGTGGGGCGGCGTGCTGCCCGAGGTCGACATCGCGTACGAGAGCTGGGGGGAGCTCTCAGCGGTCCGCGACAACGTCGTCCTGCTTCACACCGGGCTCTCCGCCTCGTCGCATGCGCGCAGTCACGCACAGAACACGCATCCCGGCTGGTGGGAGGAATTCATCGGCCCAGAGCTCGCAATCGACACCGATCGCTTCCACGTCATCTGCACGAACCTCCTCGGCGGTTGCTACGGCAGTACGGGGCCGTCGTCCACCAACCCGGCGACCGGGAAGCCCTGGGCGACAGACTTTCCCATCATCACCGTACGCGACATGCTGAAGGCGCAGATGCTGTTGCTCGACCACCTGGGCATCGAGCGGCTGCATGCCTCGGTGGGGGCGTCACTCGGCGGCATGCAATCCCTGATGGCGGCGGCCCTGGCCCCCGAACGGGTCGGGCGCTTCGTCAGCATCTCGGCGGCGGTCTGCTCGCACCCCCAGTCCATCGCCATGCGCTTCGTGCAAAGGCAGGCGGTGATGGCGGATCCCGACTGGCGCGAGGGGCACTACTACGGCGAATCCTTTCCGTATCGCGGACTTCGGGTGGCGCGCGAGATCGGCACGCTCACCTATCGCTCCGGTCCGGAATGGATGGAGAGGTTCGGTCGCCAGCGCGTGAAAGACGACATGCCCCGCCTTGACGAGGACTTCCAGGTGGAGAGCTACCTCGCCTACCAAGGCGACAAATTCTGTCTGCAGTACGACCCAAATTCGTACCTCTACATCTCCAAGGCGATGGATCTCTTCGACGTGGCGGAGGGCGAGGGGGGGTCTCCTCGCGATGGTGGAGCGCCGGCCGTACGGCTCGTCGATGTGCGGGCGCCCGCGCTGGTGATCGGCGTGACCTCGGACATCCTATTCCCGGTCTGGGAGCAGCGTGAGCTGGCAAAGCTGCTCGAGGACGTGGGTGTCGACGTCACGTATCTCGAGCTCGACTCGCCCTATGGACACGACACTTTCCTGATCGAGCGCGATTCGGTCGGGGAGGCGGTGCGCGCCCATCTCGAAGCCTGAGTGCGGTGACCGCAATTCCGGCCCTTCGCCTGCCCCTTATCAGCTCCCGCTCTCCGCAAGTGTCCGCAGGGTATCGCTCACGATGCGCTCCACTTCCTGATTGATGCTCCGCGCCGCTCGGAAGCGAGCCTCGTCGATGTCGATCCCGCTGCTCACGACGTGGAAGGGCGTCGTATACGAACGCGCATCACCACCCTCGATCGCCACCTCCACCTGGCCGTCCACTTCGAGATAGGGGTTGCCGGGCCCGAAGCCGCTGCTCTCGACGATGCGCACCGTCACCAGCCCGCGCCCGAACTCGTGGCTCTGGATGTGCACACGGCCCATCGCACCGCTGATGGCGCCGAATAGACCGGGCACGTCCGGGCCCTCGACGAGAATGCGCACGCCATGGGTCGAGAGCAGGTCGTCGGCCTGCTCGCGCAGCAGCGCATCCTCGAGCCCCTGCGGTACGCTGATTGGCTCCGCACTGAAAGCGTGATATGCGCCGGCCCACTGTGCGCGCCGATCCAGGCCAAAGAGGATCGCCAGGGCGGCGCGGACGTGCTCGTCGTCCTCGATCGACGCGTCTCCGAGTCTTTGCTGGGCGCGGCGCAGTGCATTCTCCAGACGCGCGACCTGGGCCACCACGGCAGCCTTGTTGGCAGTGATGTCGAGGCGGGCCAGCGCATACCAACGATTGCTGGCCGGGTCGTGGGCCAGGCGCTCGAAGCCGATCACCTCGTCGTTGATGGCGAGGGGCGGATTCAGGCTGCCTGGTGACTCGGCGCGAGCGCCGCGCGCCTCGAGCCAGGCCACGATCGCCGAGCGCGCCGCGCTCATCGCCAAATAGAGAGAGTGGTCCGGGGATCGGCGACTGGCTTGGATGCCGACGCCGTAGACGAAGCCACGGTCGAGGCGGGGCCGGTGAACCCAATCCGGGGCGCCCCTCACCGTCTCCACTCGAGGCAGCAGCAACTCGGTGGCGCCGCGCAGGCTGCTGGTGGCCGGAATCTGGATGGCTTCCCGGGGCCCGCTGCGCCCGCAGCCGATCATCGCCAGCAGCATGAGGCCGGCGATCAGGGTTGCGGCCAGGCCTTGGAACCGGAAATCCGACGAACTCGATCGACGCATGGGCAGCTCTCCGATCCCGGCAACCGCGCAGGCGGACCGCGACGACAAGGATACCAGAGGGCGATCCGGGCTCGGGCCGGCAGGGCTTCCGTGTTACCCAAGGGGATCGAATCCGACCAGAGCGGCCACGCCGTGATTCACCCCTGTGAGGGCCGACAAGCGTAGCGCCTGCGCTAGCCTACCGGCCGCCTCACCCCCCCCGGCGTCGCCACGAATCGGGTGCGAGGCGCATGCCGCGCCCTCTGGCGGCGCGATCCGGACGCGCCGATTCGCCGCCGGGCCCCGAATTGCCATCCGAACTCTCCACGAGGCCGCCCCGAATGAGCGAGCGCCGCATCTCAGCGTCTCGAGACGCCACGCGCCTGATGCTAGCGCGCGGCTTCGGGTTGCTTGCCGCGCTCACCCTCTGCCTGATCATCGTTGGCAGCCTGGTCCGGGCCCACGATGCCGGTCTGGCCTGCCCGGACTGGCCGCTCTGTCACGGTCAAGTCGTGCCGGAATTCAATCCAAAGATCGCCTTCGAGTGGGGCCACCGTGCGTTCGCCGGCACCATCGGCCTCGGCCTCCTTGCGCTCACCTGGGTCGGCGCGCGCGATTCCCAATTGCGTGGACCGCTGCGGCCGCGGCTGGCTCTCGCCTGGGTGTTGCTGGTGACGCAGATCGTCTTCGGCGGACTCACCGTCCTGCTGCTGCTGGCGCCTTGGACGGTGAGCGTGCACCTCGTCCTGGGCAATTCCTTCTGTGCGATGCTGCTGTGGATCGCGCGTGACCTCTTCGAGCTCGAACACGAGCCCCGCGACGCGTCGGCGAGGTATTCCGTGAGCGCTCGTACGCTCACGGTCGTCCTGGCGGCCTGCCTCATGCTGCAGATCGTGCTCGGCGGGATCGTGTCCAGCCACTACGCGGGGCTTGCCTGCACGAGCTTCCCCAGCTGCGACGGCGAGAGCATCGTGCCGACCCTAGAGGGGCTCGTGGGCATCCATGTGATCCATCGTCTGAACGGATTCGCGCTCTTGACGCTCTATGGGTTGCTGGCGCTCAGCACGCGCGGCGTGGGACGCTTTGGCATGCTGGCCGCCGCTGGACTCGGCCTGGTCGCGCTTCAGGTCGGCGTGGGTGCGGCGAATGTATTGCTCATGCTCCCGGAGCCGCTGACTGCGATGCACACGGGCGTCTCCGCGGCTATTGTCCTCGTCACCGCCATGCTGGTGCGCGACGTGGCCTGGGATAGAGGTGCGCTGCCCGATTCGGCGACGCGTGCCCGCATTGTGGAGGTCGGATGAGCACCGCTGCCAGCTACGTCGCCCTTACCAAGCCGCGCATCCTGCCCTTGGTCCTCTTTTCAGGCCTGCCGGCGCTCGTGCTGGCGGGGGGCGGCTGGCCGACTCCGACACTGACGGCGGCCACGCTGCTCGGCATCGCGCTCTGCGCCGCGGCCGCCAACGCGCTCAACAGCTATCTCGAGCGTGATCTCGACGCCCAGATGGATCGAACCCGCGGTCGGCCACTTCCAGCGGGTCGCCTCCAGCCCGCGTCGGCACTCGCATTCGGACTCTCGCTGGCGGTGATCGGTACGCTCTTGCTCTGGTCCGTGGCCGGTGCACCGGCGGCCATGATCTCGTTGGCGGCGATCGCGATCTACATCTTTGCCTACACGCTCTGGCTCAAGCCGCGCACACCCTTCGCGGTGGTGGTGGGCGGCATCTCCGGTGCGATCGCGCCGCTGATCGCGGATGCGGCCGTCGATGGCCACATCGGCCCGGCCGGCTGGCTGCTCTTCACGATCATCTTCGTTTGGCAGCCACCGCACTTCTATGCGATCGCACTCTTTCGACGCGAAGACTATGCGCGCGCCGGCTTCCCGATGCTGCCGGAGAAGATCGGCGAGCGGGCCACCCACGACCGCATCCTGATCTGGACGGCTGTCCTGCTGCCGCTGACACTGGCGCCGCTGTGGCTCCCTGAGCTCGGCCTGATCTACGGGACATCGGCCGTCGTTCTGGGTGCAGTCGTTCTGCAGCGCGCGCTGCGCTTGCGTACGCGCGGCGATCTCGAGTCGGCGCGAGGGCTCTTCATGATCTCCCTCGTGCACCTGCTGGGGCTCTTCGCGGCGATGATCGTGGAGCTGGCGACGGGTCCGCTGCTCGCGTAGCACGCGCTCGTCTGCTCGGCATTCATCGCTTGCCGGCACTCCGGGCGCTGCGTCATTCGTCTCCGGATTGCTCTTCGAGCTCCATCTGGGCGTTCCGCAGGAGTTGGGGGATTTCGCTCGCCGGCTTCGGCTTGCTGAAGTGGTAGCCCTGCCCACGATCGCACCCCCAGGCGCGTAGCATGGCCAGCTGGCGCGTCCGCTCGATGCCTTCGGCCACGACCTGCAGACCCAGGCCGTGGACCATGGTAATGATGGCGGTGACGATGCTGTGGTTGTTGTCGGCATGATCGAGGTCGGCGATGAAGGAGCGATCGATCTTGAGCGAATTCAGCGGCAGACGCTGCAGGTAGCTCAGCGAGGAGTAGCCAGTACCAAAGTCGTCGAGCGCGATGTGTATACCCAATTCCTTCAATCGCTCGAGGGTGTCGATCGCGGCGCGCTCGTTGTCGAGCATGCTGCTCTCCGTGACCTCGATCTCGAGGAGCTGCGGAGCGAGGCGCGCCTGGCTGAGCGCATCGGCGACGGCGTGGAGGAGCTGGCCCTTTCGGAACTGATGGCTCGAGACGTTGACCGCCACACGCACTGAGGGCAGTCCCTGATCGCGCCATTCGGCGCACTGTCTGCATGCCTCGTGGAGCACCCAGTCGCCGATGGCCGTAATCAGGCCACACTCCTCGGCGGCGCCGATGAATGCGTCGGGCGGGACGAGGCCCCGGGTGGGATGATGCCAGCGGATCAATGCCTCGAAGCCCTCGATGTGGCCCGTGTCGAGATCGATCAAGGGTTGGTAGTAGAGCGAGAACTGGCCCTCTTCGAGGGCGATCCGCAGGTCGCCTTCCAGCGTCAACTTCTCGATCGCGGCGGCCTTCATGCTCTCCGAGAAGTACTCGTAGTCGTTCCGGCCGTTCTCCTTCGCGTGGTACATCGCCGTGTCGGCATGCTTGATGAGGGTCTCCGCATCGGAGCCGTCATGCGGGGCGACCGCGATGCCGATGCTGGCTCCGATCACCAGGTCGCGTTCAGGAAGCGAAAAAGGCTCTTCGAGGGCGTGGAGGATGCGCGCGGCCACGCGGCTGGCGTCGTGGCCGCTGTGGATTCCGGTCAGCAGGACGGTGAACTCGTCGCCGCCCTGGCGCGACACGGTGGCCGTGGGCTCGCAGCCCGCTTCGCCCGTGCCCTCGTCCTCGGGCCGGGCGACCTGATCCGAGCCGCGCACACAGCCGACCAGCCGCTCGGCGACCTGTTCGAGGAGCCGGTCGCCGGTGGCGTGCCCGTAGCTGTCGTTGATCTCCTTGAAGCGATCGAGATCGAGGAAGAGCAATGCCAGCGGACGGACGTCGCCGCGCGTCGCGTCGCCGATCGCTCCTTCGAGCCGCTCCTTCAGCAGTCGCCGATTCGGCAGACCCGTGAGCACGTCGTAGTCGGCCAGGAAACGGATTCGCTCCTCGGCCTTCTGGCGTTGGGCGATCTCGTCCTGGAGCTCCTGAATCACCTGCTCGAGCTCCACTGTGCGCGCCTTGATTTCGTCGTCGAGATGATCGCGGTGGCGTTCGAGCTCGTGATCACGCTGCTCGATTTGTCCGAGCATTTCGTTGAAGGATTCGATCAGGACGCCGAGCTCGTCGTCTCCGTTCCGCTCCGCGCGAATCGTGTAGTTGTTCTCGAAGGAGACGCGGCGCGACGTCGCCACCAGGTTCAGGATGGGCAGGGAGATCGCTCGCTGCATCCGGCTGGCCAGCAGTGTCGCGATCGTTCCCGACACCAGCATGACGACGGCGACGACCGGGAGGTAGCGCTGGACTCGCGACCACGTGGTCAGGCTGTGTGCTCGTACCAGCAGCGAGCCGATGGGAGCACCCTCCATTTTGACCTGCATGACGTAGGAGACGCGCTTTCCGTCAAAGCGATGACCGAGGAAGGCGGGAGCCCGTGCCGGACAGTCGCCTCCGTGGCTGGGCGAGTAGCGGGCAAATAGATCGCCGTCCATTGCGTAGAAACAGGCTGCGACGATCTGGCCGTCGGCCCGCAGCGCCTCGAGGTTGAGCCTGGCATCCTCGTCGTTGCCGAGAGCCAGTGCCGCGATGCTCTTGTCGGCCACCATGCTGGAAACCGTGGCGACGCGCTCGATCGTCGCGCGGCGCGCCGAGAGGAGCTCGTACACGACAAAGCTAGAGCTCGCAAGCAGGAGCGAGACGCCGACGGCAACGAGTGAGATGGACACGATCTTGCGCTGGATGGATCCATTGCGGAGGGGGGCCATCGGCTAGTCACCCTGCCGATCCAGGGACTCGACGCGGGCGACGCGAGTCGGCCGGTCGTGGACCGCGTGATCTCCGAGCACAACCGCCAGAGCGATCGTGCGCGCGATTCGTCTACGCAGGCGCGCGGCTCCGCGCGGAGGCTTGGCGATTTGATGAGGGAGGTGTCGCATGCGCATCGCATATCGACTCTTCCCTGGAGCGACTGTATGGTGGAGCTGCGCATTCGATCCAATCGGCATTCAACGCGCTTGGACGACACTCGGATGCTTGCACACCCCCCTCCCCGATGTGCAGGACGCTGGCAGGTCACCGGCAGCGCACCGCCAGACACGCCTGATGTCGATCCTTCAGGTCCGTGACGAAGCGTGAGCGGCTCACTCTTCTTCGGCTGTCGTGATCAGCGAGAGCGGCAGGTGGGTGGTGTGCTTCACCCGCTTGAGGGCGATCTGCGAGTGGACCTCGCGCACGGTGGGCAGTTGCAGCAGGTGGTCGCGCAGGAAGCGTTCGTAGGAGGCGATGTCCCGCGTCACCACGTGCAGCAGGTAGTCGACCTCGCCCGTCATCGCATAGGCGGCCACGACTTCGTCCAGGCTCTCGATGGCGGCCTCGAACTCGGGCAGGGATTGCGTGCCGTGCTCCGAAAGCTTGATGCTGGCAAAGACCGTGACCTCGAAGCCGAGTAGCGCGGGGTCCAGCAACGCGACGCGGCGCTGGATAATGCCCAGCGACTCGAGCCGCCTGACCCGGCGCCAGCAGGGTGACTGGGAGAGTCCGACCCTCCGCGCCAGCTCGGCGCTGGAGATACTCGAATCTCCCTGCAGGGTATCCAGGATCCGGAGATCGATTTCATCAAGATTGATGAGCATAAATCATCCAAGTAATGGTTGTATATCGACAGATTAATACCAATTTTCGTCGATTTTGGGGTCAGAAAGAAATGAAATTTGCCTCTTTTGGGGCCATTTTGTCCGAAGAATAAGAGAGGAAGAAGAGACTGGAGGGGGATGAGGAGGCACGCTCGATGCTTCGCGACCCGGTCGTCAACCTGGATGACAAATACGCACTCGATGCGGGCGAGGTCTATCTCAGCGGCATCCAGGCCCTGGTTCGACTCCCCCTCGACCAGGCTGCCCGCGACGCGGCCGCCGGTTTCCAGACCGCCGGCTTCATCTCCGGCTACCGGGGCTCTCCACTGGCCGGGCTCGACCAGCAGCTCTGGCGGGCCCGCGTCCATCTCGACCGCCGCAGTGTCGTCTTCCAGCCCGGGCTGAACGAGGAGCTCGCGGCCACGGCGGTCTGGGGCAGCCAGCAGACGGGCCTGCACCCCGGCGCCCGCTACGACGGTGTGTTCGGTCTCTGGTACGGCAAGTCGCCGGGCGTGGATCGCGCCGCCGACGCGCTTCGTCACGCGAACGCCTCGGGCACGGCGCGGCGTGGCGGCGTACTGCTGGTGGCCGGCGACGATCATGCCTGCAAGTCGTCCTCGTATCCGAGCCAGAGCGAGTTCGCGATGATGCACCTCGAAATCCCGGTACTCTCGCCGGCCAGTGTGCAGGACGTGATCGACTATGGGCTGCACGGCTGGGCGATGTCGCGCTATTCGGGCCTCTGGGTTTGCCTGTTGGCGCTGACAGATTGGATGGACGGCTCCGCGACGGTGCGTGTGGGGCCGGAGCGCGGTCGTTTCGTGCTGCCCGACGACTTCGTGATGCCGCCGGGCGGCGTGCACATCCGCGCCGCTGACGATCCCAAGGACCAGGAGTACCGGATCCGCGAGGTCAAGATTCCGGCCGCCATCGCGTATGCGCGCGCCAACGCGATCGACCGCGCGATCTTCTCCGTCAAACGTCCGCGCCTGGTGGTGGTGGCGAGTGGAAAAGCCTTCACCGATACCTGCCAGGCGTTGGAGGATCTGGGCATCGACGCGTCGGTGGCGCGTCGGTCGGGTATAGAGCTCGTAAAGGTCGGCATGCCCTGGCCACTCGATGCCGAGCACATACGCGATCTCGTCTCCGGCGCCGATAAAGTGCTGGTCGTGGAGGAGAAGCGCCCGCTCATCGAGAGCCAGCTCAAGGAGGAGCTCTACACACTGCCCGACGCGTTGCGTCCACTCGTCGTGGGCAAGCGCGATGAGCACGGTGCACCGCTGCTCGCGCGTACGTTCGAGCTGGACGCAGTCGAGATCGCGGAGGCCCTGGTCCACCAGCTGCCGAGCGAGTGTACGAGCGAGCGCCTCGATGACTTCGTGGCGCGGACGGCGGCACGCGAGTTGGCACTGGAGATCCGGCCCACGAGGACTGCCCGCACGCCCTTTTTCTGCTCCGGCTGCCCGCACAACACCAGCACCCGTGTGCCGGAGGGAAGCCGCGCGCTGGTGGGCATTGGCTGCCACTACATGGTGCAGTGGATGGATCGAGACTCCGACCACTTCTCCCAGATGGGTGGTGAGGGCGCGGCCTGGCTCGGACAGGCGCCCTTCACCGATGAGCCTCATGTCTTCGCGAACCTCGGCGACGGCACCTACGTGCACTCGGGGCTCTTGGCGATTCGCGCCGCCGTCGCCGCGGATGCGCGCATCACCTACAAGCTGCTCTACAACGGCGCCGTCGCGATGACCGGCGGGCAAGCCGCCGAGGGAGCCATGGGGGTGCACCAGATCACGCGCCAGCTCGCCGCCGAGGGTGTGCGGGAGATCGTCGTGGTGACGGATGACCCCGGTCGCTACGCGGACAAGAGCGCGCTGGCCGCCGGCGTGGAAGTGGAGCCGCGCAGTCGACTCGACGCCGTGCAGAAGCGCCTGCGCGAGGTCGAGGGCGTGAGTGTCCTGATCTACGACCAGGCCTGCGCGGCCGAGGTGCGTCGCAAGCGCAAGCGCGGGCTGATCCCCGACCCGGCCCGGCGCGTCTTCATCAACGAGCTGGTCTGCGAGGGTTGCGGGGATTGCAGCAGCGCGTCGAATTGCCTCTCCGTCGAGCCGGTGCAGACCGAGCTCGGTCGCAAGCGGCGGATCAACCAATCCTCCTGCAACAAGGATTACAGCTGTCTGGATGGAAGCTGTCCGGCATTCGTGAGTGTGGTCGGTGGGGCGCTCCGCAAGCGCACGCCCGCCGATGTGGGCGATCTGATCGAGATGCTGCCAGAGCCTCCAATACCGGCATCGGACGGTGTTTACAACCTCGTGCTCACGGGTGTGGGTGGCACGGGCGTGACGACCGTCGCTGCACTGCTCGGAATGGCAGCACATATCGAGGGGCGAGCGGTGGCGGTGCTGGATATGACCGGCCTGGCGCAGAAGGGCGGTGCCGTCGTCTCGCACGTGCGGCTTGGCGAGCCCGGCGCGGCGATTCACGGTGGCCGTGTGCCGCCCCACGCCGCCGACCTGCTCTTGGGCTGTGACATGGTGGTGGCCGCCAGCGAGCAGGGCCTGGGCGTACTGGACGGCGGGCGCACCTTCAGTGTGCTCAACACCCACCTGACTGCCACAGCGGCCTTCGTGATGGACAACCAGGTGCGATACGACCGCGACGACATGCGGGAGCGCGTGCGTCTGGCCTCTCACGAGCTGCACAGCCTGGACGCCACGCGCGTCGTGGAGGGCATGCTCGGCGATGCCATCGGAAGCAACCTCTTCCTCGTGGGGCTGGCTTTCCAGCTGGGTCGGGTACCGCTCCCACGGGTGTCCATCGAACGTGCCATCGCGCTCAACGGCGTTGCCGTAGAGATGAACCTGCGCGCCTTCGCGCTCGGTCGCCTCGCCGCTCACGATCCCAAGCTGATCGATGACTGGATGGCCTCCGAGGAGCGTCTCGGATCCGAGCAGACTCTGGATGACATCGTGATCCGGCGCGGCCACTTTCTGGCCGACTACCAAGATGCCAACTTTGCCGAGCGCTACAGCACGCTCGTGGCGCGCATGCTACGGCTCGAGAGCGAGGTCGTGCCCGGTTCGCGCCGCCTGACGATGGCGGTGGCCCGCAACGCCTTCAAGCTGATGGCGTATAAGGACGAGTACGAAGTCGCGCGGCTCTACTCCGACGGTCGCTTCCACGAGGCGCTCGAACGCGAGTTCGAGGGCGACTACAGGGTCGAGATCCACCTGGCACCACCGGCCTTTGCGCGGCGTGATCCCCTGACCGGCCGCCTGGTGAAGCGCGCCTACGGACCGTGGATGCTGCGTGCCATGCGCTGGCTCGCGAAGGGCAAGCGTCTGCGCGGTACACCGCTCGATCCCTTCGGCTGGCTCGCCGATCGCCGGCTGGAGCGGGCACTGCTCTGCGAGTATGAGGCCGTGCTCGACGAGATCGCGTCCAGCCTGCATGCGGGCAACCACGAGATCGCCTGCCGGCTGGCCGAGCTGCCCGAGCAGGTGCGCGGCTTCGACCTCGTCAAGGCCGAGGCTGCGGCCAGCATGCGCGAGGAGCGCGAGCATCTCCTGCTCGCGTTGCGTCGCTGCTCTGGGCAAGCGCGGTGAGGGCGGTCGAATACGCGGATCATGTGAGGTAGGTGCGCTCCGCTGGAGCCAGCACGGCCGCCAATGCCTCGGCGAAGAGCCACGCGTCCGCCGGATCGAGCCTGGCGATGGTGACACGGATCGCCGGCCCACTCTGCAGCCGGAAGCGCTCGCCCGCGGCGACCAACCAGCCCGCTTCGAGCAAGCCCTGCACGACGGAAGTCTCGACGGGCAGAGGGATCCACACGTTCAGCCCGGAGCGGCCGGTCGACTCGATGCCGTGCGCGGCGAGTGCTTCGATCAACCCCTCGCGCCTTCGCGTGTAGGTCCTTTCCGCCTTGCGAAGTCGTGCTGCGTGACCGCGACGTCTCGTGAGTGCCACGACCAGCTCTTGCAGGATGTGGCTCACCCAACGCATGCCCATGAGCTGACGGCCCTCGACGCGCGCGGTGGTCTCGTCGTCGCCGAGCACGACAGCGACTCGCAGATCCGGCCCCAATGCCTTCGAGAACGAGCGCACCACGGCCCAACGATCGGTCACACCCGCAAGCGTGTGCGACCCGGCGCCCGACACCGGGCCCGCATGGTCGTCCTCCATGACGAGCACGTTCGAATGGCGACGGAGCACGGAGCGCAGCGCCCGAGCACGCCCTGCGTCAAGGGCCGCACCCGTCGGGTTCTGCGCTCTCGGCGTTGCGATGATGGCACCCGCGTCGGCCGCCAGCGCCGCCTCGAGTGAATCCGGAAGCATGCCGCGCTCGTCGATCGCCACTGGCACCGGCACCAGTGAAAGAGGCTGCAGGAGTGAGAGCACGCCCGAGAAGGCGGGATCCTCCACAGCCACGCGATCGCCCGGCCGCAGATGAGCCTGCATGACCCGCTCGAGGCCGTCGAGGGCGCCGCTGACGACCGTAATGCGGCCGGCCGGGAGGCCGTCGGCGGACATCTGTGCCGCGGCCAGATCGACGAGGGCGGGGTCCTTGAGGTCCTCTCCATAGAGGCGACGTGGTGGATCGAGACCCCGAAGCACCGGGCTCAGATCGGGTAGCAGCGCCGGGTCCGGATTGCCCGCCGAGAGATCGCGAACGCCGCGGGGCAGCGGTGGGGCGGCGAGTGGGGGCAGCGGGGGCTGGTCGGCCACTGCACTGCCGCGCCGGCCGCGCGTCACGATCAGCCCACGGTCGCGCAGGGTCCGCCAGGCGGATGACACGGTGGCTGGGCTGACCTCGAGCACGCGCGCGCACCCACGCACCGTGGGCAGCGGGGTGCCGGCGGGCAGCCGACCGGAAAGGATCGCCCGCTCGATATTTCCCGAGATCTCGACAGCGCTCGTTCCCCTGATATAATTTTGTACTGACATATAATTAGTTATGTACTAGCACAAAATTGAGAAGAAGGGAATGGCCATGGAGGCCCCGTCCGAGCGCACGAAGCTGAAGCGAGGATCGACCCGGGCCCGATACGAGCGGGAGGCGATCCTCGCGATCCTGGATGAAGCGCTCTTCTGCAACGTGGCTGTGGATGTTGGCGGCCACCCGGCCATCATCCCCACCGCCTTCGCAATCCTGGGCGACCAGCTCTATGTGCACGGCTCGACGGCCAATCGCATCTTCCGCGCGATGCGCGATGGCAGCGAGTGCTGTGTGAGCGTGACGCTGCTCGACGCGCTCGTGCTCGCGCGTTCGGCCTTCCACCACTCGGTCAACTACCGCTCCGTGGTGATCTACGGCCGGGCACGCGAGGTGGACGACGAAGTGGAGAAGCGGGCTGCCTTCGACGCCTTGATCGAGCACGTGATGCCGGGCCGCAGCGCCGAGGTGCGTGCCCCCAATCGCGAGGAGTACCTTCGGACTCTGGTGCTGGCCATACCCGTCGACGAGGCCTCCGCAAAGGTCCGTACGGGTCCGCCGGTCGAAGAAGAAGCAGATTATGCGCTCGACGTCTGGGCCGGGGAGCTACCGCTGCGCGTGGTCGCGGAGGCGCCTGTCGCTGACCCACAGACGAAGCGGGAGGTCCCGGCGTATGTCCTGGCCCGCTACGAGGGCCTCTCCTAACGCCCATAGGCCACGCCTGGCAGCCAGGTCACGATGGCCGGCCAGAAGAAAAGCATCGCGAGTCCGAGCAGCTGAAGCAGGACGAAGGGCGCGACACCGCGGTAGATGGTGGAAATGTCGATCTCCGGTGGTGCCACGCCCTTCAGATAGAAGAGCGCGAAGCCGACCGGCGGCGTCAGGAACGAGGTCTGTAGACACACGGCGAAGAGCACCGTGAACCAGACCAGGTCGAAGCCGAGCCCTTCCACGGCGGGCGCCACCAGCGGCAGGATGATGAGCGTGATCTCGATCCAATCGAGGAAGAATCCGAGCAAGAAGGTGAAGAAGAGGATCGCGATCAGCGTCCCTTCGGGCCCGAGCGGTAGCCCCAGGATCGCGGACTCGATCAGGTGATCGCCGCCGAGACCGCGCAGCACGAGCGAGAACGCGGTGGCACCGACAAAGATGGCGAAGAGATAGCCGACGGTCCGCGTCGTGAGGCCGAGCACATCGCGCAGTATCGGTCCCGAGAGCTTGGATTTCGCAAATGCCAGTGCGAGAGCGCCGAATGCTCCGACACCGGCCGCTTCAGTGGGCGTCGCCACGCCGAAGAAGATGCTGCCAAGCACGGCCAGGATCAGCCCGGCAGCGGGTAGCACCGCCACCGCGACGTCGCGCACCACGCCGAGGTCCACCGCTGGCGCATCCGCGGGCACCGGCGCGTCCTGCGGACGCAGCCGGCTGTAGATCAGGATGTAGGTGATGTAGAGACCGCCGAGTAGCGCGCCCGGCAGCAGGGCGCCGAGGAAGAGATCGCCGACGGAGATCGCCAGCCGATCGGCCATCAGGACGAGCATGATGCTCGGCGGAATCAGGATGCCGAGTGTCCCGACGGCGCAGATGGTCCCGACAGCCAGCTCCGAGCGATAGCCCTGTCCGAGCATCACCGGCAGGCCGAGCAATGCGAGTAGCACGACGGAGGCCCCGATGATCCCCGTGGTGGCCGCGAGCAGGATGCCGATCAGCGCCACCGTGACGGCCAGCCCGCCCGAGACACGACCGAAGAGGCGGCTCATGTTGCGCATCAGCTCACCCGCGAGCCCGGAGCGATCCAGGAGTAGGCCCATGAAGATGAACATGGGCAGCGCCACCAGCACCCAGTTGTCCATCAGATCCCAGATGCGGTCCACCACCAATGAGCTGTACGCCCAATCGATGCCGGTGTAGATCCCGAGGTCGCGTTCGACAAGGATGCCCAGCGCCGTGAAGAAGACTGCCAGGCCGCCGAGCACCCAGGCCACCGGGAAGCCGGTGAAGATCAGGCCAATGAAGAGCACGAACATCGCGATGGCCAGCAGCTCGCGTGTCTCCACAGCGCTATTCATCCTCTCCGCGAATCGCGGACGATCGCGGCAAGGGTGCGGGTGCGCCGAAGAGCAGACTCGACACGCGCAGCAGCCGCGACACGTAGGCGATTGTCAGCAGTGCGGCGCCGATGGGGAGTGCGGCCTTGATGAGCCAGCGCGCCGGTAGGCCGCCGGGCGAGGGTGAGACCTCACCCGACGCCCAAGACTCCGCGACGAAGGGAACGGCAAAGACGAGGACGAGCCCGCAGAAGGGCAGGAGCAAGAGCAGGATGCCATAGAGCTCTACCCAGGCCTGCATGCGTGGCGAGAGTCGATCGCGCAGGAAGTCGACGCGGATGTGGGCGTCGGCGGGTACGCAGTAGGAGAGCCCGCCCAGGAAGCCCACCGCATAGAGGTGCCATTGCAGCTCCTCGAGCTCCACGCGGCCCTCGCCAAAGACATAGCGGAGCGTCACGTTCGATACGATCACGGCCAGGAGCAAGAGCCAGATCCACGAGAGGATTTCGCCGCATCGCATCAACGACGCGTCCAGCCTCTTCGACGTGCGCGTGTGCGGCAGGGCGGTGTGGTGCGTGATGTCGGATTGCTCACCCAGCCGGCGCGGATCGATATCCTCGGCACCGGATGCGAGGGGAGCCTCGTCGGGGCTCATCGGCCGCGAGGATAGGCGATGCGTCGCCAGCGATTGTAGTCGGCCGAGAAGGCGCGCTGGGAAGCCAGCACGCGTGCGAAGTCCGGATCGGCGGCGGCCTCCTTGGCGAGCAGGAGTTCGCTCGCGCGCTCGAGATCGGTGAGCACGGACTCGGGCAGCGAGCGAGCGCTCACGCCCTTGCTCTCGAAGCGACGCAATACCGCACCCTGCAGCGCCTCGGCGCGCGCCAGATTGCGCAGCGTCGCCGCTGTGCACGCCGTTTCGACAACCGCTCGCGCGGCGGGGTCGAGGGCCGCCCAGGCGGCGTCGCCGACAGCCAGGTGAAAGGCCGTGAAGGGCTGGTGCCAGCCGGGGAAGTAGTTGATCTGCGCAATCCGATCGAATCCCAATCGTTCGTCGACGACCGGCAGCGAAAACTCCGTCGCATCGATGGCGCCCCGTTCGAGCGCTTGGAAGATCTCGCCCCCCGGCATCATGGTCACCGACGCGCCGAGGTTCTGGATTACCTTGCCGCCGAGGCCCGCGAAGCGGATCTTCAGCCCCTCGAGATCCTGCGTCGACTCGATCGGGTGGCGGAACCAGCCCGCGGTCTCCGGGCCGATCAGGCCGCAGAGCACGGGGTGCACGCCGAGCTCGGCGTAGATATCCTCGGCGAGTTCGCGACCGCCAGCCTCGTGCCACCACGCCGCGTACTCCCAGGGCTCCATGCCGAAGGGGACGGCTCCAAAGAGCACCGACGCCGGCAGCTTGCCCTGGTCGTAGCCGAGCCACGTGTAGCCGGCCTGGACCTTTGCGTCGCGCACCGCGTCGACGATGCTGAAGGCGGGCACCACCTCGCCTGGCTCGAATACCTCGGCCCGGAAGCGGCCGTCGGTCAGCGCGGCGATCCGCTCACTCAGGTAGAGGACGTTGTCACCGAGGGCGGGCAGATTCGTTCCGAAGGCGGTCGGCAACCGCCAGCGAATCGGCGCAAGGGCCGCGGGGTGACCCCTATCCACGACCTCACGGCTCGCTGGCCGCAGCGCCAGCGACGCGAGCACACCCACCATGAGTGCGGTGATGACAGCGACGAGGGCGGCACGATTCGACATCTGGCTCGCGGTCTCCTGCACGGAATCGCCCAGGGCCGCAGCGTAGCAACCCGCGTGCGGGGGCGTGCCGGGGCGTGAAGGGGTGTGAGGGGGCGTGAGGGGGCGTGAAGAGAGGAGAACGGGGAAGCCGGCCGGGCTCAGGCCGCCAGCCGTCTGCCCTCGTCGCTCGCGGTCGCGGCGTCTCGGTACGCCCGCGCCGGCGGCTCCTTGATGTCCCAGATCAGCCCGGTCGCCTGCAGGCCGCGCAGGACGTAGTAGGTGATGTCGATCTCCCACCAGTAGAAGCCCTGTCGGGTGCAGGACGGGTGGTAGTGATGGTTGTTGTGCCAGCCCTCGCCGAGGGTGAGCAGTGCCAGGATCAAGCTGTTCTTGCTGTCATCACCGGTGTCGAAGCGCTTGCGTCCGATTCTGTGGGCCAGCGAGTTGATTGTGTAGGTCGCGTGCCAGGTGATCGTGGTCGATACCAGGAAGCCCCATACCAGGCCCGACCAGCCGCCGATCAAGAAGCAGAGTACGCCCCAGGTGATGGGGCCCACGATATGCCATTGGTTCAGCCAGACGAGCTCGGGGTACTTCATCAGGTCGCGGATGAGCTCGGTGCGGGTGCGGGCCCAGCGTGGATCGAACACCCAGCCCTGATGGGCGTACCAGAAGCTGCGGCGTGGCGAGTGCGGGTCATCGGGGCGATCGGATTCGCTGTGGTGGATGCGATGGATGCTCGCCCACCACAGCGGCCCCTTCTGCACGGCGGTCGTGCCCAGGAAGGCGAGCAGGAATTGCATCACCCTGCTGGTGCGATAGGTGCGGTGCGAGAAGTAGCGATGGTAGACACCGGTGATCGCCCAGATCCGAATGAAGAAGCTCGCCGCGCAGAGCAGCACATCCGCCGTGCTCACACCGACCACGAAGACGAGCAGCGTGCCCGCCTGCATGATCACGTAGATCAGCGTCGGAATCGCCGTGAGGCTGCGGTCGGCCGACTTCGCCGACGCTCCGTCGCACGCGGCCTTTGCGACCTCCATCGCCGCCGTGTCGCTGGATGCCGCCATCGACCGCTACCTTTCCATTCGGGGGATGAGTTGGCTGAAACGCTAAGCGGTCGATCGGTCCAACGCACCGGAACTGCTGTGAAACTTTGGTAAAAGCGGCGCTCCGGGTAGGCTGATTCCAGCGTCAGACGACGAGCTCGAAGCAGGTGCCGCCAGGGCTGGACTCGAGATCCAGCCAGCCCCCACGCCGCTCTGCCACGGCGCGCGCGATCGGCAGGCCGAGGCCGGTTCCGCCGTGATCGCGCTCGGTGGTGAAGAAGCGGTCGAAGATCCGGTCCCGATTCGTTGCATTGATGCCTGCGCCGTGATCGCGCACGCGGATGTGTAGGCGACCGGCACGGCGCTCGGCGTTCACTTCGACGGGCCGCCCGGCGCCGTGAACCACTCGCGGCCTCGCTTCCGGCGATCCCGCGATGGCCAGCGCGATACCGGCGTGCGTCTGGGCCATCCCACCAGCTGCGCCAGAGCCACATGAGCGGCTCCGCGACCAGCGCGACGAGCCCGGGGACGGCTCTAGCCAGGCCGCCGCTTCGAGTCCGAGCGCAGAGCGCATGCGCGTGTACATCGCTTCCATGGCGAGGGAAGCTGCACGCCGCGTATGCGCGGGTGATCACGGAGGCGTGGCGATCCTGTGACGGACTCGTGCAAGACCGATGCAGGCGGGTCTCGGCGGCTGGATGGAGCCCTCAGCTTCTGGATGGAGCCCTCAGCTTCCGGATGGAGCCCTCAGCTTCAAGAGCTGCAGGACCGTGGCGGCGACATGGACGAGACCGGGGGCCGCCACGTCGCGCGCCAGGGCGAGCGATCGGCCCGGCGCAAAGATGTGGAGCGGGACGGGGTTGAGGGTGTGGCTGGTCTTGACGGCCAGCTTGCCCGCGGCGTCGTGCTTCGGCTCGCCGGTCTTCGGGTCGACCTCGAACATGCCGTCCGCGTTGCCGTGATCGGCGGTGACGATCAATGCACCCTTCAGCTGCTCGGTCACCCTGAGTAGCCGGCCGATCTGCAGGTCCACCGCCTCGACGGCCTGCACCGTGGCGTCGCGATCACCGGTGTGGCCCACCATATCACCGTTCGCGTAGTTGAGGCGGGCGTGTCGGAATCGTCCACTGCGCAGCTCGGCGATCAGCTGATCGGTGATCTCCGCCGCCTTCATCCAGGGGCGCTCCACCAAGGGAAGCGTGTCGCTCGGCACCTCGATGTAGGTCTCGAGCCCCTCATCGAAGCGGCCGCTTCGGTTGCCGTTCCAGAAGTAGGTGACGTGGCCGAACTTCTGCGTCTCGCTCACCGCGAGCTGCGTGATCCCGTTTCGAGCCAGGTGCTCGCCGAGGGTCCGGTCGATCGCCGGTGGCGAAACCAGGTAGCGGCTCGGCACCAGCAGGTCGCCGTCATATTGCATCATGCCGGCGTAGAGGACGTCGGGTCTGGGCTTGCGGTCGAAATGGACGAAGTCATCGGCCTCGAATGCCCGGCTTATCTCGATCGCGCGGTCGCCGCGGAAGTTGAACAAGATGACGGCGGCCCCGTCGCGGATGGGACCGATGGGCGCACCGCCCGCTTCGACGATGACGAAGGGGGGCAGCACCTGATCGCTGATGCCCGGGTGCTCATCGCGCAGGGTCTCGATCGCCTGATGGGTGCTCAGGAAGCCGCGCCCCCGGCCGTGGACGTGCGTATTCCAGCCGCGCTCGACCATCTCCCACTCGGCCTGGTAGCGGTCCATGGTGATGACCATGCGGCCGCCGCCCGAGGCGATGCGGTAGTCACGCCCTGGCTTCGCCGAGAGCGTTTCGAGCAGCTCCTCCAGGGCGTGCACATAATCGAGGGCACTCGTCTCGGGCACGTCGCGTCCGTCGAGCAGTACGTGGACCCGTACGCTTTTCACCTCCGCCTGGTCAGAGCGGCGCAGCATCGCGAAGAGATGGTCGATGTGGCTGTGGACATTGCCATCCGAGAGCAGGCCAATGAAGTGAAGCGCCTCGCCGCTCTGGCGAACCCGCCCGGTCATATCCTGCCAGGTCTCGCCCTCGAAGAGGCTCCCGCTGGCGACCGCATTGGCGACGAGCTTGGCGCCCTGATCGAAGCGACGTCCAGCACCCAGGGCGTTGTGGCCCACCTCGCTATTGCCCATATCGTCGTCACTGGGCATGCCCACCGCCCTGCCATGGGCGGCGAGCTGCGTGGTGGCTGCGATCTCCGTGAGCCGGTCGAGGTTGGGCTTGCGGGCCAGCCAGACAGCGTCCGAGGCGTCGCCGCGGCCGATGCCGACGCCGTCCATTACGCAGACCACCACGGGGCCCGGGATGGCCTCGAAGCTCGGGTGCGGGTCCAGCTTCCAGCTCATCGCTCGTCTCTCCGGCCCGGCGCAGCTCGTCGCGCGCGGGCGGCCGAGTGTCGCAGGCGCCGTGCATCGCCACAACTTCGGTGGCGCGGGCTCCGACCCTGCGAGGTGGAGCCGAGCCTCCTACTCCATCCAGCTCGGCCGCTCACCCCGCACCGGCGTGTAGTAGCGGCTCGGCAGGAAGCTGGCGAGCTGGGGGGTCATCTCGCAGTGCGCGCTCGCGAAGTGGGCCGAGATCGCGCGCCGAAAGCCCTCGCTGCGGTTGCGTCCCGAGCCGTGAATGAGATGCGGGTGGAAGAGGATCGTATCGCCGGGCTGGAGCTCGAAGTGCACGCGCCGGTCGTCGGCGCCGATGCCCGAGACGCCCACATAGCCGAGGTTCACGTAGTCCCAGTCCGGATGCTCGTGGGCCATGATCTCGCCGTGATGGGAGCCGGGAATGGCCACCAAACAGCCGTTCTCCTTGTGGACGGGCTCCAGTGCCGTCCAGGTGCCGACGATGCGCTCGGCGGGCCGGAAGGGGAAATAGATGATGTCCTGGTGGAGCGGGTGGCGGCCGTCGACGTTCGGCGGCTTGTTGATCAGCATGGTGTGGATGCTGAGCAGGTCCTCCCCGATCAGGCCGGCCACGCAGTCGAGCAGCCGTGGGTCGCGCGCATACCCGTAGAGAACGGGATCGGCCTCGAAGTCCTGGACCTTCGCGATGGCCTCGGCAGGGTTCGCGGTCTGCACCGCGCCCTTGGCCACCATGATATCCTTCATGACCAGCATGTGGTCTGCGGGATCCTGCCATTCACGATCGCCTCGAGCCGACCTCGCCACGTCGTGAGGCTCTTCTCGTCGAAGAGCCCCGGCACGATCACGTAGCCGTGCTGGGCGTAGTGCTCCTGCTCTACGCTTCCGATCCGCTCCGAGCTCATACCGTCAGCTCGGGATCGCTACCCGCCATCCTGGCGCCCGCCCGGGCGTCCTCGACGAGGCACTCGATGGCCGCTTCGAGCCGGCGCTGGCGCATCGCGGCGCGCGGCTCGGCTTGCGGGCGGCGGGATCGGGGTCGCTCGAGGGCCGGGGCCATCGCAAGGGAATAGCGAGAGAACCGTGAATAGTCCATTCTGGCCGTCTATTTGAGCGATTTAGAGCCGTCTGCATTCTCCCCTGATCGGCCCGGGGCTACCGTGGAGCTTTCAGGAGGCCCATCGACGACGCCCATGACTGCGACCGCGCTGGGTCCCACGCAGCTCCGCAACCGCGCTGTCAAATGCGGGACCAACGAGGGCAAGTCGAGGGACGGGCTGGTGACAGACCGGCTGATCGAGTGGCATCGTGCCTTCGCGGTGGGCGGTGTCGGGATGACGACCCTGGCGTACTGCTCGGTCTCCTCCGAGGGCCGCACCTTTGGCGACCAGATCTGGATGCGAGCGGAGGCGCTGCCGGGGCTGCGGCGCTTCAGCCAGGCGATTCAAGCCGAGGGCGCGCGGGCGGCGATCCAGCTCGGGCACGCCGGCTGGTTCGCACATCCCCGTGCGACCGGGACCAAGCCCGTTGGCCCGTCGCGGACCTTCAGCCCGCACGCCCAGCGCTTCTCGCACGCCATGACGTCGGACGACTTTGCGCGCATGACGCGAGAGTTCGCAGACGCCGCGCGCCTGGCCGTCGATGCCGGCTTCGATGCCCTCGAGATCCACATGGGCCACGGCTACCTGCTGAGCCAGTTCCTATCGCCCTACAACAACCGTCGCAACGATCGCTGGGGCGGCTCAATCGAGAACCGCGCACGCTTCCCTCGCGACGTGTTGCGCGCGGTGCGCGAGGCGGCGGGTCCCGGTGTCGCGATCTTCCCCAAGCTCAATATGGAGGACGGCTTCCCCGGTGGGCTCACGCTCGAAGACAGCCTGCAGGTGGCGCAATGGATCGAGCAGGACGGCAGCGTGGATGCGCTGCAGCTCACCGGTGGACACACCACTCGCACGCCGATGTTCCTGATGCGCGGGGACGTCCCTCTGCGCGAGATGGTGCGCTACGAGCGCGACTGGGTGCGCAAGCTGGGCCTGGCGGTGCTCGGCCGCATCCTGATCCGCGGCTACCCGTGGAGCGAGGCCTTCTTTCTGGCCTCCGCGCGCCGCTTCAAGCAAGCCGTGGACCTTCCCATCATGCTGCTCGGCGGCCTGACGGAGCTCGAGACCATGAACCGCGCCATCGGAGAGGGCTTTGCGTTCGTGGCGCTCGGGCGCGCCCTGATCGCGAACCCCGACCTGGTTGGGCGCATGCAGTCGGGCGAGCTCTCGCGCTCGATCTGCAACCACTGCAATCAATGTGTGGCCGAGATGGAGCGCGAGGAGGGCGTTCGCTGCGTGCTCGAAGGGAGCGCAGCTGGGCTCGAGGCCGGCTGAGCTCCCCCAGGCTGCACAACACGCGCAGCGGTGAGCGCGCCCGCTTGATCTTCGCCGCCGGCTTCGGGAAGTTCTCCCGACGCTCCGTGGGCGGCCCGTCGTGGTCGATTGCGGAGCCGGATTACCCCTCCCCGCTCTGATTCCGAGGAGCCGTCGCGATGCGAGTAGTGAACTGCGTGGGGTTCGGACCGCCCGACAAGCTCGCGCCCGAGGAGCGGCCCGATCTCGCCGTACTGCCCGAACACGTGCTGATCGATGTGCACGCCTGCGGAGTGAGCTTCGTCGACACGCTCATCATCCAGGGCCGCTACCAGATCCGTCCCGAGCCGCCCTTCGTTCCGGGGAGCGAGACGGCCGGCGTCGTCTCGGCCGTGGGCAAGGGTGTGGATGACTACGCGGTCGGCGACCGTGTGATCGGAATGTCCCTACTGAACGGCTTCGCCGACCAGGCGCTGCTGCGCCCTGCGCAGATTCGGTCCCTGCCTGCTGGCCTCTCCTTCGAGCAGGCGGCGGGCTTCGTGCAGAGCTACTGCACCGCGTACTTCTCCCTGCACAGGCGCGCCGATCTTCGCGAAGGTGAGACAGTGCTGGTTCTGGGTGCGGCCGGCGGCGTCGGGCTCGCGTCCATCGACGTCGCCAAGGCGATGGGAGCAAGGGTGATCGCTGCGGCGTCCAGTCCGGAGAAGCTCGACGCTTGCCGGCGTCAAGGTGCGGACGAGCTCATCGACTACACGAAGGAGGACCTCAAGTTGCGTGCGAAGGCGCTTTCGGGCGGCGGCGTCGACGTGGTGGTCGACCCGGTGGGCGACGCCTTCGCGGAGCCGGCGCTGCGCGCGATCGCGCCGGGCGGCCGCTACCTGGTGATCGGCTTTGCGGGCGGTGAGATCCCGACCGTGCGCTGGAATCTCATCCTGCTCAAGCAGTGCCAGGTAATCGGCGTCGATTGGGGGGGATGGAGTGCCAAGCACCACGATGAGAACGATCGTCTCTTCGAGGAGGTCGGAGAATGGGTGAGCGAGGGCCGGCTCTCGCCGCTCGCTCCGGCGACCTTCCCGCTCGAGGAGGCGCCGCGCGCGCTGCGCGAACTGATGGGCCGCCGCATCGTGGGAAAGGCGGTGCTCGTCACGCGCTGAGCGCGGCGTGATTCCGCGAATTCTCCGCGGGAGCTTCTGTCGAGGAATGCAGAGCGCAAGGAGAGGAGTGCAGGCCATGGCCGAGGATTCGAATGCGAATCCGGACATCACACCCCACTACGACGCCACCAAGGTAAGCGGTGTCGAGATGTGGGCGCAGAAGCGCCGGCTCGCGGATGCGATGCGTCTCGTGATCGAGCGACTGGTGCCGAGCAATGCGCCGGTCGAGGAGATGCGCCGCGCTGCGGAAGCGCTCGAGCGCTACGCCGACATGCTGAAGGCGCATCCGCGCCTCAAGCGTGCCGTCGGCCACGCCGAGTCCGCCAATGCGGGCGACGTCGGCGCCTTCTTCGATCAGAGCCCGTTGATCGGCCTCGCCAACCCACTCGCGCCGCCGATCGTCATCGGCCGCACCGGTGAGCTCACGGCGGCGGCCCGGGTGACCTTTGGCTCAGCGTACGAGGGGCCGCCCGGCTCGGTACACGGTGGCTACGTGGCTGCGGCCTTCGACGAGGTACTGGGCTACGTGCAGTCGCTCTCGAGCAATTCGGGCTTTACGGGCACGCTCACCGTTCGCTATCGGCAGCCGACTCCGCTCCACGAGGAGCTCCGCTTCGAAGCGGAGATCCTGCGTGTCGAGGGCCGCAAGATCTTCACACAGGGAAGGCTGACTGC